>JBHCAZ010000028.1:0-44175 GCA_041798765.1 Parabacteroides sp. | reverse complement strand
TCTCCCTCGAAGATATCTTCCGAATTGACCACCCATCCGCCGGTATCAATCAGCGAAAACTCCTTTCCCGTCCATTCGACCTTTCCATACTGGCGGTCGCGTGTAGTGCCCGCCTCCTCATTCACAATCGCCTGTCTGCTCTGTGTCAGGCGGTTAAACAAGGTCGACTTCCCTACATTCGGTCGTCCGACAATTGCTACTATATTTCCCATAAAAACAAATTTCTTTACGTTAGTCCAACTGATAACCGAAGTTCTTCAACATATTGTCACGGTTACGCCAATCTTTTTCGACCTTGACATACATTTCCAAAAAGACTTTTTTGTCGAAGAAACGTTCGATATCCTTTCTGGCCATCGCCCCGACCTTTTTCAAAGCCTGTCCGCGGTGACCGATAACAATTCCCTTTTGGGAATCACGCTCTACAATAATCAACGCCTTTATACGAATCAGGTCGTTTTCCTCCTTAAAGAGTTCGACGACCACTTCCACCGCATACGGAATTTCCTTCTGATAATAAAGGAGGATCTTTTCGCGGATAATTTCGGTAACAAAGAAACGTGCCGGTTTGTCGGTCAACGCATCTTTTTCGAAATAAGGAGGTGATTCGGGCATTAACTCTTCTACCCGGCGTTTTACATGATCGATATTAAAATTGGAGAGGGCTGATATCGGAATGATCTCAGCTTCGGGCAACAGTTCGTTCCAATAAGCGACCAGTGTTTCTAATGCTTCCTGGTTGGTCTGATCAATTTTATTAATCAGAAGCAGCACCGGGCAGGTCATTTTTTTTACTTTCTCCAAAAAATCTTCATGCTTATCGACTGTTTCAATGACATCCGTCACATACAACAGTACATCAGCATCGCCCAATGCCGACTCCGAAAAGCCGAGCATGGATTCCTGCAACTTATAATTCGGCCGTAAAATGCCCGGTGTATCGGAATAGACAATCTGCATGTCATCGGTGTTGACAATACCCATGATCCGGTGGCGGGTTGTCTGTGCTTTCGATGTGATAATCGAAATACGCTCTCCCACCAGACGGTTCATCAACGTCGATTTTCCGACATTCGGATTTCCGACGATATTGACAAATCCCGATTTATGCTTCTGTTCCATCATATCCCCATTTCAAGTAAACGGCGCCCCATGTAAAGCCGGCCCCAAAAGCAGCCAAGATCAGGTTATCGCCTTTTTTCAAGCGATCTTCCCATTCCCAGAGACAGAGCGGAATCGTCCCGGCACTGGTATTTCCATATTTTTGGATATTGACCATTACCTTGTTGATGTCCACACCCAACCGTTTGGCTGTCGCATCGATAATACGCATATTTGCCTGATGAGGAACAATCCAGGCTATGTCGTCGTGGGTCAACCGGTTTCGTTCGGCTATTTCAGCCGCTACATCCGCCATATCCGAAACGGCGTTTTTAAAAACGTTCTTCCCCTCCTGATAGACGAAATGTTCCCGGTTTTGAACCGTTTCCAAGGTAGGCGGATAAGCCGATCCTCCCGATTTCATAATCAGGTGCGGATAGCCGGATCCGTCGGTTTTCAAGATCGTATCCATCACGCCGATCGGCTCGGTTGTCGGTTCTAATAACACGGCACCGCACCCGTCTCCGAAAAGCGGACAAGTCGACCGGTCAGTATAATCGGTGACTGCAGTCATTTTATCTCCTGCCACCACAACTACTTTTTTATATCTTCCCGAACGGATATAATTCGCTCCGGTTTCGAGTGCATATAAAAAACCGGCACAGGCTCCCTGCAAATCGAAAGTCATTGCATTTTCACAACCAGTTTGATAGGCAATAATAGAAGCCGTCGTCGGGAAGTGATGATCCGGAGTTGTCGTCGCAATCATAAGCATCTCTATCTCTTTCGGGTCGACTTTTGTTTTTTCAAGCAATTGCTCTACCGCCCGAATAGCCATATAGGATGTTCCGCGTCCCTCGCCTTTCAATATTCTACGCTCTTTGATACCGACACGCGTCATAATCCACTCGTCCGTCGTATCGACCATCTGCGAAAGCATTTCATTTGTCAATACATCTTCCGGAACGTATCCACCAACACCTGTTATCACTGCATTTATCGTATCCATACCTTTCAAAATTTAACGAGGTTTTACCCTCTGATTAAAAAAAAGCCCTAAAAGTTTTTTTAGGGCTATTTTTTTGTTTATCCAACTATCATCTGTCGAGATAAACTTATACCGCAGCTTCTTTTTCGATCGCTAACTTTCCTCTATAATAGCCGCATTCGCCGCAAACTGTATGGTAAATATGCCATGCGCCACAGTTCGGGCAAATAGCCATTGTAGGAGCGACAGCCTTGTCGTGCGTTCTTCTCTTGGCTGTTCTTGTTTTTCCTTGTCTTCTTTTAGGATGTGCCATTTTTTTATGTATTTAATTGTTATCGTTCTCAAGTAATCCTTTCAGACCGTCCCAACGCGGGTCGGTAGCGGTCGGTTCGTCATCGAGGGAGAGATCATCCGCCTCCAATTCATTTTCATACAGGTCGTCATCATCATCGTCCATACTTTTCGCCGTATGCTTTTTCAATTTCGACGACATGGTCTTGTTGCATTTTCCCGGAGCATGTACATGCTTCATCGGGATAGCCAATGCGATAAATTCGTACAGAAACCAAGCGATGTTAATCGCTCCCTCTTCTTCCGGAACGATTACGATTTCGTCATTCTCTTCCGCATATTCCTTTCCGAATTTAACGACCAGACGATTCCGGGTGTTTACAGGTATTTCCATGTCGTCCAAACATCTGTCGCATGGAACCATTACAACCCCCTCAAGCTGAAAATTCATGTCAAACATATAGGCCGACCGTTTCACAGAAAGCGTCACATTCACTTTCCCTTTCCGAACCTCGTCTCCGTCTATGTCCACAAAAAACTTATTCTCCAAAAGATACTCGAATTCGTGTACTCCCGGAGTGAGATTTTTCAAATCTATGTTATACAATTTAAACTTTCCCAAAGCCTTTTAGTGTAAAAACCTTGCAAAGGTACGAAAAAACAAAACACAAATGCAAAACAGTTCTATATTTTTTTCGTCCTCCCCTGTCTATCCTTTATATTTCTGCAGCTCGATACGGAAAGTCGTCCCCTTTCCAAGCTCCGAACTCTTGACGAAAATTTTCCCTCCGTGATACGATTCGATAATGCGTTTCACCAGCGACAATCCAAGTCCCCATCCGCGTTTCTTAGTGGTATATCCCGGATTGAAAACTGTTTTGAACTTCGATTTTGCAATACCTTTCCCGGTGTCGGAAACATCGATCCGCACATGCTTCTCGCGATTTTCGATCCGGATGTCGATGACACCCTGTCCTTCCATCGCATCCACTGCATTCTTTATCAAGTTTTCGATTACCCAGGCAAACAACGCCTCATTCATCAATACCGGCAATGGTTCTTTTTCTAATTTCGTTTGAATTTTCACCCTCGAAGAAATTCTCGAACTCATATATCCCAAAGCCGTCTGAACCGACCGATTGATATCCATCGGGACCGGATCGGGGTTCGAACCGATTTTCGAAAAGCGTTCGGCAATCATTTCCAACCGTTTCACATCTTTTTCCATTTCAGCCAGCAAGGTCGAATCGACCTCTTTGGTTTTCAAATACTCCATCCAGGCGATCAACGAAGAGATCGGCGTTCCGAGTTGATGAGCCGTCTCTTTCGACAACCCCACCCATACTTTATTTTGTTCCTCCCGCTTCGTACTGGCCAATGCCAGAAAGGCGATCAGGATAAAGACAAAGACCACACTCAATTGTACATACGGATAAATCAACAGCCGTTTCAGGATAATCGAGTCGTCATAATAAACATACTGATACGTACCGTCGCCCATATCAATCACGATCGTATTCTTGTTTTTCAGTTCTTTGACCTTCGCCTGCATAAATGTTTCTCGCTCTTTTTCCGGAAAATCGATGTTCTTGTCGGCAATGATACTGTCTTTTTCATTGCAAAGGACTACCGGGATCGTGGTATTACCTTGTATAATTTTCAAAACCAAAGACATGTCAAGTTCCGGATCCGGACTGGCAGTCAAGCGGGTTGCATCTGCCCAGACTTCCATTTTCTGACGTTCTTCCCGCGCCAGGTTTTTGATCAGCATATCCGACACGACAAGCGAAGCGATAGCGATCAGAATGGCGGTGAAAATAAAAACAAATTTCAGACGATGTCGGGAGTCATATATATTTTCCATAATAAAATACGTGTATTGAACAGGAAAGGACCGTTCGTGGTCCCATCGCCTTAAACAACGGAAAAAAAAGCACGATATTATATCTTCATCCGATATATTTCCGCCATCAATGCGGCCACCGATGTACATGTCCGTACAGTTCCGTCGAGCCCATGCAATTGCAATCTGTCGGGGGCCAGTCCGGTTATCTGCACCCGCCCCTTTCCGAAAGCGACCGGCAAAAATCCATTTCGAAGAAGCGCGTTTTCAATCCAACGGACCACCAACGGATCTCCGTCCACCCCGACAGGATTCGCAGGAGCATCCGCCACCAATTTGCCGGTTACGGCATCGAAAGAGAGGCCTTTCTTCTCAAAAAAGCGACCGAAATCGCCTCGCATAATCAGGTCTTCAGGAGCTCCGCAGCGCATGGACCGTTCTTTTTGTTGCAACCACAAACAGTCGCCCATCTGGATCGCTAAATCCAAATCATGAGTAGAGAGCAGAACCGCCTTTTTCTGTCCGGCTGCCAGCGTATGCAGAAGCGCCATGATTTCGATCCGGCTGCTCACATCTAAAAAGGCCGTCGGCTCATCCAACAGAATAACCGGACATTCTTGAGCCAACGTTTTGGCAATCATCACCTTTTGCCGTTCACCATCGCTCAGTTCAGACACATACCGATTGGCCTTGTGTGCAATTCCTACCGCCTCCATAGCCGCATGGATCACCTCACGATCTGCCGGTTTCAGGCGTCCGAAAAAGTCCGTATACGGATGTCTGCCCAACGAAACCAGATCGAACACTGTAATACCTCCGGCATTTGTTTTTTCCGTCAGCACCACCCCCACCGTCAACGAAAACTGCATCTGCGAATAATCGGCCAATCGTTTGCCCATCAAATAGACTTCGCCGGCCAGTGGAGGCTGAAAGCCGCAGAGTGTACGCAGCAGCGTCGATTTTCCGGCCCCATTCAGACCTAAAAGGCAGGTTACTTCGCCGGCGTAGAGTACTAAGTCCAGTTGTTCATGCACCACATTTTTCTCTCCTCCTTTCAAGCGGTAGCCAATCTGCAGCCCTTTTGTTTCCAAAACCCGTTTCTTTTCCATAATCAGTCAAAATACCGGATATTTTTCCGATTGAAAATCACATACATAATCACAGGAGCACCTAAAACCGGTGTAACAGCATTGAGCGGAAGCATATTCAAAGTACCAGGAAGCACCATTAGGAAGTTGCACAACAAAGCCATGCAAGCGCCTGCCAACAGGGTAACGGGGAGCAACATTTTATGATTGGAGGAGCCAAGCAACAAACGTGCGATATGTGGTACTGCCAGCCCGATAAAGGAGATCGGACCGCAAAAAGCGGTAGTGGAAGCTGTCAATAATCCGGTACAGAGCAGGATCTGCAATCGGACTCGTTTGACACGAATACCCAAATTGGCTGCATACATCTCACCCAACAATAAGGCATTCAACGGTTTGATTAAAAGAATCGCCAGAAACAACCCGGCCAGGGAACAGATCGAGAAATAGGGCAATTGCCGGAGCGAAACACTCGAAAAACTACCCAATCCCCACATGACAAAAGCATGTACTTTATCGGTCGACGCATAATAATTCAACAAGGAAATAAACGATGAAGCCAAATATCCGATCATAATACCGATAATCAACAACATGACATTGTTTCGCACTTTCACGGAGAAGAACAAGATCAGTCCCAACACACAGAGGGCACCGGCAAAGGCCGCCAGCACGACTGCGAGATAACCACTGACCGGCAAATCGATTTCACTCAACGAACCACCGAAATAAAGCATAACGGCGGCGACACCTAAATTAGCACCATCGCTGATCCCCAAAATGGAAGGACCGGCAAGAGGATTGCGAAACAGAGTTTGCAGCAACAAACCGCCGACCGACAAGGATGCGCCTGCCAACAGTGCGGTAACGGTCTGCGGAATACGGTTTTGAAACACAATATTCCGCCAGGCCGGCGACAACGATTCATCTCCGAGTAGAATGTCGGCTACACTTTGTAACGGAATCGACACAGGTCCACATACCACTCCGCCTACAAAAAGCAGTACCAATAGAGTCGTCAGCAAAGGAAAAAGGAGATACGCCTGTTTTTTCATACTTGCAAAGATAGTTTTTTTTCTGTTCCGGCAGGGCAAGTAGATTCCAAAACCTTTTTTCGACTTCGCGCCATTTCTGTTGAGGTTCTAAAAAAACACTTATTGCAAAAACGATTTTTTTCCGAAAAACGGCTTATATTTGTTATACAAAAGATCGTTTCACTAAAATTCAATTAATATGATACAACCTATTTATGCTCCTAATGACCGGCGATACGACAATGGGATGAAATTTCGCCGGTGTGGTCGCAGCGGTATCCTGTTACCCGAAATCTCGTTGGGATTGTGGCACAATTTCGGCGATGTAAATACATTCGCCAATTCGCAACACATGGCTCATTATGCGTTCGATCGGGGCATCACCCATTTCGACCTCGCCAACAATTATGGACCCTCTTACGGATCGGCCGAAGAGACGTTCGGCATGATCATGAAAAAATCGTTTCAACCCTACCGACACGAACTGTTCATTTCGACAAAAGCCGGACACGACATGTGGCCCGGTCCGTACGGAGAATGGGGATCGCGCAAATACCTCATGAACAGTTTAGACCAGAGCCTGAAACGGATGAATTTAGATTATGTCGATATTTTTTATTCGCATCGGTACGATCCGGATACGCCGTTGGAAGAGACACTCCAAACGCTGGTCGACATCGTCCGGCAAGGGAAAGCACTGTATGTCGGGATCTCCAAATATCCGGAAAAAGAGGCGGCTTTTGCCTATCGGTATTTGGCGGAAAGAGATGTGCACTGCCTGTTGTATCAAGGCCGGTACAACATGATCAACCGAGAACCGGAAGAAGAGGGAATTTTGAAACAGGCACAAGCAAACGGAACAGGATTTATCGCCTTTTCTCCTCTGGCACAAGGATTGCTTACCGACCGGTATCTGAACGGTATTCCGGAAGATTCGCGAATGGCCAAGAATAAATTCTTGAAAAAAGAGATGCTGACCGACGAACTGCTGGCTCATTTACATACGTTAAACGAACTGGCCGGTAAACGCGGGCAAACGCTCTCGCAAATGGCATTGGCATGGCTGCTGAAAGATCAGGCCGTCACCTCCGTCATTATCGGGGCCAGCTCGGTCGAACAGTTGGCCGACAACTTGAAAGCCATTGAAAACACCCGCTTCTCTCCGGAAGAATTAAACCTGATCGACCTCATCGTGAAGGGATAACCCGAATTTGAGAAAAAGAAACGGTATGTTTTTTATATCTTTGCCGCATGGGAAAAAATAAATTGGCAAAATTCGACGACATGGCAGGATATCCCCATGTATTTCAATATCCTTTTTCCGTTCTTCAGGAAAAAGGATTTGAAATGAGGGGACAATGGCATTCGCTCTTTTTCAAGAACGACCACCCCATCGTATTGGAGTTGGGTTGCGGAAAAGGAGAATATACGGTAGGGTTAGGGAAATTGTTTCCAGAGAAAAATTTTATCGGCGTAGACATCAAAGGGGCTCGTATGTGGACAGGCGCAAAAGAATCATACGAAAACGGTATGACAAACGTCGCGTTTCTGCGTACCAGCATCGAGTTGATCTCCCGTTTTTTCGCACCCGGAGAGGTGGCCGAGATTTGGCTGACTTTCCCCGATCCTCAAATGAAAAAGATAAATAAACGACTTACTTCCACCCGGTTTATGAAACTGTACAGAGAAATCTTGAGCGACAAAGGTATCATTCACTTGAAGACAGACAGTCAGTTCATGTATCTCTATACCTGTGAGATGGTTAAAGCCAACCGCTATCCGGTACTTTGCAGTACCGACGACCTGTATCACTCCGGATCGGCCGACGCCATTTTATCGATCCGGACCTATTATGAGCAACAATGGTTAGATCGGGGATTGAACATTAAGTACATCCGGTTTGTTTGTGAAGAGAGAGAAGAACTGATTGAGCCGGATGTGGAAATCGAGTACGATCCGTATCGCAGTTTCAACCGTAGCAAACGGAGTGCATTGGCCTCCGGAAAATAAACACGTATAAAACCAATAACAGAGATGGCAATATATCCGAAACTTATAATGGAAGCGCTTGAAAAAGTGCGTTATCCGGGTACGGGCAAAGACCTCGTATCCATGGGGATGGTAGAAGATAACATCCGGATCGACGGCAAGAAGGTCAGCTTTTCGCTCCTTTTTGAAAAACCGAACGATCCATTTATCAAATCGGTGGTGAAAGCTGCCGAAACAGCGATCTTGACTTATGTCGGTCAGGAGGTCGAAATCAAAGGCAACATTCAGGTACATGCCAAGCAGGCCCCGCGTCCGGAACCGGACAAACTGTTACCGCAGGTAAAGAACATCATTGCCGTTTCTTCAGGAAAAGGTGGGGTAGGGAAAAGTACGGTGGCTGCCAATATCGCAGTTGCCCTGGCCTCCTTGGGTTATAAAGTCGGATTATTGGATGCCGATATCTTCGGCCCTTCTCTACCGAAAATGTTCCGAGTAGAAGAGGCACGTCCCTGCATGGTCAATGTAGACGGACGCGAACTGATCGAGCCGGCAGAAAACTACGGCGTCAAGTTGCTCTCCATCGGCTTTTTCGTCAACAAGGAAGATGCCATTTTGTGGCGCGGTTCGATGGCCAGCAATGCCTTGAAACAACTGATTGCCGACGCCAACTGGGGAGAATTGGATTATTTTCTGATCGATCTTCCGCCGGGGACCAGCGACATACACCTGACAATGGTGCAAACCCTTGCGATCTCCGGCGCCATTGTCGTAAGTACCCCGCAAGAGGTTGCCCTCGCCGATGCCCGTAAAGGAATCAGCATGTTCATCGGCGAAAAAATCAATGTTCCGGTTTTGGGACTGGTCGAAAACATGGCCTGGTTTACGCCTGCCGAGCTACCTGAAAACAAATATTACATCTTCGGGAAAGAGGGTGGAAAACGCTTGGCAGAGGAGATGGACATTCCGTTATTAGGACAAATTCCGATCGTACAGAGCATCTGTGAAGGAGGGGATAACGGCGAGCCGGTGGCACTCAATCCCGATAGTATTACCGGAATGGCTTTCCGCGAACTGGCAGAAGCAGTGGTTCGGCAAACCGCATTCCGTAACGAACATCTCAAACCGACCCAACGGGTCATTGTCACTAAAAAATAACGATGGCTGATCGAACACGTATTTTATTTGTCTGCTTAGGAAACATCTGCCGTTCGCCGGCAGCCGAAGAGGTGATGCGGGTACAGATCAAAAAAGCCGGATTGGAAAGGGCTGTCGAGGTCGATTCGGCCGGACTGATCTCCTACCATGCCGGCGAACTCCCCGACAGCCGGATGCGGAGTCATGCTGCCCGGAGGGGTTATATACTTTCCTCGCGCTCCCGTCCTGTCGAATACGACGATTTTTTCCGGTTCGATTACATCATCGGCATGGACCAGCATAACATCGTCCAATTGCAGAAGATGGCTCCTACTGCCGAAAGTATGGCTCATATCCATCTTTTTACCGATTTTACAAACCGGCTGCTTCACGACCATATTCCGGACCCTTACTACGGTGGAGCCGACGGATTTGAGTTGGTTTTAGACTTGGTCGAAGACTGCGCACAAGGGTTGATTGCCCATTTACAGAGAAAGCATACGGATTTGTGAAATGGAAACACAACTTATTCACAAAAAAACAACTATTTTTGGAGATGAAAACATCAGAACTAACAGCCATTTATAATAATTATATAAATGATCTATATTCTTATGCATTACATCTAGGTTTCGATCAAGATATAATCATGGATGCTATTCACGATGTTTTCTTTAATCTTTGCAAAACGGAAGCCGACTTAAAAAGAATAAATAACATAAAGTTCTTTTTATTCAAGAGCTTAAAAAACAGACTTCTGAATTTAGAAAGAACCAGTATAATCTCTGTAGGTTTGCCTTTAAATCCTGAACTTGAAGAAATGCCTTTCAATATTCATATTAGTATTGATAACCGATTAATTACCCAGGAAGAGCATGAAATAACAAAAAGAAAGATCGAACAAATGCTCAACCTTTTAACTCCCCGCCAAAGAGAAGCCGTTTATTTGAGATATGCTCAAGAATATGATTATGAGCAAGTTGCTCAAATTATGAACATTACTATCCCTGCATGTCGTAAATTAGTCCATCAAGGCCTCAGTCTTATTCGTGAAAAATACTCTGTTCCTCTGTTTTTCCTACTACTTTCAAGTTTGAAACCCGAAATGTTAAAAATTTAATTTATTCCCAAAATTTGGCAATAGATTAAATTCGGATGTGTCTTTTATAGTATACGCGAAATAAATCTCGCGCGTATGAAGGATACATTTAGTGAATTATACCTTTATAAATCTTATGTATAAAACTTATTTGGATTTTTTACAGGATCAAAGATTCCTGGAATGGAAAATAATAGGAAGTGATGAATTGGACACGTATTGGGCTGATTTCAAATCAAACAATCCAGACTTGCTTCCTCTTTTGGAGGAAGCAGAAGTTTTTTTATTGAATTATAAACTCAATCAAGAAGAAATAGATGAAATAAACCGGACTGTTCTGTTACAAAAGATTATTTCATCAAATACAAGATTTAGACAGAGAAAAAAGATATATTTCTATTCAAGTATTGCTGCTGTGGCTTTAATTTTTATTGCTATTGGTTATCTCTTATTACCTACAACTCCTACTTCCACATCAGAAAATCTTGCTGTCGGCGATCAACTAAGTGATCAAGATATTATTTTCATTTCAAACAATCGCCCTCAAACCTTCAAGCGAAATATTGACATAGCAATTGATGCAGAAGGAAGAGCGATTGTTAACGAGGAAAATAAAGACACTACGCTTATTCCTACTCAAGAAAATGGCAACAATAAAATTATTGTTCCATATGGAAAACGGACCAATCTTCAACTTTCCGACGGAACGAAAATATGGCTTAACTCCGGATCTGAATTAGAATTCCCAACAATCTTTCCAAAAGAAAAAAGAGCAGTCAGATTAATCTCGGGAGAAATGTACATCGAGGTAGCGCCAGAATTAAAACGATATTTCTATGTACAAACATCCGATTTTCAGGTAAAAGTTTATGGAACCAAATTCAATGTTTCTATTTACGAAAACTTTCCGCAAGAAGTTGTTTTAGCTCAGGGAGAAATAAGTATATCCGGCGTAGTTGGTGGAGAAGAGACAATGATTTATCCTAATCAAAAAGCTGTTTACCAAAAAAACGGAGAAATTTCAAAAGAAAAAATCAATGCCGAATATTACACTTCGTGGAAAGATGGCTTTATAGAGCTAAATGGAACTCCGATTATGGACATTTTAAATTATCTGGAAAGATATTATAATATTTCATTTAACTATTCGAGTAATAAGAATTTAAATGACATTACATGTACCGGTAAACTTTTTCTTTCAGAAAACATTGACAATGTCATGAATGCTATTGCAGTTTTATCTTCAACAGCTTATGAAAATAAAGATGGAAAAATTTATATTATTAATAAAAAATAAAAATGAGAAGCCTATGAATATGAAATAGAAAGCACATAAAAGGAGTCGAAAGTACTGCGAATACTTCCGACTCAGAAAAAAAATCTAATTATCCAATTTCAAATAATTAAATCTTACAAATTTATGAATTATTACTGTAAAAAAAGAATTAAAATACCTAATCATCAAAAAAGATCGGTGAGAATTATGAAAGTTTTAATGACGTATTTATTCATTTTTGTTTTTGGCATCAGTGCAAAGACTTATTCTCAGCAAACGATCAACATTCACGTGGAGAATACATCGTTGCAACAAATATTTAAAACGATTGAAAAAAATAGCGATTATTTTTTTATTTTGAGAGACAATGTCAAACAAGATGTTCTCGCAAACACCAGCGTCAACATAAACTCTTCTTCCATAAAAGAGGTTATGAATCTGGTTCTGAAAAATACGAACATAAAGTATCGGATTTTCGATAGACAAATTGTGGTATATAAAGACGTTGATGAGAAAAAACCTTCAGTAGTACTTAGTAAAGGTATTGATGAGACCATGCAATCCAACATTGCTGTTACAGGGCACGTTGTGGATGTAAACGGCGAACCGGTGATTGGGGCAACCATTCGCTTGCGCGGTTCAAATAGTATCGGAACGGCTACCGATGCAGATGGAAATTTCAGCCTCACACGCATTCCAAGTAATGGTGTTCTAATAATCAGTTCAATCGGTTATGAAACACTGGAATATAGTATTCAAGGGAGGAATGCTTTAAACATTATTCTGCAGGAAAGTTCTACCGCCTTACAAGATGTAGTTGTTGTTGGCTATGGATCAATAAAAAGAGGAGACTTGACTACAGCACAAACATCTGTTTCTGCTGCAGCTATTGATAAAACTATAAATGCAACATTCGATCAAGCCCTTCAAGGAAGAGCAGCAGGTGTTATGGTCACCACAAACTCAGCACAACCTGGTGGAGGAATATCCGTTAATATTAGAGGAGTGAGCAGTTTAACTGGAACAAACGAACCGCTCTACGTAATTGATGGTATTCAAATCCAACCCCAATTAACGGATTTCAACAACGCAAGTTCATTAAATCCCATAGCCCAATTAAATCCGTCCGATATTGAATCGATGGAAATTCTTCAAGGGCCTTCTGCAACAGCAATCTATGGATCAAGAGCAACAAACGGAGTTGTTCTGATAACCACAAAAAGAGGAAAGTCGGGTGAAACGAAAATTCAATACGATTTTCAATATTCATTACAAGACAGACCTCAAGAAATACCGGTTCTCGATTTGAAAGAATATACGATAATGAACAATGAACTTCGCAGATATTTAAACAGCCCAATTCCTGAAATGCAACAAGATTCTTCCATCTTAGGTTCTGGAACAAATTGGCAAAAAGAAATATTCAGACGTGCTCCACTGACAAAACATCAGATAAGTCTTTCTGGCGGTAGCGAAAGAACGACCTATTATTTAAGTGTCGAAAAATTTGCCCAGACCGGAGTCGTTGTTGGGTCTGGATTTGATCGAACAGGCGTAAGATTAAACTTAGACAATAAAGCGAAAGATTGGTTGAGTTTAGGAGTGAATTTTAATGCAAGTCAAACTACCGATGAATTAAATACAACCGTAACTCAGGCCGTTAAATATGCTTTTGAATTACCTCCTTATATTGCGGCCCGAAATCCCGACGGAAGCTATGGAGGGTATCCTGCCGATCAAATTCAATACCATAATGAAGATTTGAATCCTCTTGCAAGAGCCGAACTCGAATCTCATACATCTAAAAGAAATAACGTAAGCGGAGGTTTTAATGCTACCGTTTTTATGCTAAAAGGACTTCAGTTCAGAACCAGTTTAAATACTAGTATCGGTACGGCAAACAATACGGATTTCATTCCAACATATCGAATTGGAGCGATTAGCAAGGATAAAGCGGAGATGTCGGAAAACATGTCGGAGTCTTTCTACTGGAACTGGAATCAGCTTTTGGAATATAAAACAAAATTCAAAGACCTTCATGATATCACGTTGATGGTTTCACACGAGGCTCAAGAATCCCGTTATAAAGGCATAAGTGGATATCGCACCGGTTTCCCAATTAATGAAATGGCAGAAGGCCAACTACCTTCACTCGGTCTTGGAGATCCTATCGGGCAACGCACCGGAGGATTCAAAGGTTGGTGGGCGCAAGAGTCTTATTTAGCGAGACTTAACTACAACTATGCAAATAAATATCTGCTAACCTTCACATATAGAACCGACGGTTCCGTCAATTTCGGAAGAAATAAACGGTGGGGATATTTTCCCTCGGGTTCCTTAGCCTGGAGAGTCAGTCAAGAACCATTTTTCAAGTCATTAACGGACATTATAAATGATTTCAAACTCCGCTATGAAACAGGGTTAACAGGGAATCAAGGAAGTGGAAATGCTGTATATGCAGCCTTAAGGCCTGTACCTTCTCCTTGGGGAAACGGTTTTTTGGTGAACAGATATCCGAATCCCGACTTGCAATGGGAAGAAACTTTAACCCATAACATCGGATTCAATATTAGTTTATTGAATAGTCGCATTACTTTAGAAGGCGATTATTATGTCAGAAAAACAGATAATTTGTTAATGACTAATCCACTTCCATTCTATATGGGGACTGAAGGAGCGGGGGCAATTGAGGCCCCGATTGTAAACATTGGTACACTTTCCAACAGAGGATGGGCTTTCACATTAAACACCGTAAATATCAATAATCGTAATCTCGTATGGATTACTAATTTTAATATTTCGCACAATAAATCTAAGATTGATCGATTTTATCAAGAAACAGCTGTTATCGATATGACCAACTGGGGTGCTGGTGGAGGATTTATTCAACGTTCTGCTGTAGGAAATGAAGCATGGCAGTTTTGGGGGTATAAAAACGATGGCATATTCAGAACAAAAGAAGAGGTGCAAACGGGAGCTCTTCCTCAGAAAGGAGTCGAAGAAACAACGATAGAAGTAGGTTATAATGGAGTTTGGGTAGGTGATTATAAATATGTTGACATAGATGGTAATGGTAGAATCAATCCTCAGGACATGACATATATTGGCAATCCATACCCCAAATTCACTTTTGGTTTAACTAACGATGTTACTTGGAAAAATTTCACCTTATCGGTCCTGATGGTTGGGAGTTATGGAAATAAAATTTATAATGCGTTCAGATATGGAAATTTAAATCCAAGCTCAGTATATACATTCGGGAATGTACTAAGAGAGTCTTATTTAGGATATGCCCGGATTGGTCTTGACGAAAACGGAGACCCTTACTTGCTCAACCCTGATGCAACCGTTCCACGCTACGGTGGAAGTAACGGAAACTGGTCCAGAGCAAGCGATAAGTTTGTGGAAGATGGTTCATATTTGAGAATCAAAAATGTTTCTTTATCCTATCAGCTTCCTAAAAATCTTACCAATAGAATCAAGTACATAGAAAATGTTCGACTTACCTTAGGGATTCAAAACTTATACACATTTACAAAATACTCAGGATTTGATCCTGAAATCGGTGTAGACGTCGGCAATAACTCAGATGTAAAAAGAAGAACTTTCGGAGTTGATGTCGGACAGTATCCTCAAGTAAGATCTTATAATCTGAATGTCAGTGTAACGTTTTAATGCTTAATCTTTAAAAATTCAAATTATGAAATATAATAATGCAATTTATATAATCATTCTTTTTTTGATTACAGCTTCCTGTAGCGAGAGCTTTTTAGAGCGCAGCCCATTGGACAATTTAACAGATGGAAATTTTTATAAAAATGATGCACAGCTATTGCAAGCTACAGCACCGCTGTATAATGCGGTGTGGCTCACCTACAACTTCAGCCCCATACAAAGCGTAGAACAGCGTGCCAACACATTGTTCTGGAACAAGAACGAGTATAAGAACTTTAATGTATCATCTACGAATACTCAGGTAAGAGAAGCTTGGCAATCTTTTTATAATGTAGTTGGTCAAGCGAATATGGTAATAGACAATATTCAAGTTTATACACCTGAAAACATTTCTGAAAGAGCAAAGAGATATGCCATCGCAGAAGCTCGCTTAATGAGAGGATTAGCATATTCTATGCTTGTTCAGCTTTGGGGACCCATTCCGGTCTTAGAAACCAACTTAACTTTACTCACAGATACCACCAAACGGAGAAATACAATTGAATCTGTATGGGACTTCATTATAAAAGATATGGTCTATGCGAAAGACAATCTCTACGATGTTTCTCCTCAACCAGGAAGATTAAATAAATACGCCGGACAAGCATTGCTTTCTCGAATTTATTTGACCCATGCAGGAGTCGGTATGCCCGGTGACGGAAGTAGAAGACAAAAAGATTTGGATAGTGCTGCATATTATGCCAGAAATGTGATAGCAAAAGGCCCCTATAAGTTGATGGCAGACTATGAAGAGCTATATAAAATGAAAAATAACAACAATGAAGAATCTATATTCGCTCTTCAATGGGTTTATGATGGTGGTTGGGGGACTCAAAATGCTACCCAAGCATTCCTTGCATTTAATAGTCATATCACAGGAGTGGGTGACGGTTGGGGCGGACAGATTGGAGCCGGATTAAACACTTTGTTGCTGTATGAAGATTTTGTAAAAGATAAAAGACGAAGAGCAACCTATATGTTCCCGGGAGATGTATATGATTATATCAGTCATGAAGTTGCAGGAGAAGTACGTCCGTATTTGAAAGTTCCGTTCGATTCACAAGACAAATATACGAATGATAAAAACAGGTCCGAATTTGCATGGGTAAAAAAATACATTGTCGGCCGACCAGAAGATAATGATGGCAAAGTTCGGTTTATGTCAACAGAAATCAATACGTATATGATGCGCTTGAGTGAAGTTTTCTTGACGCTGGCTGAAGCAGTTTTGGGAAATTCCCAATCGACAACGAATCCGGAAGTTTTAAATGCCGTCAATGTGGTAAGAATCAGAGCCGGATTAGAGCCATTAACGAAAGTTACTTGGTATGATATTTATCGTGAAAGGATGTTGGAATTTGCATTGGAAAATATTTCCGCATTCGATTTCTCCCGATTGCATTATTATAATCCTCAAAAGGCATATCAAATGTTAAGCGAAATGAATCGGGGATTTTACTGGATCAGACCGATTCCCAACATTGACAATCCCGTTAATTGGGAAGTTACAGAAAGAGAGCGGGAAGATCAATACGATTACGTGACTGTAAACAGTTCGAATTTTTATCTTCCTTTACCTGACGGAGAACTTCTTAGAGCTCCAAATTTGCTCAATCCGCCGGTGCCTTACGAATCGAATAATTAATCGTAAACATTTTAAAATATAAAATATATGGAAATAACATATAGAAAAAACAACGCTTTTATTCTCACTTTATTTGTTTTTATTTTTGCAATCGTGGCACTTGTTGCTTGCACAAGCGATGGCAGCGATGGGGCTCCATCTATTATCAGAGTCAGGGCTATGAACGCTCAAATTGCCGACAGTAGTTTTGTTACCGGGCTTGCCGGTCAGTTGATTGTTGTAGAAGGCGTTAACTTAAATGATGTTCAGGAAGTCTTTTTTAACGATTATCCGGCAACATTTAATCCAACCTACAATACCTCTACCCATTTAGTGGTTCAAATTCCAACGGATACACCGACCCCCGACAGGCAACCGGATGTATCGGGTATTTTACGTGTGGTAACCAAGCACGGCACTGCCGAATATCAATTTGCCGTCAATCCTCCTGCTCCCAGTTTAAATTATATTTACAACGAAAATGCGCGTTCAGGTGATATTATGGAAATCCACGGGCAGTTTTTGTTGGCGGTGAATGAGGTTGTATTTCCCGGAGGAATTGTCAGTACCGATATTCAAAGCAACGACACCGGAACATTATTACGCGTAAAAGTTCCCGAGGAAATCTCTAAAGCAGGAAATTTAACACTTAATTCTCCTTATGGCACCGTAACTACCAACTTTCTGGTAAATAACACACAAGGTCCCGGTGTTTTTGCAAATTTCAATAAACCTGAAACATCCGAATTCGGATGGGAAAGATGGGGCGCTGTACAAACAGATGATTCTGCCCTATTTCCCGGTAACGATGGATTTTATATTCGGTCCGCTTTTGTTAACATTGGGGCAAATAATCCTGGTTGGTGGGATAATCCGAGAAACATTTCAATTAATAATTACACAAAGATTGTAGTTCCACCGTCAGAATTAGGAAATTCTCCAAGTGAATACGTATTGAAATTTGAAATGAATACACGCATACCAATCGTAGAAGGAGCAATCTTTCTCATTGGTTTCAAGTGGGATAAGCATAATTTTGAATTACATCCATATTCTTTAGAAAAAAATCGAATTTTTGATACTAAAAACAGGTGGCGTACTGTTACAGTCTCATTAAGTGAGTATAAAGTCAATACAATTGGAGATTTACTGGAAGGAAATGGAGCAATAGGACGTATGCATTTAGGAATCATTACTAAAGAAAAAGGGATTGCCCAATTCGATGCAGCTTTTGACAATTTTAGGATTGAAAAAATTGCCTCCTTACAATAATCTTTAAGACCAGCATCCAGTATAAGGCTTTAACGATATAAACATTAAAGCTTTGTACTGGATTTCAAACATTTAACAAAAAAAAAATCAATGAATATCTCAAGATGAATCACAGGTACATATATTTATTAGGACTATTGTTCGTTTTTATACAAACGGCTTGTAGAAGTTCCGAAACTCCTGATCCAACTCCCAATGACGAAAAATCCAAAAATTATCCAATACCTACAGATCCCAACGTTTCTCCCACTGTAGGTTTTTTTATGGACGATTGGAAAGCCAAAAATTTTATTGTTCCTCCGTTTATGGAGGTTAAAGCGCCGACAACTCCTGTAACATCAACTGTGGAAATAGACGCTTCTAAAATTATAGCCAAAATTCCTGCAACAATGTTTGGTCAAAATTCAGTGAGTTTTGTTCAAAACATATCTACAGAAGAGACTCTATTAACGTATCTAAAAGAATTGAGGACCAATATTGTCAGATTTCCCGGCGGAAGTATCAGTAACACTTATTTTTGGAATGGTACTTTTAACAATAAACCCGATGATGTTCCTGAATATCTTTTTGAAGGAGAAAAAGAACAATTATGGAAATGGAATTATTGGTATGGATCTAATAACCCTACTGATGAAAGAGCAAACCTTGACGATTATTATGCATTAATCCAAAAGGCAGGAAGTAAAGGAATGATTTCTGTTAATTATGCCTATGCTCGTTATGGACTATCTAATGATCCCGTTGCAAAAGCGGCACATTTGGCTGCTGAGTGGGTCAGATATGATAATGGACGTACTAAATTCTGGGAGATAGGAAATGAAAACCATGGTGCATGGGAAAAAGGATATAAAATTAACACTTCGAATAATAAAGACGGGCAACCCGAATATATTACGGGAAAGCTTTATGCACAACACGCAAAAGTTTTTATGGATTCCATGCGCAATGCGGCCAATGAAATTGGAGTGGATATAAAAATCGGAGTTGGAGTCATCGAAGAGTATAGCCCATGGTTATGGCAATCTTCAAAAGCAGCTCCAACTTGGAATAGTTCTGTGATGAACGAAATGAAACATAACGGTGCTGATTTTTATGTTATCCACTCGTATTTTGTAAATAACGACAATAATTCTTTTGATAAAATCATTCATTCTGCCCAAACTAAAATCGAAAACATGAAAAAATACCTAACTACGGATATGGTAAAATATGGTTTAGGCATCCATCCTATTGCATTAACCGAATATAATATTTTCGCAACAGGTTCAGCCGGTTCGATGCAGCAAGTTTCATTTGTAAATGGAATGCATACAACGATTGTGCTTTGCGAATCAATTAAAAATAGTTTGGGAGCAACTGTGAGATGGGATATAGCCAACGGTTGGCAAGAGGGAGCTGACCATGGAATGTTTAATAAAGGAGATGAGCCAAATGCCGAGAAATGGAACCCGCGTCCTGTGTTTTATTACATGTATTATTTACAAAAAATGTTAGGTGACAGAATGATTGCTTCGACATCTAACAATTCAAATATATTATCTTACGCTTCTTCTTTTACATCTGGAGAGAAAGGGATCGTTTTAATCAATACATCAACAAAACAAGAGACGGTAAAAATTACGCTCAATAATGCTAATGTTGGAAAGCGCTTCTATTGGTATATACTTACAGGAGGATCTGACAATGGAGATTTCTCACGAAAAGTTTTAGTCAATTCTGTAGGATCTCAAGGGGAAGCGATGGGTGGCCCCGTAAAAAATTATAAAACAATTAAAGCATACTCTTCACCCACTGACAATGGGGTATCACTGACAATTCCGCCCAAGGCAACTGTTTTTTTAGTTATTGAATAAGTTGATACAGTATAAAAAGTAGTTCAAAATAAGCTTATTCTATATACTCTCTACTTGCATACTCCGAAAATAAGGAGTACGCAAGTAGAGAGTATACAGCCAATTATAAGGTATATCGGCGCAAGAAAGCTACCGTCTTGTGGATCTCGGTATACATAATGATATCTTCTTCGATAAACGGCACCTCTTTCCGATAGGTTTTCAGGAATTTTTCGAGAACCGGCGAAGTACGCGCCGGACGGCGAAATTCGATCCCCTGGGCGGCATTCATCAACTCTATCGCCAATATATGGTCCAGATTATCCATAATCTTAAACAGCTTGGTAGCCGCATTCGCCCCCATACTGACGTGGTCTTCCTGTCCGTTACTGGAAACGATCGAGTCGCTGCTGGCGGCGTAACAATACATCTTATTCTGGCTGACCATGCTGGCGGCAGCGTACTGCGGGATCATAAATCCGGAGTTCAATCCCGGATTCGCCACCAGAAATTCAGGTAATCCCCGTAATCCCATAATAAGCTGCGCGACTCTCCGTTCGGAGATATTTCCGAGTTCGGCCAATGCTATCGCCAGAAAATCATACGAAATGGCCAAAGGCTGCCCATGGAAATTACCTCCTGAAATAATGGCATCTTCATCGGGGAAAATGGTCGGATTGTCGGTTACCGAATTGATTTCGGTCAACAGCACGCTTGACACATATCGGATGGCGTCTTTTGTCGCTCCGTGAACCTGCGGAATGCAGCGGAAAGAATAGGGATCTTGCACATGCGCTTTTTTGCGGGCAATTAGTTCGCTTCCCTCCAATATTTCCCGGATAAATTTACCGGTTTCGATTTGTCCGGCATGTGGACGCATCTGCTGAATACAATCCATAAAAGGATCGAGTCGCCCGTCGAATGCTTCCAAAGACAGAGCGGCTATCAAATCGGCCCGTTTGGAAACGGCAAAAGCACGCATTAGGGCAAAGACTCCGTTGGCGCTCATAAACTGCGTTCCATTCAAGAGGGCCAATCCCTCTTTACTTTTCAGTTTTACCGGCTTCCAGGCAAATTCGTCCAATACGCCGATCGCCTCCCGTTTTTTTCCTTTATAATAGACATCTCCTACACCGATTAACGGCAGGAACAGGTTGGCAAGCGGAGCCAGATCGCCCGATGCCCCCAAAGAGCCCCGGTCGTACACGATCGGCAATACATCGTTGTTGAAGAAATCGAGGATGCGCTGGACGGTGATCACCTGTACACCGCTATGCCCAAGCGACAAAGCATGGGCTTTCAAAAGCATCATCAGACGTACGATCACCGGACTTACTTCGTCGCCGACACTGCACGCATGACTTTTCACCAAATTTTCTTGCAAGGTACTCAATTCATCCGGAGAAATGTTTTTATTGCACAAAGAGCCGAAACCGGTGGTAATACCGTAAAGAGGTTCAGACTGCGATTCTATTTTTTTATCCAGATAGTCTCTGCAATGTTGAATGCGCTCTTTTACCTCTTGAGTCAATTCAAGCTTCATATTTTGGGTGAGTACCTGTTCGATCCGCTCAAATGTAAGCGGTTCGGAACCTACATAAAAGACATTTTTCATCACAACACGGTTTTAACCCAATCCAACAACTCTTTTTCCACCCGGATCGCATCCTTTTCCAGCAGATCTGCCCGGCTCGAAAGACGCTCGACAAACGCTTCGTCTTTGATCGAACCCAAGTTGATACGGACATTCAGCAATGCCCCCAGAATACAGTTCCGGGCAGACATCATGGCCACGCATGCATCTGTAACGGCATTTTGGTTTCCGTGAAGGGCCACATACCTAATCGAATCCATCACCCCGGCGATCTCTTCGGCCACCTGCATCGGCACCAATGCAGCCTCTTTCGTGGCTTCCTGTATCTGACGGCTTCGCTCCACTTTTTCTTCATCGGTCTCTTTCGGTAGTTTAAAGGCATTGAATACCCGGTTATAGGCATCACTATCGCGATCAATATAAGCGACCAGCCGCTCCCGGATCTGCCCCGCCTCCGTAGCAATGATATTCATTTGTTCTTCTACATCCGCATATTTTTTTCTGCCGATGGTCAACCGCGCAACCATTTCGGCTAGCGCCGTTGCTATAGCTCCGTTCAGGGCGGATATACTTCCTCCTCCCGGTACGGGTGCATTTCCCGCCGTTTCATTCAGGAAGTCTGTAACTGTCAAGTTTACTAACATATTTGTAAAGATTTAAATAAGGTAAAACACTCCGTTTTTAATGATTGTATTCACTACGTTCATACCCACATGATAAGGTAAAAACTTGTATGAGGGGAATTTAAGCAATATCATATCCGCTTTTTTGCCGACATCGATACTGCCGATCTTATCTACCTGCCCCACTGCTGCGGCTCCATTGATAGTAAGTGCGGTCACTGCTTCTTCGGGTGAGAACTTCATTTGGATACATGCCAATGCAAAAAGCAGTGGAATGGAACATGAAAAACAACTTCCCGGATTTAAGTCGGAAGCCAAAGCCACTGCACATCCGGCATCGATCATTTTACGCCCGGGCGCATAAGGCTCTCCTAATGAAAAAGCAGTCAACGGCAACAAGGTAGCCATCACCCCCGAGCGAGCGAGCTGTTTTATGCCGGCATCTGAAATATGCAACAGATGGTCGGCACTGACGGCTTTCAGGCGGGCTGCCAATTCGGCTCCTCCAAACGAAACGATCTCATCGGCATGCAATTTCAATTTAAAACGCATACTGCGGGCTGCCCGCAGCAACCGCTCGCTTTGTTCAATCGAAAAAACACCTTTCTCGCAAAAAACATCGCAGAAAATCGCCGAACGCTCTTTTTTTACACGTGGCAACACCTCTTCAATCAGAAAATCGACATACTTATCCGTCTGTCCGCCGAATTCAGGCGGTACGGCATGTGCTCCCAAAAAGGTAGACACCACATCGACAGGATGTTCCTCGTTCAATTCGTGCATTACCCGAAGTTGCGTCAGTTCGGTCTGCAGATCCAACCCGTAGCCGCTTTTCCCTTCTACGGTTGTCACCCCCATATCCATCAACGTATTTAACCGGTCGTAAGCCGATTCGTACAAATCTCCGAAAGAGGCGTTCCGGGTAGCGTTCATGGTATTGACAATACCGCCTCCGCGTTCCATAATCGACATATAACTATCCCCTTTCAAACGCCACGAAAATTCTTCTTCCCGGTATCCTCCGAAGACAAAATGCGTATGGCTGTCGACAAATCCCGGCAACAGCGCCTGCCCTTCGGCATGAATTTCCAAATAATTCTCTACATCAATCTGCCGAAGCACTTCCTCCGTAGGACCGACGTGGGTAATCAAACCATTAGAGACGGCAACTGCCCCGTTCTCTATCACGCCGACGTCACTCATTTCCGCCCCTTTTTTTGCCCGGAAACCGGAACAGGTCACTACTTGGGCAGCGTTACGGATCAAAAGGTTTTCAGGTTTCATACGGCTATTCCATTATACGGGCTTCTAATACCTGATCCATCGAAAAATCTTCTAAACCGAGATAATAAGAGGCGGTATCGATCAAGGCTTCCATCGGAACCAACCCGATGATTTCGCTTCCCACTACCGGTACCCCATAACGACGCGCTTCGATGCGTACCAATTCGAATGCACGATACAGGGCTGTACGCGTGTAATCCGTCATATTAATGGATACCTGTACGATGCCCCGCTCTTTCAATTCGACACCCATTGCTTTGCAATAGCGCAACCCTCCTCCGATAAAGCGTATTTTTTTTGCGATGCTACTGGCTATTTCCAAATCGGCTGTACCCAGATTGACATTATAGGCCACCAAAGGCATACGGGCACCGATCGCCACAGAACCTGCGGTCGGATGTCGTTCGGCCGGACCGAAATCGGGAGTCCATTCGGGCTGTTTGATTTTTTCAGCCATTCCCTCAAACTCTCCTTTACGGATAGCCGCCAGATTTTCCCGATGGGGTGCCGAAGCCGATTTTTCATATAAAAACACGGGGACGCCTGTACGGTCGGCAACTGCCATACCCACCTCTTTCGACAGGGCAATCGCTTCTTCCATCGTACATCCGCGTATGGGAATAAAAGGAACGACATCGACCGCCCCCATACGCGGATGCTGTCCGCTATGTTTTGTCAGATCGATCAGTTCCACGGCTTTTTCGATGGCTTCAAGCACGGCATTCTTCAAGGCTTCAGGTTCTCCTACGACAGTAACGACCAACCTGTTATGATCTTCATCATTGCTGTAATCCAACAATTTTACACCCGATTTTCCACGAAAAGGCGTTACTATTTTTTCTATCTTATCCCGGTCTCTCCCCTCACTGAAGTTGGGAACACACTCCATTATTTTACTCCAACTACTCATGATTTTTTTATTAATTTATTGTTAACAACTTGTTTGATTAATTCCTCTTTCGGAATATAGGGCAACGTAATATGATAATCTGCTCCATGACTGACATTAAATGCCTCGCAGGTAGAAAGGGCATTCGGATTCCGGGCCCACGAACGGCGGGCAACACCTCCCATCACATCCCACAACATGGCTGCACGTAAGATTTCGTCAACCCGTTCACTGCCATCGAGTACCATACCGAATCCTCCATTGATTGATTTTCCGATACCTACTCCGCCTCCATTATGCAACGCAACAAGACTCATGCCTCTTGCACAGTTTCCGGCAAAACATTGCACGGCCATATCCGCCATCACATTACTTCCATCATAAATATTCGCCGTTTCACGGAAGGGAGAATCCGTACCACTGACATCGTGGTGGTCACGGCCTAACATCACCGGCCCGATTTCGCCCTCACGTACCATCCGGTTAAAACGAAGTGCGATATTCAATCGTCCGACAGCATCCTGGTACAGAATACGGGCTTGTGTACCCACTACCAACTGATTCTTTTCGGCATCCCGTATCCAATTATAGTTATCCCGGTCCTGCCCCCGACGATTCGGGTCGATACAGTCCATTGCCGCATGGTCCGTTTTAATCAAATCAGCGTGTTTACCACTCAGGCAGACCCAACGGAAAGGCCCGTATCCATAATCGAACAGTTCCGGCCCCATAATATCTTCGACATACGACGGCCATATAAAGCCGTCTTTCTCATCGATCCCGTTACGTGATATTTCCTTCACCCCGGCATCGTAGATGGCTTTCATAAACGAATTACCATAATCAAAGAAATAGGTCCCGCGTGCCACTAATTTTTTAATAACCTCGAAATGGCGGCGTAGCGATACATCCACTAATTTACGGAATCGTTCCGCATCGTGAGACAGAAGCTCCGTACGTTCTTCAAATGAAATGCCTGCCGGACAATAGCCTCCCTCATAAACAGCATGGCAGGAGGTCTGGTCGGAAAGTAAGGCGATCGTTATCCGGTTTTCTTCGGCATATTCCAGCAAATCGACGATGTTACCGTGATAGGCAATCGAAACAGGCTCTTGCTTACATATTGCATCGGCAGCCATACGGAATGCTTCGGCCTTGTCGGCAGTCACCCATTGTACCCATCCTTGCAAACGGCGCGTCTCTATGCGGGAAGCATCCACTTCGGCGATGATACTGGCTGCTCCGGCGATAACAGCCGCTTTCGGTTGAGCGCCGCTCATTCCTCCCAGCCCGGAAGACACAAACAACTGTCCGCGCAAATCCTGCTCCCCAGCCAATCCCAATTTCTTTCTGCCGGCATTCAACAAAGTATTAAACGTTCCATGCACAATGCCTTGAGGCCCGATATACATCCATCCCCCCGCTGTCATTTGCCCATAATTGGCCACTCCCATTTGTTCGGCGATATGCCAGTCTTTCTGGTTATCGAACATACCGACCATCAAGGCATTCGTAATAATCACCCTTGGAGCATCCGGCTTTGATTTAAACAATCCCAGTGGATGGCCCGACTCGATGACCAGCGTCTGATCTTCGGTCAATTCTTCCAAATATTGTTTAATTAACCGATACTGCATCCAATTCTGACAAACCTGTCCCGTCTCACCATACGTCACCAATTCGTACGGATATAAGGCGATGTCGAAACAAAGATTATTGTCGATCATCACTTGAAAGGCTTTTCCTTCGATACACTTTCCTTTATATTCATCGATCGGCTTCGCTTTCAAATCGCCCTGCGGACGGAAACGATAGCCGTAAATGCGCCCGCGCGTAAGTAATTCATCCATAAATTCGGGCGCCAACACTTCATGCAACTCCTCCGGAATGTAACGGAGCGCATTTTTCAAGGCCGTTTCAGTCTGTGCCGGAGTCAGCGTATATCCTCGATCCGGAGCACGACGTATGCCGGGAACAAAAGAGGGGTATTCCGGCAATTGATTAGTCTGGTGTATTTTCATATCCATATATTAATTAAGGCATTCTTACAATATGTAAGTAAAAACCATTCATATCGGCCAACAATATAGAAATTCTCTTTCATATTGCAACCTGTAAATTCTATGTTTAGAAACACAAAACGAAGCACACACACATCGAACAATATATCAAAAAGAACGCACGTACTTTTTAGGATCATTTCGGGCGATATGCAGTTCTTTTTTTCGAAGCTGTACACTTCGCAATTTTGGAATAATCGGTTTTTTTAATATTCCTAAAACAAAAAGGATATGCCGACAATTGGCATATCCTTTTCCTATTTATAAAAGAATGATAACGTTATTATTTTTCTACGTCCATTCCCGCTTTTTTCGCCATTTTTCTACGTTGCAATTCATAGGCGATCGGGGTGGCCACAAACAATGTCGAATAGGTTCCGATAACAATTCCTAACAAGATAGCGAACGTGAAACTACGGATCGTAGCACCTCCGAGGATGAAGATACACAATACCACAACTAAAGTCGTCAACGACGTATTGAATGTACGACACAATGTCGAATTCAAAGAGTCGTTAATTACCTGATAACGATCGCGCTTCGGATACAAACCGATTGTTTCGCGAATACGGTCGAAAACAACCACCGTATCGTTGATCGAATAACCGATAATTGTCAGAATAGCCGCGATAAAAGTCTGGTCGACCTCCATCGAGAAAGGCAGAATCTTCCAAAGCAGGGTGTAGAACGAAATAATACAGAATGTAGTCGTAGCCACCGAAGCAAAAGCACCGATAGAGAAAGATACATCCCGGAAACGCAACAAGATATAAGCGGCCATACAGATCATAGCAAAAATAACGGCCAAAATTGCACTGTTCTTGATATCATCGGCCATACTCGGTCCCACTTTCTGCGAACTCTGAATAAACTGGCTGACAAACTGATCTCGTGTTGTACCGGCAGGCAATAAACTATTCAAACCTTCAAACAGTTTCGCTTCAATTTCCTGATCGACAGCCGGATCATTATCTTCGATCTTATAGTTGGTAGAAACACGCACCTGATCAGGCGTACCGATCTGAATAACGCTTACAGCTCCATCCAGTTGAGTATTCAGCAATGCGCGTACTTCATCCGTTTTTACCTCTTTGTCAAAGCGGACGATATAGTTACGACCACCAGTAAAGTCGATACCGTTATTCAAACCGATGGTAGCCATTGAGATAGCACCCAATACGATAATTCCGATCGGAATCAAATAACCCACTTTACGCACCTTCAAGAAGTTGATTTTCGGATTGGTCAACAAATCCTTTGTAAACGAGGTTGTAAAGGTTATATTTTTCAGTTTATCTTTAGCCAACAGCGCTTCATAAACAATACGAGTCAAGAAAACGGCTGTCAGGAAAGAGGCGATCAAACCGATAATCATCGTTGTCGCAAATCCGCGGATCGGTCCTGTTCCGAAATAGAACAAAACGACACCGGTGATAATAGAGGTCAGGTTCGAGTCGAAAATAGCCGAGAAAGCATTTCCATATCCATCGGCAATCGCTCTACTCAACGATTTTCCGGCACGGAGTTCTTCTTTTGTACGCTCATAAATCAGCACATTCGCATCCACCGCCATTCCTAATGTCAAGACCATACCGGCAATACCCGGTAATGTCAATACGGCCTGGAAAGAGGCTAAAATACCCATTGTAAAGAAGATATTCAAAACAAGGGCGCCATCGGCGATAAGTCCCGGAATAACACCGTAGAAAGCACACATATAAATCATCAACAGCACCAAAGCCAGGATGAAAGAGATCACACCCGATTCAATCGCTTCTTGTCCGAGTGAAGGGCCGACGACATCTTCCTGTACGATATGAACCGAAGCGGCCATTTTTCCTGATTTCAAAACGTTGGCCAAGTCTTTTGCCTCTTCCGGAGTGAAATGTCCGGTGATCTGCGAACGTCCTCCGGTGATCTCAACCTGTACCGTAGGTGCCGAATATACCATGTCGTCCAGGATGATAGCCACGCTTTTGCCGATATTTTCTTTTGTCAAACGCGCCCAAGCCTTCGCTCCTTCCGCATTCATCGTCATGCTGACTTCCTGTTCGGAACGTCCCGATTGTTGCGAGAAATCGGCTCTTGCATCCGTCACGACATCTCCACCCAAAGCCGGCGAACCGTCTCGATTCGTCACTTTGATGGCATATAACTCGAAATACAATTCTTTTTCATCAATCGCTTTTACCCCCCATTTCAGAGCCAGATTTCGCGGCAACAATTCTTTCACCTGTTTCATTTCCAGGTATTCATTGATTTTGCTGATATCTTTCGAATGGGCAATGCCGACTCTCGGAGAATTAGCCAACTGTCCGTTATATTGGCTGATTTGCAATAAAGCGAACAGCGGATGTTGTTTGGCAAACGCTTCCATAGACAAAGCCGTTTGGTCTGCCGTCTGATCTTGCCCGATCTTGGTCAAAAGCGTATCTGCCTCGGCTACCGGTTTTTCTTCAACCGTTTCTTTCACTTCGGTAGCTGTAGAATCGGCCGTTTCGGATGCCGGTTCAGACAAAGAGGCCAACAGGTTATCGACAGCTACTAACTGCTGATAAATCTCCGGCAAATTATACGTTTCCCAAAATTCCAGATTCGCGCTTCCTTGCAACAATTTACGCACACGTTCCGGTTCTTTGACACCCGGTAATTCGACTAATATACGTCCGGCAGTTTCCAATCGTTGGATATTGGGAGAAACCACTCCGAAGCGGTCTATACGTGTACGCAACACATTGAAGGAATTGTCTATAGCGCTCTTCAACTCGTCTTTCAACACAGAAATGACCTGTGCATCCGAGCTCTGGGGAGTAATTTTATCTTTCAGTTCAAATGTACTGAAGATAGCCGACAAACGGGCTCCCGCATCTAATTTTTTATACTCTTCAGCAAAGAGATCGATAAAGTCTTTCTGGCTGGTAGCCTGATGTGCATACGCCAAATCAAGGGCTTTATTGAAGTTTTCGTCTTGATTGTTGTTCGAAAGTGAACGGATGACATCTGCCACGTCCAGCTCCAAAACAACGTTCATTCCGCCCTTCAAGTCCAGTCCTAAACTGATCTCCATTTCACGGCACTGCTTGAGCGTGTAACCCAACCAGACCTTCTGTGTAGACAATGAGTCCAAATAGGCACTCTCTTTCACCGGATCTCCACCTGCATACTCGGCAGCCTTGTTGTTGTAATGTCTTGTCACAAACGAGAAAGACAGATAAAACAGACAGACAAGCGTAAGCAACGCTGCAAAGACCCTCACAAATCCTTTGTTTTGCATTTGATCTTATGTTTATGTTATTATTCGTTTTTTCACAGGGTGCAAATATAGACTTTTTTTTTTGCTCAATAATAATAAGATGAATTATTTATCACATCCTTTGTTTATTTCGGGCACATTTGTATATCTTTGTCAGAAAATACGGGTACGAAATCATTATGAAACAGTTTTTATTCTTAACCTTTTTTATACCTTTTTTCGCGTGGAGCCAAGACGATTCCATTTATCTGGAAGGGGCTGTTCCAATGGAAAACGGGAAGGTGGTATTCACCAAAGTAATACCGGCGGCTTCACTCGAACAAACGGAAGTCTTCGACAGTATGCTCGCCTGGGCAAAATCGTTCGTTGAAGGGACAGACAGCCGGATTGTCTACACAAACCGGGAACAGGGCGACATCGCCATTGCCGGAAAAGAAAATCTGGTTTTTCAAAGTACCGCCCTCGCGCTCGATCAAGCCCAAATGGATTATCGGGCTACGATCCAATGTAAGAAAGAGAACTGTACACTAAAGATTTCCGGTATCCGCTACGTATACAATGTCTCTTACCGTAAGGAGCCCGAAAGATATACGGCAGAAGAATGGATTTCCGACAAATATGCGCTGAATAAAAGCAAAACGAAACTCAACCGAGGGAATGCAAAATTTCGCCGTAAAACGGTCGACTTTATCAGCAAAACATTTGCATCTGCTGTACAAATACCGGTATTCAAACCTCTTCAGGCAGCCATTGAGCCCGAAAGAGCTCCGATGGAAAAACAAACGGAGTACCAGACGAAAGCCGAAGTGCCCCAATCTCCGAAAGGAGACTATGTCGCGGTCGCACCGGACAAGATCCCGGCTACACTGCTCCGGATGTTGCCCGAAAGCCGTATGGAAGTGGCAACAGGAACAACCGGTGAAACGGAGAAAAAAGCGGTATGGAAAGGCAGCGGACACCTATTGGGTAAAACAATCGCCTCCATCGCTATCGACAAGAACAGCACTGTATACAAATCGATCGGGGAGAAAACCCCTTATACCCTTTCTTTCTTCAAAGAAAGAGATGAGCACGCCTGGTTAATCGTCGACTGCCGCAAACAGGGCGAAACCGATGATAGCGGACAGGCAACCTTAATCGGTGAAATTCTAACTATCTGGATTAAATAAGATGAAACGATTTTTCTTTTTTCTATGGATATGTCTGCCTCTTTTGGCCATGGCTCAAGGGCAGAAAGGAGAGGTTTCGGAATGCGCTCCCATGCGGGGAGGCAAAGTATGCTATCTCGATACCGTAAAGGTGACGGGCGTCAATCAACAAGTGCTTTTCAAGGCCATCGAGCATTGGGCAAAAAAGAAATACGGGCGTGATGTCTTCTTGTCGAATGTAACGACTGATCCGAACAATGGCGAAATACGCATTTCTTCCAGCATAGAACTGTTGTTGAACGAAACAGACAAGACGACTTTGAAATACAGGATGAAAATCCGATGCCACGACGACAGCTATACAGCAGAGGTAACCCGTCTGACGTATCAATACGACCCTAAAAACGAGAAAAAATTCAAAACGTATCCTGCCGAAAAAGTCATTGCAAACAATGGAAAAGACAACAAAATAGCCTTGATAAAGGATCCGAAACTATTCTGCAATGCAACTTTTTTCTTTGTTGAAAATCTTTTTGGGGAGATTTTCAATACGGCAAATTCGATGAACTGAACCAGGCTATTGATGCGGACGTAGCCAATGTTCCATAAATTCGCACATCAAGCGATTTGATTCCGGATTCGGATCATGTTTCGGGCGATTGGTCATAGCAACCCGGTTTTTATACCCTAATAAGGCATTCACTGCAATTGTGTGATTGAGCGGAATCCATCGTTCCACGCCGTCCGAATAACCTCCGGACACTAAAAACGGACGAGGTGCCATGAGCGCATGCAATTCGTGTAAATCACGTCCTTCCTTACGCAGCGATGTATACAGGCTCTCCTTCCCAGTGCTTGTTTGGCTCCATGTCTGCCTCCATGGCGGAGGATAATACCCCAAATACCAAGGTTCCCAATAATTCACATTGCTCCCTTTGGTTTCATCGAAAACAATTCCGGGATCGATCCATACCGCACAAGCGAATTTTTCATACAGACAAGAGGCAAACATCGCCCATTTCCCACCGTAAGAGTGGCCGACAATACCGATTCGGGAAGCATCGACCCGCGCGTCCGTCGCCAATGTTTCCAATGCATTGGCAGCCGCATAGGCCAATGCTGAAAGAGGTTGCATGACAGCGTGATCTATATCCGGATAGTATAAAGAGTAGGTTTTCTCTTTGGTGGTGCGAGTCGTACCTAAAGAAAGCGTCACAAATCCGCGTTTCGCCAGTTGAAGGGCAAAATCCCTATCGGGTTTTCCGCCTAATCCCACAGCCGTTTCCGGTTCATAAAAGACCGAAATCACTGCTGGTCTTTTCCCGGAACCATCGGGTACCAGCAGATATCCCTCCGTCTGTTGATTCGGTAGCCAGTAGAAACGAACCCTGTATTGCCACAGTTCTCCTCGACGGGTACTATCCAAAAACTCAAAATGCTGTCCTTTTAACAACGGCGGCCACGTTCCGATGAAAGTCAACCATTCTTTTTTCAGTTCAAGCCGTCTTCTTTTCCAATCGGCAGCAGTCCGGACAGTGTCTCCATTCGCAAAGACAAGCGGAGAACGATATTCGCCTAAAACAGCTCGATACGTAGCTGGGGGATTATAATAGGCTTCCCAATGATTGTGCAAGCGGAGAGATTTCGGAATACCCGATCTCCCTCCGCAAGCCCAAATACATAAAATCAGAAAACAGATTCCCAAACGGCCTGCTTGTCTATTTTCCATCTTTTTATATTATAAAAAAACACGTACAAAACAAGCCTTTTTTCGTGATCAAGAAGGAAAGAAAAACGCAAAAGAGGTTTCAATTTCCGAACAAAATCCTTACAATTTTTCAGGGGCCTCTTTTTCTTCCGGATGAACGATCTTTTTTACCGTCTCTCCAATCGGCAATTTATCCAATACCCCTAAACTTGGGGCCACCGTCTTCACCAACTGGTTCAGGAAATTTCCGGTTGTACCGTTTCCACCGTCAAAAACGGTAATATCTCCCAAATTAATGTGTTCGAATGCCTTGACCTGTTCTCCGGCAATTTCTTTCCACTGGTCGACCATCTTATATTGGATCGCAATCGCGGGATTGGATTCGGCTGCTTCCACCATCGCCCGGAAACCATCGGCTTCGGCCAACAACGATTTTTTCTTTCCTTCGGCTTCAGCTTCCAATTTCATACGGATGGATTGTGCCTCTGCTTCGGCTTGTGCAAGCAACGCTTTCGCCCGTGCTTCGGCCTCGCGGATCGTTTTTTCCGCCAGCGCGTCAGCTTGCAGGATAGCTTCCTGTTTGGCTATTTCAGCCGGAACGATCTTTTCGGCTTTCAAGGCCGATTCCACTTTTTGAGCTTTTGCCTCTTCCACCTCTTTTTGAGCAATTTCTCGGGCAGCCTGCACAGCGGCTTCCGAACGTGCAGCCGCTTCACCGGCCTGTTTATCGGCTTCGGCCTGCGTAACAGCCAATTCCGAATTCGATCGGGCAATATCTTTTCCGGCTTCATTGCGCCCCATTGCCGCATTCTTTTCGGCTTCGGCTTTCTTGATAATCATATCGGAGTTCAACTCGGCCACGCGGCTGGCCATTTCGGTATTCGCTTTCTCCACATTGATGTTTTTATCCGCCTCCGCACGAGCAATATTGATGTTTTTATCGGCCTCTGCACGAGCCACCTGCGATTCTTTTTCGGCATTTGCCACTGCGACCATCGAGATACGTTCTTTATCGGCATTCGCCACCGATATTTCTTGCTGTTTCTTCGTCTCGGCAATAGCAATATCCTGATCTTTGCGGGTTTCCGCAACTTTCGTTTCGCGTTCCTTTATCTGGTTGGCAATTTTAATGGCCCCCAATTTTTCCTGTTCCTCAATGTTGGCCTGCGCTTCATTCAAAGCCTTGCTTTCCGCCTCTTTTCCCAAGTTCACAATATAATTGGCGGCATCCCGAATATCGCTGATATTGATATTCATCAGATATAATCCGAATTTGCGCAACTCGGTATCGATATTTTCCCTCACTTTCGAAAGGAATTTATCGCGGTCTGAATTCAACTCTTCAATCGTCATATCGGCGATTACCAAACGCATCTGTCCGTAAACCACATCCGTAATCAGATTTTGTTTATCCTCCGCCTGTAATCCCAACAAGCGTTCGGCGGCATTTTGCATGACATCCGGATCGGTACTGATGGCAACGGTAATCGTTGTCGGGACATCGACACGTATATTTTGAGCAGAAAGTGCCCCCGTCAGTTTACAATCGATCTGAAGCGGTTTCATCGATAGAAATTCATACCCCTGCAAGATCGGCCAGACAAAAGCTGCCCCTCCATGGTACAACTTTGCAGACTTATTTCCGGCGGTCTTACCATAAACAACCAACACCTCGTCGCTCTTACATTTCCGATATCGGGAAAGAATCCCAAAAAACGAAATAAGCACTACTACGGCCAAGATGGCCGCCATCATTACCATATCCACTGTCATAATCAATTAGTATTTAGTTATCACTGTATATATAAAATGCCCGATTCAACTTTCTTTATGATCGCTTTATCTCCCACACAATACACCCGGCCCTCTTCCGAACAGGCCGTTTTTTCCCTCAATGCACCGTTAATCGAAATTTGTATGATGTAACCGTTTTTATCCTGGGCATAAATGATACATCCGCGCCCCACCAAATCTTCCATCTGTTCCGGTTTCGGTTCTTTTTGCAACTGATATGCCTTTTTATACAGCAACCATAAAACCCAAACAAAAAAGAGGCCGATCAGAAATCCGATCGCATAATCCAACCAGCTCGCTCCTTCAGAAAGATACATATACCATCCCATACCAATACAGAAATGGGTCAGCCCTTTAAAAGAAAGCATACCACCAAGATCGGAATCTACATCTGCATCGAGATCCAATTCACCCAAAAAGACAGAGAGTATAAATTGAAGCAAAAAAATCGCTGTGGCAACGATGGCTACAAATAGAAAGATCGTGTTCATCATAGCATTTCTCCTTTCATATTAAATTGGAGGAGCAAGATAGAAAAAAAAACAATATTATTGCATTTTATCTAAAAGAAAATCAAAAACCGATCTGATTTTTTATCCGATATCGAATTGCCTGCACTTTAAGCACAGAACGCATCCATCGATCCGAACGAGCGGGAAAAGCCCTGTTAAGGATCCTATTTTGCAGACACCGAAAAGGCCGGTTCTTCTTTATTTCAAGTGAAGATAACACCACATAGGAAAATGATCCGAATAACGGATTCTATCAATCGTACAATTATACGATTGTATATTATCGGAATGAAATATATGATCGATACGGAACCACAGGAAAGGTTCATTATAAGTTGTTCCGGGGCCTTTGCCGGTAGTAGCATACGCGTCTGTCAGATTCCCTAAAATTTTATGATGCACATACGAAAGCGGGGTATCGTTAAAATCACCGCAAACCAGCAGATAATCCGTCTTTATTTTTTCGATTTCTCCGGCTATTATATCGGCCTGACGCGCGCGTATACGAAAGGCCGGCCCCAACTTCGGCTCGATTAACTGGCGAAAGTTCCCGAACGATTCGGAATTCGGTTTTTTCAGAATTTCTGAATAAAAGGCTTTATCCTTTCGACTCAATTTGAACGATTCCAAATGATTATTTACCAAGGTCATCTTTTTCCCTTTTATATTCAGCACATGAATAGCCGACACGTTAAATTCGCTTTCATAGTTGATCCGGCGGGAAGTTGTAATCGGATATTTCGAAAAAACAGCAATGCGGGCTCCCCAATTTTTTTTCTCGTCGGAAGCAAGCACCGAGTGATACGGATACATTTTCAAAGCTTTAAAGAGTTTTTCCTCAGTCAAATGGTTTTTCGAGTTCCAAACAACATATTCCTGCAAACAAACAATATCGGCTCCGGATTCGGCAATATAATCGACAATCGGATTGGGTTTGCTCTCCGTATGATTTTGGTAACCAAAACCCATTACATTATAAGTTAATATCTTCAACACATTTTCCGAAGGAATCGCCTTCACGCGTTTATGTAAAGGCATATAATTCAGCATCGGACTGAGGCAGAGGAGAAAAGAAACGATTCCAGCCAAAGCCCATCGCCATTCCAACACAAACAGCCAATAAAGTACAAAACAGACATTCAATACACAAATCAAGGGAAATCCTAATCCCAAATAGGCAAAAAGCACACTTTTTTCCGGAGATACATAGCCGGAGTACGCAGAAGCGATAAGCAACACGATACATAGCAGATTGGCCAAACCCACTGCCGACTTAAACCAGAATTTGAGAACCTTAACGACCTGTTTCATTTATTGCTCGCTTCAAACAGTTTCTTTTTTTCTTCGGCTGAAAGACTTGCATAACCGGAATGTTTCAATTTATCCAATATGGCATCCAAATCCGCCATTTCCTGCTGTTTACGGACATGATAGGCTTCGTCGCTCTCCGAGCGTTTATAATAGTTTATCCGCATTTTAGGTTTCCGTTTTCCGATATTGACTAAAAAATCGATCACACGATTTACCGGAGCTGTCAGATCATGCCCTTCTTTTATACGGGCGGCAAACCAAATTCCCAGCAAGGCCCCGCCGACATGTGCGATATGTCCTCCTGCATTGGATGAAGTAATCGCCAATAAATCAATCGCCAATGTAAACCAAGCCAAATAGATCAGCTTGATCTGCCCGACCAGGAATAGGCCGATTTCCATATCTTTCCGATAAAAAGAGACGGCAAAAACAATGGCCATGACCGAAGCGGAAGCTCCCATAAGGAAACTATAATCGGCCATATCTCTAAAGTATGGGAAAATATTATAGAACAGCAAGAACAAAAAAGCGCCGGCAATTCCGCCTAACAGATATACGCCTCCCAACTGCCGTTCATTGAAAAATGCAAGAAACAACTTGCCGAACCAATAAAGCCACAACATATTAAAAAGCAGATGCAGCAAGTCGAAATGCGTAAACATATACGTGACCACCGTCCATGGGCGGAACAGAAAACCCGATATCGAAGAGGGCATCTGCAAATAAAGCAGGAACGGGAAGCCGCTCAGGTTGAACAACAACAAAACAACTTCTGCCAAACGTATTAGCAAAAACAATCCGATATTGATATACAGCAGTTTTATCAATATTCCACCTGTATAAAAACGATCTTTCAGATCAGAAAAAAAACCGTCCATTGTCTATATCTTTCTTTTTCCAATAACGAACGAGAAAAAAAGCGAACAACATTCCCCCTAAATGGGCGAAATGGGCAACCGAATCGCCACTGTAATTGGCCACACCCATATAGAGCTCGGCAAGCCCGTAAAAAACCACGAAATACTTCGCCTTAATCGGGATCGGAATAAACATCAGATACAAAGGCACATTCGGGAAAAGCATCGCAAAGGCCAACAAGATACCGAACACAGCACCCGAAGCGCCGACCGTAATCAGCATGTTCAGCGAAGCATCGTGGACCAACAGATAGCCTACCGATACGCCATTGGCGGAAGCAAAGGAGTAAATGGAGTAAAACCAGACCAATTCCTGTACCAGGGCGGCTCCCAAACCAGTCACCAAATAGAAAGTCAGAAAACGTTTGGGCCCCCAGACATTCTCCAACACCCGACCGAACATATATACCCCGAACATATTAAAAAAAACATGCGTAAAGGAATGGGTGTCGTGCATGAACATATAGGAGAACAACTGGAAAAGATTAAAATCGCTTACCCCCACCAAATGAAGCCCTAAAAGTTGTACCAGATCAATCCCGATACGCGGCAAAACCAGACTTGCCAACCAGAACAAGACGTTGACAATTATCAGGTTTTTCGTTACAACCGGGATACTGTCCAAGAATCCTGAATTATTTTGATTCATCATATATTTCCTTTTTTAGATAGCAAAGGTACTGTTTTTTGGCGTTTTTTTCATAAACGAAACCTAAAACATGGAATATCAAGCAAAAAAATTATATTTTCTTTTGTTTTCTCTCAAAATAGAATTACATTTGAAGCGATTTAAAGACTGTCACCAAAAATGTTTAATATATTAATTGTCAAAGAATCATGAACAAGACTGAATTTATCAATGCTGTTGCAGAAAAAGCCGGGTTGAGTAAAGTAGATGCAAAGAAAGCAGTGGACGCTTTTGTCGAAACAGTATCCAACGAATTGAAAGAGGGCGGAAAAGTGGCTCTTTTAGGGTTCGGATCATTTTCTGTTACTGAAAAATCTGCACGCAAAGGTGTAAATCCCAAAACAAAGCAAACCATTGAAATTCCGGCACGCAAATCCGTAAAATTCAAAGCTGGAGCCGAATTGGCTGATCTTGTGAAATAATATACGGCCTATCATCAGGTACGTTCTAAAGAATATGAGAGGGGATATGTCATTTTTTTGACAGATCCCTTTTTCATGTGACCAAATCGGCAAAACAGAGATCCAAAAGTCCCAACAACTGACAAAATGGCAGATTTTTTAAACGGACGATTCAAGAGTATCCCGTTTCTTTGATGTTTGATCCACACAATGCCATAAAATTAAATAACACACTGATTATCAAATTAATACAAATCAACAAGAAGATTTGTCAAAATACGCCTATGTAAAACGACAAGTTTTTTGGGCAATCGTTTGTTCCCAAGCGGTTGTCACAAGTGTGACAATACGCTGTCACAACTGTGACAATACGACGTCACAACTGTGACAAAGGCACGTCACAACTGTGACAGCGGGAGCGTTTTTTAAACCCTGCCGACTGACAAAATGGCAGACTTTTCGCAGGTCGTCTACAGACCTAAAAAAGCACCTTATAGAAGGTTCAGGCTCTCCAAACAATAGAGAAAAAAACAGGGAAGATGCCTACACGATTTGCGGGATGAGCCGTAAAACTTGCCTGAATCAACTGCATGGGCCCGATAGGCGGATCGTTGTTTCTTTTTGATACTATTTTTTACAATTTGCCTCTATAAAATAGACCTTTTTTGAAGAAAAACCGCTAATTTTGCAACTTATTCAGAAAACGACAAACAGAAGAGATATAGAGATATGAGGATAGAACAGCAGATCGGCGAAACGGTCATCAACGGAATAAAAGAGCTATACGGAGGAGAAGTCGCTCCCGAATCGATTCAACTGCAAAAAACAAAACGCGAATTCAAAGGACATCTGACACTTGTCGTATTCCCCTTTCTGCGCCTTTCGAAAAAATCGCCTGAACAAACAGCCGGTGAAATAGGTGAATATCTGCTGAAAAACAATCCGGCTATCGCATCTTTCAACGTGATCAAAGGATTTCTGAACCTTACCGTCGCCGGCTCTTGTTGGCTCGAACTGCTGAATAACATCCGGCAAACGCCTCATTACGGTATAACACCCGTTACCGAAAATGCGCCTTTGGTGATGATCGAATATTCTTCGCCCAACACGAACAAACCGCTTCATTTAGGGCATGTACGCAATAACCTGTTGGGATACAGCCTTGCCGAAATCATGAAAGCGAACGGGAAACGGGTTGTCAAAACCAATATTGTAAACGATCGGGGAATCCATATCTGCAAATCGATGCTGGCATGGCAGAAATGGGGCAATGGTATTACACCGGAAAAAGCCAACAAAAAAGGCGATCACCTGATCGGCGATTTTTATGTACTCTTCAGCAACAAACTGAAAGAAGAGACTGCTGCCTTAGAGGCGCAAGGCATGACCAAAGAAGAGGCAGAATCCTCCTCTCCTTTAATGGCCGAAGCAAGGGAAATGCTACGCAAATGGGAAGCAGGCGACAAAGAAGTGCGCGAACTATGGGAAATGATGAACAACTGGGTATATGCAGGTTTTGACGACACATACCGCACGATGGGGGTCGATTTCGATAAAATATACTACGAATCGAAAACCTATTTGGAAGGAAAAGAAAAAGTATTGGAAGGACTGGGAAAAGGAATTTTCTATCGGAGAGAGGATGGCTCTGTATGGGCCGACCTGACAAACGAAGGGTTGGATGAAAAATTGCTTTTACGGGCCGATGGCACTTCTGTTTACATGACACAAGATATCGGAACAGCCAAGCTTCGTTTTGACGACTATCCGATCGACAAGATGATTTATGTGGTGGGTAATGAGCAAAATTACCATTTTCAAGTGCTTTCCATCCTCTTAGACAAATTAGGATTTGCTTTCGGAAAAGGATTGGTACATTTCTCGTACGGGATGGTGGAACTTCCTGAAGGAAAAATGAAAAGCCGCGAAGGGACGGTGGTGGATGCCGACGATCTGATGGAAGAGATGGTGAACACGGCCCGCGAGATATCACAGGAATTGGGTAAAGCCGGCGAAATGTCGTCTGAAGAGGCCGAACATATCGCCCATATCGTCGGGTTAGGCTCTCTGAAATATTTTATTTTGAAAGTAGATCCGCGAAAAAACATGACCTTCAATCCGAAAGAATCGATCGATTTCAATGGCAACACGGGCTCTTTCATCCAATACACCTATGCCCGTATCCGCTCCGTTCTTCGTAAAGGGACGGAACAAGGTCTTATTTTACCGGGCCAACTGCCGACCACAATACCCCTTTCCGAAAAAGAGGAGAATCTGATCCAGATGATAGCCGACTATAAAGCGGTTGTACACGAGGCCGGAGAAGCATATAGCCCGGCTTTGATAGCCAATTACGTATACGATCTGGTAAAAGAATACAATCAATTCTACCACGACTTTTCCATTCTTCGTGAAGAGAACAACGATTTGAAGATTTTCCGTTTGGCTCTCTCCGGCCAAATAGCCCGCACCATCCAGTCGGGCATGTCGTTATTGGGTATCGAAATGCCTGAACGGATGTAGTAAAACCGAAGAAACAATCGGGATTCTTATCGGTTGTTCCAAAAATAGTTGCAACAAAAAAGGCTGAATACCCTGTCGGGTATTCAGCCTTTTTATAACGAAAGAAGTATTTAGCAGAAAGTATTCGCCTCTTCTTCTCGACTTTAAACGCATCTGTATATTCCGTAGCCCTATACCGGAATCATATCCGTATCAAACCCGACAGCCTTTACAACGATGCACCTATGCCACAACTTCCGTCAGAGCCTCGCCGTGATATAATCAATCATTTCTATACACAGATTCGTCGTTTGTTCATTAACATCCAAATCCGGATTCAGCTCGACTACATCCATCGATTTGATCAGATTTGTCGACAACATATGTTCTACAAAATCTTTGAATTCGTCCGGCATCAATCCTTCGCAAACTGTAGTTCCCGTACCGGGGGCAAAACGCGGATCAATACTGTCTACGTCGATACTGAAATGTACATTCCGGATTCTCCGCTCCTTTAATTTCCGTTTGATATCTTCCGCCACAAAAGCGATGCCTTTCAAACGGATCGTGTCCATCGTGTAGACACTCAGTTGCTCCCGTTGAATCAAGTCCAATTCACCTTCATCCAAACTGCGCGTTCCTACCAGGAAAACATTTTGAGGATTTACTTTGTTGCCCGGAGCATATACATTGACCAGTTCTTCGCTTCCCATCCCCATCAAAGCGCTGAGTGGCATTCCGTGTATATTTCCACTCGGAGACGTTTCGTTGGTATTTATGTCGCCATGCGCATCTAACCAGATAATACCGAAATCGTCGAAACATTTTCCCACACCGGAAGCGCTACCCAATCCCAGCGAATGATCGCCGCCGATGACCAAAGGGAAAGCTCCTCCCCGTAATGTATCGTAAACCAGCTCTGCCAAGTTATTATTGACCTCGACGATCGCATCCAAATATTTCAGGCTCCTTCCGCGAGCAAATTTATCCGCTTCCGAAACCGCAGGAACATACAAATTGCCCAAATCGAACGCACGATGTCCGTTTTTGCGGATCCGTTCCATCAATCCCCGTTCACGCAAATGGTTAGGAGCACGTTCCACTCCCTCCCGATCACACCCCAAATGCAGGGGGACACCAATCACATTGATTTTCATACATTCAAAAATGAGAAAAAGTATTCCGTATGATCTCAATCGCTTCCATCATTTGTTCCCGATTAATGATCAGCGGAGGTGTAAACCGGATGATATGGTCGTGAGTCGGTTTTGCAATCAAACCGTTCTCTTTCAATGCCAAACAGATATCCCATGCCACTTTTCCCCCACGAGGCTCGGTCACAACGGCATTCAGCAACCCTTTACCACGCACCTGTTTAATCATCGGATTATCGATTTTAGCCATTTCATCCCTGAAAAGGATTCCCATTTCATAGGCATTCTCAGCGAGATGTTCCTCTTCAACCACTTCCAATGCGGCAATTGCTGTACGGGCAGCCAATGGATTTCCGCCATAGGTAGAGCCATGTTCGCCCGGAGCGATGGTCAACATGATTTCGTCGTTGGCCAAAACGGCCGATACCGGCGTGACGCCACCCGAAAGGGCTTTTCCCAAAACAAGGATATCCGGATGGATGTTTTCATAATCGCAGGCCAACATTTTTCCGGTACGCCCGATACCGGTTTGAATCTCATCGGCAATAAACAAGACGTTATGTTTACGGCAGAGGTCGTAACAAGCCCGTAAATAACCGTCGTCCGGAACGACCACGCCCGCTTCTCCCTGTATCGGCTCAAGCAAGAACCCTACCACGTCAGGATCTTGCAAAGCCTCTTCGAGTGCCGGAACACTGTTATACGTAACTTTTATAAATCCCGGTGTATAAGGTCCAAAATCGGCATACGAACTCGGATCTGTACTCATCGACACGATCGAGATGGTACGTCCGTGGAAATTTTCGCTGCAAACAATAATTTTTGCCCGCTCGGAAGCAATCCCTTTTACCCGATAGCCCCAACGGCGTGCCAGTTTCAAAGCCGTCTCCACCGCTTCCGCTCCGGTATTCATGGGAAGCAGTTTGTCATAGCCGAAGAAACGGCAGGCAAATTCCATGTATTCACCTAACACATCTGCATAAAAAGCACGCGAGACCAATGTCAGTTGCTGTGCCTGGTCGGTTAATGCCTTGATAATTTTAGGATGGCAATGTCCTTGGCTTAAAGCTGAATACCCGGACAAGAAGTCGAAATAACGTTTTCCTTCTACGTCCCAAACAAAAACGCCTTCTCCTTTCTGGAGAACGACCGGAAGAGGGTGATAGTTATGTGCGCCATACTTCCCCTCACGGGTGATGTAATCTTCAGGTTTCATCATTCTTTACATTTTAAGATTAGCAGACTGTAAGCATTTCCTACGTCATTGTCCCAAAGGTAAGGAATAAAGTTAACGATATGACACTTAATTGTGTATGTTAAGAAACATATATCCCCGCAAAACGTTTTTTTCAATCAGAAAAACAACTGTTTTGCGGGGATAAGGCATATAGAAACCCAAAAGGATCTATTATTCTTTATACATATAATGGTTTTTTAGCGGATTGGCATACATTTCCAACATCTTCGTACGCAAAAAGGCTTCATCCTTATTCGGCAGAATGATTTTATCCAACTGTTTTTGCAAATATTCTTCAAAGCAATTACGATCATTCAACCCGTAGTTCTCACTAAACCGCCTTGTTCCCGTCAACAGGTCGTAAGCCACATAATTGCAGGGATAAAAACGATAATGTTTATAAATCTCCCGATCGATAACCGAAGCAATAGCCGCGATCATTTCATTTTTATCCATGTCGCGATCCAAGCGCGCCAACTGATCCTTGATCGGAGAGGTCAAGGTTAAATGCACCCGGCCCTTATTATTCAAAATGCCGGTTTCCATGCTCAACAAATCGTCGCGCTGGGATTTTACAAATTCGGGATTGTCTCTTTTTTGTTGAAATTCTTTCGCTTTCAGGAAATCGCAGGGATCGAATTCGTAAGAAATCGCAACCGGAAAGATATTCAGATCCGATAAATTATCGAGAATATCTTTTTTCCCACTCATATTCAACATTTTCAGCACACTTCCCTGTGTTTTGTCGTCCGAATCCTTTGCCCTTCCCTCACGCTGGGCTATCCAGACAGACTCTTTGGTTTCCTGAATCGTAT
>JBHCAZ010000027.1:0-17019 GCA_041798765.1 Parabacteroides sp. | reverse complement strand
GCGGGTGCAAAAGTAATGCTATAAAACATATCATCCAAACTTTTTAGAACCTTTTTTTCAAAAATCTTTGCCGAAAAAAACGAACCAAGCACAAAACTACTGATAATAAATATATTAAATGAAAAGAAAAAAATCAAGAAATATATGTTTCCATGAATTTCGCTTTCGAATCAGGTAAAATCGATACCGTATCGATTTCAGCCGGAATCAAAACGGTCTGCCCTTGATGAACCCGAACTTCATTTCCTACATGATCCCGAATAACAGCTTCCCCTTCCATACAGATATAGATGACAAAAGAATCCATTTCTGAAAAATCACGTTTCATCTCCTGTTTCAAATCCAATAAATTAGTCGTAAAGTATGGACAGTTCTCCAAATTCACGACCGCATCAGCTTTCGGCTCATAATGCGTACGATAATCGGGATACACTGCATAGTCAATCGCCTCTTTTGCCAACTCCGTATGTAACTCACGCTCTTTCCCATCCGGTCCCTTACGATTATAATCATAAATCCGGTATGTAATATTACTGGTCTGCTGTATTTCAGCGATAAAACAACCGGCACCAATTGCATGCACGCGTCCGGCCGGAAGAAAAAAGACATCGCCCGGATGTACTTCATATCGTTTCAATACCTCCATAAACGTGTTATTTTCTATTCGTTTCACATATTCATCGCCATCAATCCGACGAGAAAAACCCGAATAAAGCGAAGCACTCTCCGTTGCCTTTATAACATACCACATTTCCGTTTTTCCAAACGACCCATGACGTTTCTGTGCCAATGCATCATTTGGATGTACCTGAATGGACAGATCATCTCGTGCATCGATAAATTTAATCAACAAGGGAAAAACCGCTCCGAAACGCGCCATTACCCGTTTTCCAAGTAATGCCTCCCCATAACGATGTATCAAATCGTCTATATCCGTTCCTTCCAGCACTCCATTATCTACAATAGAGTAATTTCCCTCCACATGCGAAAGCTCCCAACTCTCGCCAATACCTTCTTGTTGCGGAGCAATCCCTTTGAACGGACAAATATCGGAACCTCCCCAAATAACACTTTTGAGGATCGGTTTGAAAGTCATTGGATATAACATGTTCTTTATTTTTTTGATTTTACTTTACTCAAAACCACCGCACTCCGTGCCGGTATATATAATTTGAGCCATTCTTTTTTTTCTTTTTTATACAAAGGATCCGGCAATGTAAAATGACAAATCGCATCATCCGCCAATCCGAATCCACCAAAACGTACCGCATCCGTATTCAATACCGTTTCGTATGCACCCTTCGGAACTAAAAAACCATAATCGACAAAAGATTTAGTCGGATTAAAGTTAAACACAAAAAGTAAATTTCCTCGTATATAAGCTAATATCTGATCTCCGTCATTATCCCACACTTTCTGCAACGGTATAGACTGAAAATCAAGGACATTTTCTATTAATTTTAACATTTCTCGGTCGAAATCGCTTAGAAAATGATATTTCAAATCAACATCATCCATCAAATGCCATTGCCGACGCGCATATTTATAAGACCACCCATTTCCTTCACGTGGAAAATCGATCCATTCAGGATGTCCGAACTCATTCCCCATAAAATTCAGATATCCGCCATTTATCGTTGTAGCCGTCACCAAACGGATCATTTTATGTAAAGCCATTCCCCGTTCCACCATAAAATGATGATCATCTTTTTGCATATGCCAATACATATCCGCATCTATCAAACGGAATATCAGCGTTTTATCACCCACTAAAGCCTGATCATGACTCTCAGCGTAACTGATTGTCTTCTCATCTGCCCGACGGTTTGTCGTTTCCCACCAAATAGAAGAAGGATGCCAATCTTCATCTTTCTTCTCTTTGATTGTTTTAATCCAATAGTCCGGGATATTCATAGCCATCCGATAATCGAAACCATAGCCTCCATCTTCAAAAGCAACCGCCAATCCCGGCATTCCGCTCACCTCTTCGGCAATCGTTATTGCATGTTTGTTGATTTGATGAATCAGTTTATTCGCCAAGATCAGGTAGGTGATTGCATCCCCATCTTGATGTCCATTAAAATAATCGCTATAATTACAAAAAGCTTCACCCAGGCCATGACTATAATAAAGCATAGAAGTCACCCCGTCAAACCGAAAACCGTCAAAATGATATTCGTCTAACCAAAATTTACAATTAGACAACAAAAAATGAAGTACTTCATTCTTTCCGTAATCAAAACAAAGCGAATCCCATGCAGGATGTTCTCTTCGTGCTCCACCTAAAAAATATTGAGTAGGCGAACCATCCAAACAAGCCAGTCCTTCCTTTTCATTTTTCACAGCATGACTATGCACGATATCCATAATTACGGCAATACCCATTCCATGCGCATCATCAATCAATCGTTTCAACTCTTCGGGTGTTCCGAAACGTGACGAAGCCGCAAAGAAACTACTGACATGATATCCGAACGAACCATAATAAGGATGTTCCTGAATGGCCATGATTTGAATGGCATTATACCCACTATCGGCAATACGCGGTAAAACATCTCGCCTAAATTCATCATATGTTGAGACTTTTTCTTCGTCCGAAGCCATTCCGATATGACATTCGTAGATCAAAAGAGGCGAAACATTCGGTTTAAACCGTTTGTTCTTAAAAACATATGGTTTATCCGGATTCCACACCTGCGCACTAAAAATATGCGTCTGTTCATCTTGTACAACCCGTCGAGTCCATGCCGGGATACGCTCTCCGCTCCCTCCTTCCCATTCAACAAACAATTTAAACAAGTCGCCATGTCGTAAAACCTCTTCAGGCAGTTCTATTTCCCATACTCCGCCGTTCAAGCGTTTAAGCCGATAATTTTCTTTTTTTTGCCAGCCATTGAATGTCCCGATCAGGTAAACACGCTCTGCATTCGGAGCCCATTCTCTGAACACCCACCCATTCTTTATTTTATGTAATCCGAAATAAAGATATCCGGAAGCCATTTCGGCCAATGTCTTTTTTCCATTGTCGGTCAATAACTTTTCTTTTTCGACGGCATACCGATGCCGTCCTTCTATAGCTTCTTTGAACGGAAGCAACCAAGGATCATTTTTAATCAGATTCAACGACTCCATGATTTTCTATTGAGATTGATTTGCACAAAGATAAGAAAAACAGAAAAGCACTCCTACTTTAAAGCGACTTTTCTTCTTCTCTATTCTACCCGATACAGCTCCAATTGCTTGAAACCATTGATAAAATCGATCGCTTCCATCCGTTTTTTTCCGGCAAGTTGTAGCGTTTTCAAGACTAAAAAACCGCCATCAACAGCTATTTCGATTCTTTTTTTCCGCTCGACCCGGATTGTCCCGATTGAAAGGTTATGATCAGCTGGTATTTTTTCCGATTCATATATTTTTAAAGAGGTGCGTATACCTTCCGGCGAAACGAGTTCTGTCCACGCAGCAGGATAAGGAGATAGCCCCCGAATAAAATCGTAGATTTTTTTCAACGGAAGATTCCAATCGATCCGGCACGTTTCATTAAAGATTTTCGGTGCCGGACGCAATTCAGCCACCTCCGCACACAAAGCTTCCTGCGGTATTGTATCGACTGTCCCGGCAAGCAACAAGTCGACCGTCTCGGTTACAAGTTCCGCTCCCATATACATCAACCGGTCGTAAACCATCCCCACCGTATCCGAATCCGCTATCGGCAGCCGTTTCTGCCGGATAATCTTTCCCGTATCAATTTCGTGTGTCAAGAAGAATGTCGTCACACCGGTTTCAGTATCTCCATTGATCACAGCCCAGTTAATAGGCGCAGCCCCCCGGTATTGAGGCAATAAAGAAGCATGTAGATTAAACGTTCCTAAACGAGGCATGTTCCAGACACTTTCAGGCAACATTCGAAAAGCGACAACAATTTGCAAATCAGCATCCAGCATCTGTAAATCTCTTAAAAAAGATTCACTTTTCATTTTTTCGGGCTGAAGGACCGGCAGTCCCACTGAAACAGCATATTGCTTCACCGGACTCGCCTGCAACACACTTCCATGCCGCCCCATCGGTTTATCGGGCATCGTCACGACTCCCACCACATTATAACCGCCCTCCACCAAAGCTCGCAGGCTCTCCACTGCAAATTCGGGTGTACCCATATATACAATCCTCAACTCTTTTTTCTCCTTCATTTTTATCCCTTTATCAAGTTTCACTTTTTCTTCTATCAATCGCCGGAGAAGTTTTCCACCAATACTTCTCTATACGAATTGAATATCTTCGATTTAGACATAAAACCCACATATCGTCCTTCTTCATCCACCACCGGCAAATTCCAAGCTTTCGTATCATCAAAAATATTCATAATCTGTTCCATGGGTGTTCCGATTTGAATTTTTGCAGGGGGAGACACCATAAATTTAGAAACATGGAAACGATTATACAATTCCGGCCGAAACATGATATTACGAATATTGTCCAACAACACAATACCCATCAAATAGTCTTTTTCGTCGATTACAGGGAAGGCATTACGCCCGCTTTTCGCAATCACTTTCACCATATCCCCCAACGACATTTCAGGTGAAACCGTCAAAAAATCACGCTCGACAACACTGTCTACATTTAACAACGTCAGAACGGCTCGGTCTTTATGATGGGTTAACAATTCTCCTTTCAATGCTAAACGCATCGAGTAAATACTATGAGGCAAAAACATTTTAATCGTAATATAAGAACTGATCGACACGATCATCAACGGAAGAAACAGATCATATCCTCCTGTCAATTCAGCAATCAGAAAGACGCCTGTCAATGGAGCGTGCATAACCCCCGACATGACACCTGCCATGCCGAGGAGAGCAAAATTCTTTTCCGAGAGATACATCGTATACGGAAAAAAATTGGACGTATGGGCAAATACAAATCCGGCAATACAGCCCAAATACAGGCTGGGAGCAAAAATTCCTCCACATCCTCCCCCGGCATTGGTAGCACTGGATGCAAAAACTTTGAACAGTAAAATCAACATAAGAAATATCTGTAAGCCCCAATACGTATCATTCATGCTGTAGAACAAGCTTTTATCCATTATATGCGACAATCGCCCGTTCAATAAAGCGGTAATGGTATCATACCCTTCACCGTATAAAGGAGGAAACAAAAAAATCAACACACTCAACATCAAACCGCCAATCAAAAACTTCTTCCAATACGCATCCAGTTTCCTGTACAATCCCTCTACCTTATTCATCACTTTCGTAAAATAAAGCGAAACCAATCCACAGAACACTCCCAATAACAACACATACGGTATACGCTCTATAACAAACACTTCCGTTTGGGAAAATTTAAACATAGCTTCCGTTCCGGTAAAAATATAGGAAACGGTAGCTGCCGTTACCGAAGAGATCAGCAACGGCAAGACAGACGTCATTGTCAAATCAAGCAACAGGACTTCGATCACAAAAACCAAACCGGCAATCGGCGCCTTAAAAATACCGGCAATCGCTCCGGCAGCTCCACAACCTACCAACAGCATAAGCGTTTTCTGTTCGAGCCGGAATAACCGCCCCAAATTAGAGCCGATGGCAGCACCTGTCAATACAATAGGAGCCTCTGCTCCTACCGACCCGCCAAAACCGATCGTTACAGAACTTGCTACAATAGAGGTCCATGTATTATGCGGTTTTATACGGCTTTTTCGCTGGGAAATTGCATATAGGATTTTCGTAACTCCGTGACTGATATCATCGCGAACGACATATTTTACGAATAAGCCGGCCAGTAAAATTCCGATCACCGGATACAGCAAATAGAGGTAATTCGCCCCATCTTGATTAAAATTTCCGGTTAATACATCTCCGACCAAATGAATCAACGATTTCAGCACAATGGCAGCTATAGCCGTACAAATCCCCACCAAAAAACTAACGATCAAAATGAAGTGTTTCTCCCGTATATGTTCACTTCTCCAACGCAAGAGTTTATAAAACCAACTTTCCTGTACCATCTTTTCAAATACCCTTTCCCGTAACTACAGTTTTTATCGTATAGACCAGAATCGTCAGATCCAACGCCAACGACATATTTTCATAATACAACATATCATATTCCAAACGAGCGATCATTTCATCCACATTACCCGCATATCCGTATTTGACCATTCCTAACGACGTAATACCTGGGCGTACATTGTGCAACAAATAATAGAACGGCGCTTTTTTTACAATTTGATCGATAAAGAATTTTCGCTCCGGCCGTGGACCGACCAGCGACATATCCCCCTTAAGTACATTCCAGAACTGCGGCAATTCATCTAAACGATATTTGCGCATAATGCGTCCGAAAGGCGTCACGCGTACATCCTTTTCCGACGACAATTTCGGTCCGTCCTTTTCGGCATCCGCATACATCGTTCTAAATTTATACATCACAAAAGGTTGCCCCAAATAACCGATTCGTTCCTGTTTGAAAAAGATCGGACCGGGCGAATCTTTTTTCACACGCCATGCTATATAAACCCATAAAGGCGACAAAAGCACAATGGCTAAAAGCGAACCGAATTTATCAAGAAAAAATTTGATGTTTTTCTCTGCCTCCGAAAAATTATTATTGGTGACATCAACTAAAGGAATCCCTAAAATTGTACGAATCCGAACTTTCGAAAGCATATTCAACCGATCCGTCATTATTTTAACCGGACGTTTGTAGCGGTACAACGAATATAAAATTTTAAGTAAAGCGGCATTATCATTCGATTCGGGCGCCAATACAATTTCATCAATCGCTTCATGCTCCATCAGTACCGGAATGACGTCTACCGTACCTTTCAGTAGCGATTGCTCCACATGTACAGAAGCCGAGGGCATTTCCTGTACAAAACCATAAATTTCATATCCCAGCCGATATAAGTCATCGGCAATTTGTACGGCACGTTCTCCGGCTCCAATGATTAATACCTGCTGGCACCAGCGCCGTTGTTTTATATTACGCAGCCCTTGCCGGGTAATCCCCAAACGCAAGAGATACGTCAAAACAAACTGCAGGCCGAATAAGCCGAAAAACAAATTATAATAGACCTGAAACGAGCGGGGCAAATCGTCCAGTACCAACGTAAAGAAAACAATCAGCGTACCGATCAGCGATACCGTCAATGTCAGAAAAAATTCTCCCAAACGCGACTTTCCGAAAGGTTCGTTATAATATCCCGAAAAATAATGTAGTACCAACCAAAAAAAAGGGGATCAATAGCTGCCCCCCCCCAAAACACCGGGATACTGTAAATAATCAAACAAACTGCTGGCTCCTTCATACGTAGCAAACAATCTGTAACGCATGATGTTAAAAAACACCCACGCCACAGAAGCCGCGATATAGTCGGCGCATATATATCTTACCGCCTGCTTGCTTTTATTCATAGCCGAACTTATCTGATTACCTGTACAATTCCTCCCACATCTAATTTAAGAATATGCGAAGGTGTTGCTTTGGCCGTATCATCCTGACGGTATCCGACGATGTAATTGACTCCCTGTTTAATGGTATCCGAAATTTCCCCAAAATTGGCAGGCGAAGGCTCTCCGCTCACATTCGCCGAAGTCGAAACCACCGGCCGGCGAAATCGCTCGCACAAACGACGCGAAAATTCCTCTTTCGTAAACCGGATGCCGACACTTCCATCTTCGCCTAACAAATTAGTTGCCAAATTTTTAGCATGCGAATAAATGATTGTCAACGGTTCTTCGGCCAATTCGATCAAATCCCATGCGATATCCGGAACATCAGAAACATACATATTCAGTTTTACCGGATTGTCCATAAGCAGTAGCATCGCCTTGTTATCAGCTCGCTTTTTCAGTTCGTACACTCTCCGTACAGCCTCTTCGTTTGTAGCATCACACCCTATTCCCCAAATCGTATCGGTAGGATACAAAATCAAGCCACCTGCCTGCATTACTTCGCAAGCTTTTCGAATATCTTCCGTCATTGTTTTTTCTAATAATTATACAAATGTACAAATCATTCGGAAGAGAAGAAATAATTCCACTACTAAAACGCCCTCATATCCGTAAAAGCAGCGTTGAATTCCTAAAATTCATTAATTCAAAAGCGTTTTTGTCCGATTTTTTTCATCAATTCTTATTTCTTTTCACTATATTTGAGACAATTTAAACGCTCAAAAAATAACCTTTTATTAAAATTTAAACGTATGAAAACGAAATGGATCTTTACATTACTGCTCTTTTCCTTTACACTGCTGGGAGCAACAGCTCAATCCAAAGAGAAAGTTATTTTAGACACCGATATGGTGGAAATTTTCGATGATGGCATTGCCCTTATGATGCTTCAACTTGACCCTAACATTGATTTAGTAGGTGTAACTACCGTAACAGGAAATTCGTGGGTAACAGAAGGTACAGCCTATGCATTGCGCCAATTGGAGGCGATCAATAGCACTCATATTCCGGTAGCAATCGGCGCCGAATTTCCCCTTCGCCCCCATCGGCATGCAGCCATGTCAAACGAACGTCCGCTATACGGAATCGGACACGACTTGTGGGCTGGTTCTTTCAGCCATCCGGCGCCCGAATCCTGGCAGGCTTTTTATCAGCAAATGTATGGAGAAGAACCCAAAATACAGCCGATCAAGCAACATGCAGTCGAATTTTTGATCGACCAAATCCGGTGTAATCCCGGCGAAATTACCATCGCAGCCATCGGCACTTGTACAAATCTGGCATTAGCCGTGCGAATAGCTCCCGACATTATTCCACTGGTAAAACGCATCATTTACATGGGAGGCTCGTTTTTTCAGCAAGGGAATGTAACGCCGACCGCAGAATTCAACTGGTGGGCAGATCCTGAAGCAGCCCGTATTTGTGTCGGGTCGCCTTTCAAAGAACAAATCGTTGTCGGATTAGATGTGTGCGAAAAAATCACATTCAAAAAAACTGAATACGAAAAAATTCGTCAGATCGTTAAGAATCCGATCATTACCGACATGTTGAACCGAAATGTATTAGTACGGCTGTTTGAAAACGATGCCGATTACACACATTATATTTGGGATATCATCGTGGCTGCCATCCTTATGGATCCGACGCTGGTAACCGCTGAAGTAACCTATCCGATCGATATATCCACCGATTTCGGATTTTCCTACGGACAATCGATGGCCTATCAGACACAAGCTCCAATCGGTGCTCAAAAAGCCCGAATCATCACCGAAGTTGATAAAGATCGACTTTGGAAAATAATATACGAATACTGCGAAAAATTCTAACCATTATTATATTATCGCACAAACAATTATAAAAAGAAATGTCGGTTACGTATGCAGTATCCGGCATTTCTTTTCTTAATTTTCGTTCTGTACAAACAATCCGTTTTTCAAAAGAAAAATGTAGATTTGTAGCATTTCAATGTACTATTAACTAAAAACAACGGATACCGTGAAAAAGGAAGATGAAGAAAAAGCAACAGGTGGGCTACCGGAAAATGCCTATCGGGAATTAAAAGAGAATGAAGTCTATACCCCGTTAATGTCGCCCGATAAACAGTATCGGGAAGTGACCGTTTGGTCGGTTCTATGGGGACTGGTTATGGCTGTCATTTTCAGTGCTGCAGCCGCTTTCTTAGGGCTCAAAGTCGGACAGGTTTTCGAAGCCGCCATTCCGATCGCCATCATTGCCGTAGGACTCTCCAGCGGCTTCAAACGTAAAAATGCCTTAGGCGAAAATGTAATTATCCAATCCATCGGAGCCAGCAGTGGGGTGATTGTAGCCGGTGCTATTTTTACCCTTCCGGCACTCTATATACTACAGGACAAATATCCAGAGATCACCGTCAATTTCTTTGAAGTCTTCATGAGTTCGCTCTTAGGAGGCATTTTAGGTATTTTACTGCTCATTCCTTTCCGAAAATACTTTGTATCGGATATGCACGGCAAATATCCGTTTCCGGAGGCTACTGCTACTACACAAGTTCTTGTTTCCGGAGAGCAGGGAGGGAATCAGGTAAAACCGCTTGTTTTTGCAGGATTGATCGGCGGTGTATATGATTTCATCGTAGCCACATTCGGTTGGTGGAGCGAAAACGTCAGTACCCGATTGATCGGAGTTGGAGAAATGCTTGCAGAAAAAGCTAAACTCGTATTCAAAATCAATACCAGTGCTGCCATCTTGGGATTGGGATATATTATCGGCCTGAAATATTCGGCCATTATCTGCGCCGGTTCGTTTTTAGTCTGGTTTATCATCATTCCGCTTATGTCAGCCTTTTTCGGCAATGAAATTCTCACTTTTGGGAATGCTGCCATTACCGCAACAGTAGGCAGTATGAGTGCAGAAGAGATATTCACGACCTACGCCCGCCATATCGGTATCGGAGGTATCGCGACAGCCGGCGTCATCGGAATTATCAAATCGTGGGGGATCATCAAAGGTGCGGTCTCACTCGCAGCCAAAGAATTGAACGGAAAAACAGCTGCTAAGGAAGCACAAACAATCCGTACCCAGAAAGATCTTTCCATGAAAATTATAACCATTGGTATTTTGATCACGATCATTATCACCTACCTATTCTTTCATTTCGGAGTCGTGCAAAATTGGTACTATGCCTTGATCGGCCTCTTATTAGTCGGTATCATTGCATTTTTATTCACCACAGTAGCAGCAAATGCCATTGCTATTGTCGGAACAAATCCGGTATCCGGCATGACGTTGATGACCTTGATACTGGCTTCCATCATATTGGTTGCTGTAGGTTTAAAAGGCGTTTCCGGAATGGTTTCGGCTTTAATCATCGGAGGAGTCGTATGTACCGCCCTCTCCATGGCCGGAGGCTTCATCACCGACTTGAAAATCGGCTACTGGTTGGGCAGCACCCCAATCAAACAGGAAAGTTGGAAATTTTTAGGCACCTTAGTATCTGCTGCAACCGTAGGCGGCGTGATCCTGATACTGAACCAAACATACGGCTTCACAAGCGGACAACTCGCTGCTCCTCAAGCCAACGCAATGGCAGCCGTCATAGAGCCGTTGATGAGCGGAGCCGGAACGCCCTGGTTACTCTACGGCATCGGAGCGGTTTTAGCTATTCTTTTGAATTTCTTGGGTATTCCGGCTTTAGCATTTGCCTTGGGCATGTTTATTCCGATCCAGTTAAACACGCCGTTATTAATCGGAGGATTGATCAGTTGGTATGTTGGGAGTAGAAGTAAAGATCAGGCTGTCAACGCAACCAGACTTGAAAGAGGAACTTTACTTGCTTCCGGATTCATAGCCGGAGGTGCGCTCATGGGCGTTGTCAGTGCCGCATTACGTTTTACCGGTATCAACTTGCTGAATGTTTCCTGGATGGAAAGCAAGCCCGCAGAAATTTTGTCGGTTTTAATGTATTGTTTATTGATCGCTTACCTAACAATCTCTTCTTTATCTGCAAAAAAACACAACTAAATGGAGACACCAATCGTACGAGTAGGTATCATGACCGAAAGAGCGGTATCTTTCACCTTTTTGGGTGAATATGTACATACCGGAAGCGGACGTTTTCTGACTGGAGAACAACGCGTCATATGGATAGATGGGCATATCATCTATGACGGGAAAGAGTATACGGAGATGTTTTTTAATCCGGTAACCCCTTCTTCCCAATTCAAGCTCAAGGCAGTCACTATCGGAGTCAATTTCCATTGGCAACGGCAGGAAGACCAGCACTTTCAAGGTAGCCTGCACTTGCTCGCCGGCAAGGAGGGGATTACCATCATCAACCGAATTGATGTAGAGGACTACCTGACGAGCGTCATCTCTTCCGAAATGAATGCACAAGCTTCAGAAGAATTCCTAAAAGCACATGCCGTCATTTCACGTAGTTGGTTGCTCGCCCAAATCGAAAAAAATGTAAGGCTTTCTGCCGAACAGATAAAGCAACAGAGCTTCTATCAAGATGATACCCAGCTGATCCGTTGGTATGACCGTGAAGATCATGATGTATTCGACGTTTGTGCAGACGACCATTGCCAACGCTATCAAGGTGTTATTCGTCGTTCCACCCCAATTGTAGAAAAGGCGATTCAAGAAACACGCGGGGAAATACTCACCTCGGACGGGGCAATCTGCGATGCCCGCTTTTCAAAATGTTGTGGAGGTGTAACCGAACAGTTCGAATATTGCTGGGAACCGACCCACCATACGTATCTGGCCGTATTGCGCGACAGTACGGAAAACACATACCCCGATCTGACTCGCGAAGAAGAGGCAGAGCGCTGGATACGTTCCGCTCCGGAAGCATTCTGTAATACCTCCGACGAAAAGATACTCAGTCAGGTTTTAAACAACTACGACCAGGAAACAACTGATTTCTATCGTTGGACAGTTTCTTATACACAAGCGGAATTAAGCGATTTGATCCGAAGAAGAAGCGGCATGGATTTTGGAGAAATTATCGATCTCATTCCAATTCGGAGGGGTACATCCGGACGAATCGATACGTTGAAGATCGTGGGGAGACTTCGTACGTATACCATCGGTAAAGAATTGGAAATAAGGCGTACATTATCCGAAAGCCATTTATACAGTTCGGCTTTTGTGGTAGATAAAGAGGAGATGAAAGATGAAATTCCTCAGCGATTTATCCTGACCGGTGCCGGTTGGGGACATGGAGTCGGTTTATGCCAGATAGGAGCCGCAGTCATGGGCACACAAGGGTATAATTACAAACAGATTCTGAACCACTATTTCCCGGGAGCCTCCATCGAGAAACGCTATTAATACGCATATCGTATCAAGACGAGGCTGTCATACATGGCAAGCGCTTGTCTGTTTAACATTTCTAACCCAACGTAAAGGGATGCACACAAAGAAATATGTGATGTATCCCTTTACATGTTATAAAAGTCAGAAATGTTTCAACTCTTCATAAAGCCTTCTGACAGGCAATCCCATTACATTATAAAAGCTACCGGAGATTGCCTCTACGCCTATATACCCTATCCACTCTTGAATACCATAACCGCCAGCTTTGTCAAACGGTCGATAAGCATCGATATAATAGACGATCTCCGCTTCAGTCAATGCAGCAAAAGAGACTTCGGAAACCACTGAAAATACACGTTTTTCAGATGTAGAGGTCAAACAAACGCCTGTCACGACTTCATGCCTGTGTCCAGATAACTCTTTCAACATTTCGATAGCCTCCTCCCTGCTCTCCGGCTTTCCCAAGATCTTTCCCGAAGAATGCACAATCGTATCGGCGGTAATCAGCAATACATTTTCATCCATGGTGGGCAGATAGGCCTCAGCTTTCTTTTCTGCTATGTAGACCGGAATCATAGCCGTATCCAACCCCTCCGGATAAGACTCGTCAATACCCGGAATTACTTGAACTTCAAACTCGATATCCAAGCCGGCCAATAATTCGCGACGACGCGGAGAATTGGATCCCAAAACAAGTTTATATCGCTGCAAATTCGGCAGTATTTTTCTCTTTTCCATTTCAATATACATATACCATTACCATCCGAACGCTTCCTCACCCATCCAGTGGCCTTGGGCTTTCAGTGTCTGTTCGATCACATCGCGAGCAACACCTTCTCCCCCTTTTTTATGCGAAATATACCGGGCAATCGCTTTTATTTCGGGAGCCGCATCTGCCGGAGCAACCGGCAAGCCCACCATCCGCATCACCTCAAAGTCGGGAATATCATCACCGGCATACAGCACCTCTTCCGGCCGTATGCTTGTTTTCGACAGAAAATCGTGAAAATCGTGGCGTTTAATCGCGCTTTTCAGATAAATATGGGTAATTCCCAAGCGCGAGAAACGGGTTCGGACCGCCTCTGTATAAGCCCCGGTTATAATCGCAACTTCGTAACCCTTTCTGACAGCCAACTGCAAGGCATATCCGTCTTTAATATTGACCGTCCGAAGCGGTTCCCCGTCCGAAGATAACGGGATGACCTCACAGGATAAAACGCCATCTACATCAAAAACAAAAGCCTTTATCCTTTTCAAATCATAATTGATGCTACTCATGATTATTCGATTCTTTATAGATACTCCGGCTCAACTGTCTATACAGTGCTTTCAAATCAGGATCAGACAGCATCGCCAAATGATTATTCATTACATTCTCGTCAAACCGGACTGCCGGACCGGTTTGAGCCTCTAAAGGCGACATTTCATGCACTTTTGCAGCCGTTTCGTCGATTAAGGGTAATAACCAGTTGCAATCCAGTCCGTCTTCTTTCAAGATCCGGGCAGCCAATGCATACATATGATTCGAAAAATTACAAGCAAAGACAGCGGCCAGATGCAGTGTTTTCCGTTTTTTGGACGACAAAAGATGCACATTGTTCGAAATCCGGCTCACAAGTTCCGACAAAAGGCGTTCCGTTTCCGGAGCATCCCCTTCAATAAAAAAAGGAATGTGCTCAAAAGCGACCTTTCGTTCTTTACTGAATGTCTGCAACGGATAAACCACCCCATAATGAGAAGCTCTTCCGCTAAAAAGGCTCATCGGCATACTTCCTGCCGTATGTATCCAAATTCCACGATTCGGACGCATACGCGCAACGACATCCTCCAAGGCTTGATCTTTCAGCGAAAAGACATATATATCAGCATCCGTCTCAATCGCCGTAAGATCGGTTGTCCATCGGCAACCCACTTGCCCGGCTAAACGCTCCGCACTTTCTTGGGTACGGCTGTAGATCTGCCCGATCTCCAAACCGATCCGCCTCATTTCCAATGCTATCCGCGTGGCCAAATTTCCCGCTCCGACAAAACAGAGTTTCATCACGCTTCCGGTTCAGCCGTTTCCGGCATTTGATATTTTCCCGGATGTACTTTTTCCCATTGCAAGCGAGACTCGTCAAACGGTTTATTTTCGCGCTCTTTATAGCCGAAACCGATAATGGAAAGCACCTCCAGTTGATACGGAATATCCAACAATCCACGTACATACTGCCCCGCATCCGTATCATCTTCCATATGGCGATTACGTATCTGACACCAACAACTGCCCAACCCTAAATCTTCGGCCTGCAATTGCATGAAAATGGATGCAACAGAAGCATCTTCCACCCAGACATCACTCTCCATCACATTCGCCACAACAACAACTGCCAAAGCGCAATTTTTCAAAAAAGAAGAACCGGCCGGCTTGCTGAGCGCCAGTTTTTCCAACATGCTCCGATCTTCCACCAATATAAATTCCCACGGATTTTTTCTTTTGGATGCAGGCGCCATCAAAGCTGCCTTCAAGATCATCTCAACCTGTTCCGGATCCAATAACTGATCGGTAAAATGCCGTGTACTTCTTCTTGTTTTTATCAAGGATGCAAAATTATCCATCTTTTTTATATTTATGTTATACGTATTACAAAGATACGGGCTTTTTATCGGCTCGGTGATTCTTTTTGATTTTTTTATCCGTTCTCACGCGATATTTGTCGGAGCATCCTAAAAGAGGTTTGCCAGGTTAAAAGAAAAGGTCTTTTTAAGCCTCTAAAAACACCTGACAAAATGTCAGTCGGCAGGGTTTGAAAAAACGCTCCCGATGTCACAGTTGTGACAGCGTATTGTCACAGTTGTGACAAACGCCCCTGTCACAAGCAAGCAACAAAAATCCTTTTCACTTTATGCAAACTTTTTTTACCACCTTCAACACCTATAAAAAGTATTTGATTACCAATACTTTTTTTTCAAGATACACATTTAAAGGCTAAAAAAGCGAAGCGATGGATAGAATCAGAATCGTCCGTTTAAAAACCTGCCATTTTGTCAGCTATACGGTTAAAAAAAGAGATTCGGGTACTAATAAGCAAATATTTCAGCCAAAGTCTGTTCCATGCCCAGCAAATCCTCTTCGGTCGTATCCCACGAAGTAACGAAACGCGCCTCATTGTTCGCCTCGTTCCACATATAAAAGAAATATTTTTCCTGCAATTTTTTCAGGGCAGTAGCGGGTAACGTAAAAAAGAGTTGGTTCGATTCTACTTTTTGCGTAAAGTGGATTTGAGGATATCTACGTAAAATCTCGGCCAAACGCATCGCACTGTCATTGGCTTTTCGGGCATTTTCCAGCCAGAGCCCGTTCTCTATATAGGGAACGAACTGACAGGAAAGATACCGTAACTTGGATGCAAGTTGAGCCGATTGTTTTCTCAAATAAGGTAGAAAATCGGTAAGTTCCGGCCTAAAGGATACTACAGCCTCTCCCATCATCATGCCGTTTTTGGTCCCTCCGAAACTCAAGATGTCAACACCGGCATCGACCGTCAATTCTTTCATCGAGCAGCCCAGCCAAGCACAAGCGTTTGCCAATCGGGCGCCGTCCATATGCAGATACATGCCGTACGAGTGGAGCAGATCGGCCAGGGTCTTTACCTCTTCGACCGTATAAACCGTCCCCAATTCCGAAACTTCTGATATATAGACAGCCTTCGGTTGAGAATGGTGGCAAACGCCCCAATTATGCAGATGCGGAAGGATCAGCTCCGGCGTCAATTTGCCATCGGGGGTAGCGACCGGAATCAGACTACAGCCGGTCATGCGGCCCGGCGCCCCGCATTCATCCACATTGATATGAGCCGTTTCAGCACATATAATACTATTGAAAGAACGGGTCACCGCCTGAAGAGCAACAGAATTAGCTCCTGTTCCGTTAAAAACGAAAAGCGGTTCGGCCGTTTCTCCGAATACCTTTTTTAGACACAATGTAGCGGCTTCAGTCCACGGATCATCTCCATAACCGATCGCATGATTATCGTTGGCTTTCAAAATGGCATCCATTATCAATGGATGTACGCCGGAATTATTATCACTTGCAAAACTTCTCATAGGTTTCTATTTTATTCGTGCGCCGAAAGTAATAAAAAAAGAGCATCCGAAGATGCTCTTTTTTTATTGATGAAAGTCCTTTAACTCTTTTTGCAATTCCTGCCGGGCAAAAAAGATCCGGCTCTTCACCGTTCCTAACGGCATGGCCAACTTCTCGGCGATTTCATTGTATTTATAT
>JBHCAZ010000026.1:0-19100 GCA_041798765.1 Parabacteroides sp. | reverse complement strand
TATTTGGCTTGTCTCATACTCGCGGACAACGGACAACTTAAAGGACATACTGTAATCCTTTTGAGTCCGCTTAACATACTTACGCTCTTCTTTTTCCATTTCGTTACGTTTTTAGGTGTAACGCTATTTTAGGACTAGACAGCCAGAATAAATAAAAAGAGACCTTTCTTCACAGAGAGGCCTCTTTTTATACCGGAAATAACCAATAAAAACTTTCCGGTATGGTGTTTAATCATCTTATATGCTTACATAATTAATAACAAGGTTTTGATCATAGCGATTATACTAATAGTGTTACGTTCGTTCTTAATGACAATGCAAAGATACAGTCCCTTCATTCTCTCTACAATACCTACATGTATGTAAAAAGATGCATATGTTTACCTATCCATGGTGATTCTCCGCCCGTTTACCCATAAATAGGTATGAGAAAATGATTTATACCTATTAGGGGTGATTGTAGGCCGGTTGGCCCGGCGGTATTTTTGCGAAAAAATACCAAAGACAATGAAATATTTTTTAAAATTAAGTTTGTTTGCTTTTTTGATCACTTTTGGAAGAGGATTGTCCGGGCAAAATGTTGCAAAAAACAATGAAAAAACATCTACAGGCTTTTATACCGGCAGTTTCGAAACTTTCCGGTTCGGCGGGTATGGGGAAATGGCTGCCAGTTATATGGATTATGGCCCGAACCGGATCACCCCTTACGGATCGGCTAAGGAAAACAGAGGGACAATTTCTATCCCTCGCTTTATCGTAGCTTTCGATTATAAATTTACACCTACCTGGATATTGGGGGCCGAAATCGAGTTTGAATATGGAGGAACGGGAGCAGCCCGCGAAATGGAATGGAGAAGCGAAAACGGAGAGTATGAAACCGAAATAGAAAAAGGAGGGGAAGTCGCTCTCGAACAATTCCATATCACGAAATTATTAAATACTCATTTTAATGTACGCGTAGGACATCTGATTGTGCCTGTCGGACTTACCAATGCCCACCACGAACCTGTCAACTTTTTCGGCGTTTACCGGCCGGAAGGGGAAACGACGATTCTGCCCTCTACCTGGCATGAAAACGGTATCTCGCTTTTTGGAACAGTCGGCAAATTCGACTACGAAGCCCTGTTAACCGCCGGTCTCGATCCACTGGGCTTCTCGCGTGAGCGTTGGATCGCCAGCGGAAAGCAGGGTATGTTCGAAGAAGATCGTTTTACCTCTCCGGCTTTTGCCGGAAGAGTCAATTATAAGCCGCAGGACAAATTGCGGATCGGAGCTTCCGTGTATTATAACCGGACTGCAAAAAATGCATCCAAACCGAGCAAGACCTCCGATCTGCAGGCTGATGTGACGATTTTTACAGTAGATGCCCAATATAAGGGCCGCAATTTGATTGCGAGAGGAAATGTCGTTTATGGGAATTTGACCGATAGTTATCTGCTGAACCGTCGCATAGCCCAGATGAGCAGCAATACCGGTTATATGCGTACAACAGTCGGAAAAAATGCCGTCAGTTGTGGTGGTGAAATCGGATATAATGTTGTTTCTCTTTTTAATGCATCGGAAAAGGCTGTCCGGATTTTTCCTTTTCTTCGCTATGAATATTATAATACGATGGAGAGGGTGGCGGAAGGTATTACGGCAGATAACCGATTCCGGGTTTCCGCTTTTTCTGCCGGAATCAACTATTTTGTGTTGCCGAATCTGGTACTGAAAGCAGATTATACCAACCGACAAATCGGCAAAGGGGCTTACAACAGCGAAAACCGTGTCTCGGTAGGATTGGCCTATATCGGCTGGTTCTTATCTAAGTAAAACTTTTTTACAACTATATAACATATTACAATAATGAGAACAAATCTATTTACTTCATGGAGGGTGGGAGTGCTTTTAGGATTCGCCCTCTCTTTTACATTTCTTTCGTGCGATGAGGAAAACGAACCGAAACCGGGAGGTAATTCTTTCGAAGAAATGGTAGACCAGGTAAAAGCCCAGCAGGCGGTGGATGCTTATGTGGATCGGACAGTGATCCCGACTTATAAATCGATGTACAATAAGGTTTCTGCGATGGACAAGGCGGTTACAACGTTCCTGAAGAATAAAAACCAAGAGAATCTGAATCGTGCCTGTGATGCCTGGAGAGAGGCGCGTGAACCCTGGGAAGCCAGCGAAGCTTTTTTGTTCGGACCCGCTGAATATGAGGGCCTGGATCCTTCACTCGATTCGTGGCCTTTGGAAATGACCGAAATCCGGAATATACTGAAAGACCAGAACTGGGCGGATCTGGAAGATGGGAAAACCAATAAAGATGGCGAACAGATTGCTTGGGGAGTACGTGGGTTTCACACCTTGGAGTTCCTGCTGTTTGATGGCGGACAACCGCGTGATGCTTCTAAAGTGACGGATGCGGAGGCCAAATATACGCAAATCGTAACCGGACGTCTTTTGAAAGATACTGAAAAACTCTTTTATGCTTGGGCCGGCGACGGAAAGAATGCAGCCTTTGGAGATGAATTCAAAAAACATGATACCGACCGATTCCGTTCGTTGGCAGTCGTTATCGGACAAATCTTCGATGGTTGTATCTCCATTGCAGGTGAAGTGGGAGATGCAAAGATAGGTGAACCTTACAATACCTATAAAAAAGATCCGGAAGCGGGTGTGCTGGCGGTGGAGTCGTGGTATAGTTGGAATTCGCTGACCGATTACACCAATAATATCAAAAGTATTGAGAATTCCTATTTGGGAGGAATTCCCGGAAACCGAGGCGCCAGTATATCCGAATTGGTGCAAAACGTCAGTCCGGAAGCAGATGAAAATCTTAAAAATAAAATAGAACATGCCATAACGATGATCAATAAAATACCCGCTCCATTTCGTAATAATTTGACGAAAAAAGAGGAGATAGAGGCTGCAATGGATGCCTGTTCACAACTGAGTGATGCCTTGAAACAAGCGAAGGGGGCATTGAAGTTGGATTGAAAATGATGAAACACGGCAAAATGAAATTTCAGATAGTTACCTTGTCTGCCTCTTTGTTTTTATTTGCTTGCGAAAAAGGCTTGGACGACAAACTCATTGTAAAAACGAGTGGAGAGATTGCCCGGCCGGAAGAATTGTCGGCCGGAATTTCTACCATATTCATGTCGTCAAGCAAAGCTTACGACCAATCGGCTTCGTGGGTGGAAGGGGCTTTGCTCACCCGCTTTACAACGGGTGATGCGCTTTATGATGATGCCCGTACCGGAGATGACGATCCTTATACAGGAGGGATGGGACCGGTTTTTGCGGGATATTCTTGTGGCGCTTGCCATAAAAATGCCGGACGGACCAAACCAACTCTACATACGGCCGGTGGGTCCGGAAAGTTCAATTTTTCATCAATGTTGATTTATATTTCCCGAAAAAACGGCGCTTTTTTTCGAGATTATGGGCGGGTACTTCATGATCAATCCATTTACGGTATCCGGCCGGAAGGAAAATTGCAGGTGACTTATACGGAAGAAACGCGCTATTTTCCGGATGGAGAGCCTTATTCTTTGCAAAAACCGCATTATACGATTACCGAATGGTATGCCGACAGTATTCGTCCGGAAGATCTGAATATTACCGTCCGCATTCCACTTCGCCATGTGGGTATGGGGCAGATGATGGCCCTCGATCATAACGAGTTGAAAAAACTGGCTGCTCAGAGTAATTATCCGCAATACGGAATCAGCGGCAGATTGAATTATATAAATGAACGTGGCATTTATCAGATCGGCGTAAGTGGAAACAAAGCACAACATGCCGATCTGACCGTCGAATTGGGTTTTTCTTCGGATCTGGGTGTTACGAATGACCGGTATCCGTACGAAGTGTGTCACGGGCAAAGCCAGATGATGGGAATGGCGATGAACGGTATTCAGATATCGACGGAAGATATGGAAAATGTAGATCTCTATCTGCATTGCCTGGGGGTACCCTATCGGCGTGATGTGCACGATCAGACGGTAAAGAAGGGAGAGGAATTGTTTTATCAGGCCAAATGCCATCTCTGCCATACTCCGACTTTGCATACCCGTCCGCAAGGGGCAGTCTTGCTGAACGGCACGAAATTGCCGTGGTTGGGAGGACAAGTGATTCATCCGTACTCCGATTATCTTTTGCATGATATGGGGCCCGGCTTGGATGACCAGTATGTCAGCGGACTCGCACAGGGATGCGAATGGCGTACAACACCGTTGTGGGGTATCGGTTTGCAAGAAAAAGTAAACGGACATACTTATTTCTTGCATGACGGGCGGGCCCGTAATTTGACGGAAGCGATTATGTGGCACGATGGAGAGGGACAGGTCTCGCGCGAATTATTCGCTCGTATGCGTAAAGAAGAACGGGCAGCAGTCATTCGTTTCTTAAATTCATTATAAAAAAAATAAAATGGAAGTATTCTGTAAAAAATGGGTGATAATGGTTGCCCTGTCGATCCTGTTACCGATCGAGACGATGGCTCAGATAAAGGGAGATGATCAAGACATCGCAAACGATGTGGTGTCCTTGGCCGGAAAAAAGGGTTTTTCTTTTTATGCACGGGGAGGCGAGTTTTTGTTGAAACCGTATGTACTTATCCAGGCGACCGGAAATTTTAATTATTATGACGACGAAGATTTGGACCTGTCGGAAGTAGACCGGGTAGCTAATTCCGGCTTTTCCATACCGAATGCCCTTCTCGGGTTTTCGGGAAAAGCGTTTGGAAGAGTTACATTTAATCTGACTCTCAATGCGGCCAAAGGCGGAGGGGCCTTGTTGCAACAAGCCTGGTTTGATGTGAAAATGAAAGAGGCTCTTCGGTTGAAAGTTGGAAAATTCAAGACACCCGGGCATCAGGCCTATTTGGTAACGTTAGGGGAAACCTTGTTTCCTGCATTGCCTGCTTCCTTGACTACACGGGTCAATATCCCTTATTCGCTGAATGCGGTTAATCCTCTTTTTGCTACCGGATTCGATCTGGGAATGGCATTGCATGGTTCGGTGCGAGAAAAATGGAACTATTCTGTCGGAATTTTTAACGGGACGGGTATTGATGTGAATGTTGCCGGAAAAACGATGAGCGATGATCATAAATGGCTTCCTTCTCTTCTTTATACCGGAAGAATCGTCTATATGCCTAAAGGGGAAATGCCTACTCATCAAGGAAATCCGGATGACCTGATGAACGATAAAATGCTGTTTGCCATTTCTTCCTCCTATAATGTGGAATCGGAAAATGAGAGCACGAACGATTTTCGTTCCGGTATGGAGTTCGCCTGGTTGAAAAAACGTTGGTATATAGCGGCCGAGGTTTATTGGATGAATATGAAATTCACTAAACGCCAACAGATTGCAAGGGCTTTTAATTTCTGGGGAGCTTATATGCAGGCGGGTTACTTTGTAACGGAGAAAATGCAGGTCGCTGCTCGTTATGATTTTTTCGACCGGAACGGAATCAAACGGAACGGTTTTATAAACATGCCTGCTGCCGGATTTAATTATTTTTTCTCCAATTCGAATCTGAAATTACAGGTAATGTATCGGTACATGGGGCGTACCGGACATGAAACGCAGTTGGAAAGGGATAATGATGCGCTGAATATTCCGATACATACGGTGGTTGGGATGTTGCAATATGCATTTTAAAAAAAAACAGGGACGATGAATCGAAATCAAACAATCCTATCTTTATTTTTTACTGTATGCCTGCTGCTTACCTCCTGCGACGACGGTGATATCCATCTCCGGAATGCAGGAGGGGCAAAAGGGGGTACGGTGATTATGCGGGTTTCTTTTTCCGATTTGCAAGCATGGCCTTCGGCTTATCAGATCGTATTGGCTGCTTACGGAAAAGATATGGAAAACCCGCTTATGTCCAAACAGATTCCGGAACCTAAATCGGAAGAACAAATGGTGGAATTGGACTTGAATGGTTTACCGGAAGAAACAGAAATGGTTGCTGTTTCTTTGTTGACTAAAGGACGGAAACGTATTTGCAATTTTTATGCTTATCAATTAGATCGTGTCGATACGGATATCGTATTGCCGGTTGAACGGATTTCGCTCGCGGCCTTTAGCCGGATCCAACAGCAGATTTTCAATTCCTACTGTACGGCTTGCCATGGTGTCGGAGAACGGGCTGCTGCCGGTCTTTTCTTGACGGAAGGAAAAAGCCATGCTGCATTGGTGGATATACCGGCAAATTTGTCCGGAACAGGAAAAATGCGAGTAAAACCGGAAGAATGGCGGCAGAGTTTTCTTATAGAAGTGTTGACGGAAGATATCTTGAAATACAATCATACGGACGTGTTGCCTCAGGATGAGTTGCTCACGGTTCTTAAAACTTGGATTTCAAATGGCGCCGACGATAAATGAAAACAGGAAAGATTGTTTTTGTTTATTCACGGTTCTTTTCTTTCCTTTTTAGCCGAAAAAATCGTATTTTTGACAGATGAAACATAGTAATGCCTTATTTTAATATGGAGTTCATAAAAAAAAGATATAATCAAACGGACGTTCAGATTTCTTCCTTTCAGCCGGCGACGGGTGTTGCCGAATATCACCTCCTTTTCAGCTTGTCTGACTGTATGGCCGATTATCGGACGCAACTCTGTCAGTTGATGGAGGCGTATGTCGCTTGTAAAGCCGAACTTCCCGGAAAACCGATCGCTGTTTTCCGGCGTTATTTCCTGAGCGATGTAACGAATCAGGCCGCCGGATTGATGGAGCAGGAACGGTTGTTGGATTATTGTGCGCTTTCTATTGTACAACAGGCGCCGATGAATGGAACTAAAATTGCCCTTTGGGTATGGTTGCAGACAGATGTGCAGACACAAGTTATAGGAAAAGGACTGGTGGAAGCCTCCCACGGAAAGTATCGGCAACTGCTGACGGCAGGCCAATGCAGTCGGGCTGCCAATTCGGAATATCAGACACGGTTGATTTTTCAGGATTATATACTCCAATTAACGGCAGCCGGTTGTTCTTTGGAAGCTAATTGCCTGCGTACATGGTTGTTCGTACAGAATGTGGATGTGAATTATGCCGGTGTGGTCAAGGCGCGGAAAGAGGTGTTTGCAACTCAGAATTTAACGGAAAAGACCCATTTTATCGCCAGTACGGGGATTGAGGGACGTTATTTCGATCCGATGGTTTTTGTAACAATGGACACGTATGCGGTTGCCGGTATTTGTCCGGAACAGATCCACTACTTGTATGCACCTACCCACTTGAACCGTACATACGAATACGGTGTGACGTTTGAACGTGGAACGGCGGTTACGTATGGCGACCGAAGGCATGTCTTTATTTCCGGAACGGCCAGTATAGACCGCCATGGGGAGATCGTCCATGCCGGAGATGTACTCAAACAGGCGTCTCGCATGTTTGAAAATATCGTTATGTTGCTTCGGGAGGCGGATGCCACGCTGAACAATGTCATGCAGGCGATTGTTTATATTCGGGATACAGCCGACTATCAGCGAGTAAAAGATTTTATCGATCGGGAATTTCCTTTTTTACCCTATCTGATTGTTCGTGCTCCGGTGTGTCGTCCGGGTTGGCTGATCGAAACGGAATGTGTCGCCATGGTCCCCGAAGGAAATAAACGATTTGCCGCATTTTAAAAATGATCCGAATAGGAGGCGGCTGGATTATTCATACAAAAAAGAAAAAAGAATGTATAAGAACGGAAAATACAAGGAAACGGATAAAATGAGCGATTTGATTTGCGAGAACTATCCGATGCTGCTTGTCACCAGTCGCTTCGGAATCGCTTTGGGTTTCGGCGATAAGAGTATCGGAGAAGTCTGCCGCCAGAATCAAGTCGATGCTGCAACCTATCTGAGGGTTGTCAATTTTCTGACAGAAGAGACTCCCGTTGCGGCAGAAGAAGCTGATAAGGATCTGTCGTTAGAGGCGCTGATCACCTATTTGCATAATGCACATGCCTATTTTCTCGAATTTCGTTTGCCTCATATTCGCCGAAAATTGATGGATGCCATTTCTGACTGTACGGAAGATGTCGTGTTTGTGATTGCCCGCTTTTTCGACGAATATGTTGAGGAGGTCAATAAACACATGAATTACGAGGAAACGGTCGTTTTTCCTTATGTGCGTGATTTGTTACAAGGGAAGCGAAATGCAAAATACAATATTTCGATTTTTCGAAAACACCACGATCAAATCGAGATGAAAATTATCGAATTAAAGAACATCCTGATCAAATATTATCCTGGTACGGGCAATAATCTGCTGAATAGCGTGCTGTTTGATATTTTTGCAACCGAACAGGATCTCTCGTCTCACAATCGGGTGGAGGATTTGATCTTTGTTCCTGCAATCCTTGCATTAGAAACAAAGTAAACCCATGATGAGCAATGTGCCGTTGAAAATAATAATCGTCGAACCTTCGTCTATCATTCGTTCCGGCCTGGAGGTTATATTGAAGAAAATTCCAGGATTTCGGGTGTCGGGTACGGAGGTAAAGTCTGCCGATTTGTTAGAAGAGACCATTCGAATGCAACAACCGGATATATTGGTGATTAACCCGGTTGTTCCCGGTTATTTTTCTTTACAGCAGATCAAGGAACATACCGATTGTGTGGGTATGAAATGCGTGGCGCTGTTATGTACGCCTTCCAATCAGACCTTGCTTCATCTATATGATGAGCAGATTTGTATATACGATACGCCGGAAGAAATCAGGCAAAAATTGGAACGTTTTCGTTCGGAAGAAACGGAAAAAGAGGAGAATGGCGAGGAACAGCAGATGCTGAGCAGCCGGGAGAAGGAAATTGTGATTTGTGTGGTCAAAGGCATGACAAATCGCGAAATTGCCGATAAACTTTTTCTGTCGACACATACGGTTATTACCCATCGGCGCAACATTGCCCGCAAATTGCAGATACACAGTGCGAGTGGTTTGACGATATATGCCATCGTCAATAAATTGGTCGAGTTGAATGAGATAAAAATGTAAATGTCCGGCCCTGCTTACTGATGGATAGCAAACAGGCGATCTGTTTTATGGTGCGATTTTATGATAATGACAAGTGAGCAACCGGCCCTTTTCGTCGTATAAATGCATGCCGTTACCCTCGCAGTAACGAAACATTTTACACGTTTCGCAGTCGCCTTTTTTTGCCCATTCGCGGTTTCGGTATACTTGAAAACGATTTTCCCACACTTCGTGAAAACGATCGGAGTAGATGTTTCCTTGATGAAAATTGGAACGGATGCTGGTACAGCCCGATATCGAGCCGTCTATCAGAATCGAAGCGATACCGATTCCGGCATCGCAGCGGTACAGATGGTCGCGTACCTCCCCCTCGTAGTTACCGAGAAATCCTTCGCAGGTGAAATTGGCCGTTATTTTACCCTCTTTACGACAAGCTTTTATAAATTCGAGTAAGGCGGTGAATTGACAATCGCTTAACTGTAGATCGGGATCCTTTGCCGCCCTCCCGACCGGAAAGATGGTGAAAAGCCTCCAGCGTTTCACTCCGGCCTCGACCAGCATTTTTTTCAAATCCGTTAATTCGCAGAAATTTTTCCGGTTGACACAAGTGACGACATCCCATACGATCTCTTTTTCTTCGGCCAGCATCCGGATGGCCCGATAGGTTCCCTGAAAGCTGAACTTATTTCCTCGTAGCCAGTTGTGCGAAGTTTCCAGACCATCTAAACTAATGGTTGCCGAGTGCATGCCGGCAGCCAACAGCGAATCTAAGCGACTGCGAGTCAGCAATTGTCCGTTAGATACGATTCCCCAGGGAAACTCGCGACGATAGAGTTCGATCCCGCATTTCTCAAGGTCTTCCCGTACGAGTGCTTCGCCTCCAGTGAAAACAACCATGACCCGATGAGGGTCGACGTGCGGGCGCAGGTCGTCTATCACTTGCAGAAAATCGTTTATCGGCATGTCCGGATGAATGGAGGATGTACGGCAATCGCTTCCACAATGGCGGCAAGCTGCGTTGCACCGGAGGGTACATTCCCAAAAAAGCGTATGCAAAGTATGCAGTTTGGTTTGACTTTTATGCAGCTTTCGAGAGAGTTCGAGTGCGAATCGTTTACGTAAATCTATTTTGTTACTCATCGCCGTTTTTTGTACCTGTTATTCTTTGCCTGTTTTTTGTTCTTTCAACCGGACGGATACTGTTTTTTCTACTTTTCCATGATACCAGCTTTTATCTCCTTTTTTATATTCTTCCGCTTTGATCGGTATATCGATGGAGTCGGTTGCAAACGAGCCGTTTTTTTCTCCGTCTATGTCGGAAATCAATAGCCGGATCCCGTCTGTCGGCAAATAGTTGAAAGAGAGATCGAATTGTCCTTCCCGATCGGTTTTTACGCCGGAAATCGTGTCATACCATATCTTCCCGTCGCCCGATAAGCGTGTAAGACATTTTACTTCGATATTCGGAATTGCCCGATTGCCGGTATCGGTTACTTTTCCCTTAATGGCGTAATCGGCATTCGGCGATCCGTACATGGCTGCCATAAAACGATCGCATCCCGAAAAGCCGAGCAATGCCAATAAAGCGCTGAATAGCCGGATACTTCCCCTTGTAAAGAGGGATGAAAGATGTTTCATGCTCTGATATTTTTGTTTGTTTACATACGTATAGATGCAAAGATACCCCTTTTCGTTACATTCGCGGAGAAAAAGAGAGAGAAATGGCCCGAATCAGGAGGATATTGAGTATCTTGCGACCCGAATCCGATAAAAAATGACGCAAACATAATATGAAAGATTTTTTTCGAGTTTTAAGGCGTTTTGTCCCGCCGTATAAGAAATTTATGGTGTGGAATGTGATCTGCAATATCTTATCAGCGCTTTTAAATCTGTTTTCCTTTGCTTTGATCATTCCTATTTTGAACATTCTTTTTAAAATCAATGATACCGTCTATACATATATCGATTGGCATTTTGATCCGCTCTCTTTTGAGTCGTGGAAAATGATGCCTACATTGATAAAAAACAATTTTTTTTGGTTCGTTTCGAATATGATAGAGACGCACGGAGGTTCTTTTACACTGGTTGTCTTAGGGCTTTTTCTGGTCTTTTCTACCTTTTTGAAAGTGGGGGCGATGTATATGGCGTTTTTTACCATGATACCGATCCGTACCGGTGTGGTACGGGATATCCGGAATCAGATCAACCGGAAAATTACCGAATTGCCACTGTCCTTTTTTTCGGAAGAGCGGAAGGGGGATATCATCGCCCGGGTATCAGGCGATGTCAATGAGATAGAGACCTCTATCATGAGTTCGCTGGATATGCTCTTTAAAAATCCGATTTTAATCGCGATTTATCTGAGCGGAATGGTTATGATCAGTTGGCAATTGACATTGTTTGTCTTTCTGTTATTGCCGATAGCCGGGTATATTATGGGGCAGGTCGGTAAAAAACTGAAACGTAAATCGTTGGAAGGACAGCAACAATGGGGGTATCTGATGAGCCAGATCGAAGAAGCATTGGGGGGATTGCGTATCATCAAGGCATTCAATGCCGAGAAAAAAATACAGGCACGTTTTGAAAAAAGCAACGACACGTTTCGACGGTTGACGAACCGGATCTATCGCCGGCAGCAATTGGCACATCCGATGAGCGAATTTTTGGGAACGGCCACGATCGCCGTCGTGCTTTGGTATGGCGGGACATTGATCCTCAGCAGTAACAGTCCGATTGATGCTTCTACATTCATTTATTATTTAGTTATTTTCTACAGTATCATCAATCCGGCAAAAGATCTGAGCAAGTCGGTTTATGCCATTCAAAAAGGATTAGCATCGATGGAACGGGTGGATAAAATCCTGAAGGCGGAGAACCCTATTCTGGAGCCGGAACATCCGAAGCCGATTGCTTTGAAAACGAATATCCGTTATCAGGATGTGTGGTTCAAATATCAGCATGAGTGGGTGTTGAAAGGGATTGATTTGACGATCGGAAAAGGACAGACTGTTGCCTTGGTTGGGCAGTCCGGATCGGGTAAAAGTACGTTGGTCGACCTGCTCCCCCGTTTTTATGATGTCGATAAAGGTTCCATTTTTATCGATGAAACGGATGTGCGGGAGAGTACCTTGTTCGATTTGCGGTCTCTGATGGGAAATGTGAACCAGGAGGCGATTTTGTTTAATGATTCTTTTTTTAATAATATTGCTTTCGGTGTAGAGGGGGCAACGTTGGAACAGGTACAGGAAGCTGCCCGGATTGCCAATGCGCACGACTTTATTATGGCTACCGAAGCGGGATATGATACGAATATCGGCGATCGGGGTGGAAAATTGTCCGGAGGACAACGGCAACGTATCAGTATTGCCCGTGCGATATTGAAAAATCCGCCGATCTTGATCCTCGATGAGGCGACATCGGCTTTGGATACGGAATCGGAACGTTTGGTCCAGGAGGCATTGGAACATTTAATGCGCAATCGGACGACGATTGTCATTGCCCACCGGCTTTCTACCATACGGAATGCCGACCTGATCTGTGTGATGCACGAAGGCGAAATCGTAGAGCGGGGTAAACACGACGAACTGATAGCCCGGAATGGTTATTACAGGCGGTTATGCGATATGCAGAGTTTTTAAAAAATAACGTTTATGAAAGTAAAAATGACGATTGGCGTGCTCCTGCTTTTGGTTGGGTGTACGATGCCTAAGCCGGAAAGCGGCAGGCCGTTGGCCTATCATTTTGATGCGCCGGCAACGATTTGGGAAGAAACCTTTCCGTTAGGAAACGGCCGGGTCGGTTTGATGCCTGATGGAGGCGTGGAACACGAACAGATTGTCTTGAATGAGATATCTATGTGGTCCGGAAGCCGGCAAGATACCGACAATCCGCAGGCTTATCAGTATTTAGGAACAATTCGCCGTTTGTTGTTTGAAGGTAAAAATAATGAAGCCCAAAATCTTATGTACCAAACTTTTGTGTGTAAAGGTGCCGGAAGCGGTGAGGGAAGAGGGGCGAATGTTCCTTACGGAAGCTATCAGATTTTGGGAAATCTGATATTGGATTATATATATGGCGAAAAGCAAGATTCCGTTGAGGCGTATCGAAGAGAACTGAATATAGATCAAGCGATTGCCTCTACCTCTTTTCGCAAAGGGGAAATTAGCTATCGGAGGGAGGCCTTTACTTCCTTTTCCGACGATGTAGGTGTGGTGTATTTGACTGCCGATGATGACAAAGCGTTGAATTTCAATATCCGAATGGATCGTCCGGAACGGTATCGGGTGTATACCGATGGCAAAGACCTGCTGATGCGTGGACAATTGCCTGATGGCAAAGATACCATTGAGGCGAAAGGGGTGCGTTACGAGGCCCGTGTGCGGGTACTTTTGCCGAAAGGTGGAGAGATTGTATCGGGTGATACTACGCTTTCCGTCCGACAGGCTTCCGAGGTGATCTTGTTAATAGGTGCAGCAACCGATTATTTTGGTGATGATCCGGAGGAACGGATTCTCGAAACATTGGCAAATGCGCAAAAAAAGGATATTAACCAATTGAAAAAGGCGCATGTTGCCGCCTATCGTTCGTTGTTCGGGAGAGTCGAACTCGATCTGGGGCCTTCGGCCCGCTCGGATCTTCCGATTACTCAACGGTTGGCCGCTTTTAAGGAAGATGGAGATGATTCCGGACTGGCAGCCTTGTATTTTCAATTCGGGCGTTATCTGTTGATCTCTTCTACCCGTGTAGGCCTGTTACCTCCAAACTTGCAGGGATTATGGTGTAATACCATCCATACACCCTGGAATGGCGATTATCACTTGAATATTAATTTGCAGATGAATCTTTGGCCCGCCGAGGTCGGCAATTTGTCGGAATTGCATCTGCCGATGGCGGAATGGATCAAACAGCAGGTAGAAAGCGGCGAACGGACGGCAAAGGCTTTCTATAATGCACGTGGTTGGGTGACCCATATTCTGGGGAATGTCTGGGAGTTTACGGCTCCGGGCGAACATCCCTCTTGGGGGGCAACCAATACCTCGGCAGCCTGGTTGTGCGAGCATTTGTACACGCACTATCAGTATACGTTGGATCGTTCTTTCTTGGAAGAAATCTATCCGGTTATGAAAGGTGCTGCTTTGTTTTTTACCGATATGTTGGTGAAAGACCCACGCAGCGGTTATTTAGTGACAGCTCCGACAACTTCGCCGGAAAACGGCTATAAATTACCCGATGGAGAAATAGTGCATATCTGTGCCGGATCGACAATGGACAATCAAATTGTGCGCGAGCTGTTTACCAATACGATTGAGGCGGCTACCTTACTGAATCGGGACGCTGATTTTATCGAAATTTTGAAAAGCAAACGGAACGGTTTGAAACCGACGACCATCGGAAAAGATGGACGTATCATGGAGTGGATGGAACCTTATGAAGAGGCGGAGCCGCATCACCGGCATGTCTCTCATCTGTACGGCTTGTATCCGGGAAATGAAATATCGGTCGGGCAGACACCTGAACTGGCAGAGGCTGCCCGCCAGTCATTGATTGCACGGGGGGATAAGAGTACGGGATGGTCTATGGCCTGGAAAATTAATTTCTGGGCACGGCTGCATGAAGGTGATCGGGCTTTTGTCTTGTTGAAAGAGCTGCTTCGTCCCTGTGCCGATCCGGTTACGAAACAGGTAAAAGGAGGTGGAACTTATCCGAACCTGTTTTGTGCGCACCCGCCTTTCCAGATCGACGGCAATTTCGGCGGATGTGCCGGTGTGGCTGAAATGCTTCTTCAAAGCCAAACCGGAACGATCGAACTACTTCCTGCCTTGCCGAAAGTCTGGAAAAACGGTAGTTTCAAAGGGCTGAAAGTGAGAGGAGGCGGTGAGGTCTCTTTAAAATGGAAAAATGAAAAACCGATCGAGGTCGGTTTGCATGCGACGGTTGCACATACGTTTCGGATCAAGTTGCCGGAACAGGCGGATTTGAAAGACATCCGTATCAACCGGAAAGCCGTTTCATTGCCAGTTACAGACGGAATTTTGTCGGTCGATTTGAAAGCCGGCGACCGTTTGACATTGCAGTTCTGAAAAATAAAAGGGGATGGTGCCAAAAATCGTTGGCGCCATCCCCTTTGGATTGTATTCAATAAACCAACAGACAAAACTGTTGGACTGTTACTTGTTGTATTTGTTCCAGTCTACATTGTGCATGTCGCCACTTGCTGCCAATTCTTCGTGGAAAGCAAAGCAGCATTTCAAGTTTTGTGGCGTATGTCCTTTGATGCCCATCGCGAGATATTCGTTCAACAACGGTTTGTAATCCGGATGAACACAGTTGTCGATGATGCAGCGGGCACGTTCGATCGGCGATTTGCCACGTAGATCGGCTACCCCGTATTCGGTGATGATGATTTTTACGGAGTGTTCGCTGTGGTCGAGGTGGGAAACCATCGGTACGAATGCGCTGATTTTCCCCTCTTTTGCAGTAGAAGGAGTGGTGAAGATCGAAAGCATGGCCGACCGGGTGAAATCGCCCGAACCCCCGATTCCGTTCATCATTTTGGTTCCCGAAACATGGGTAGAGTTTATATTCCCGAAAATATCCGCTTCCAGGGCGGTATTGATGGCGATCAAACCTAAGCGGCGAGCCACTTCCGGATTGTTTGATATTTCTTGCGGGCGAAGGAGGATCTTGTCTTTGAAGAAATCTAAATTGGCATATATTTCACGAATAACTTCGTTGCTGACAGAGAGCGAGCAGCCACTGGCGAATTTAACGCGTCCATGTTTCATTAATTCGATAACAGCATCCTGAATAACTTCTGTATAGACGTTAAATGCCGGAATTTCTTTATTTTCACCCATGCAACCCAATACGGCATTCGCTACATTGCCTACACCACTTTGTAACGGAACGAACGACTGTGGCAGACGGCCGGCTTTGATCTCCTGTACCAGAAAATCGGCTACATTTTTACCGATTGCCATGGTAACATCGTCTAACGGAGAGAATTTACCACCTTCGTTCGGCTCATCGGTTTTGACAACTCCTACGATTTTTGCCGGATCTACTTTCACGCAATCGCTTCCGATCCGGTCGGAAGGGGTATAGATGGGAATTTCCCTACGGAGAGGCGGATCTGCCGGTTCGTAAATATCGTGCATACCCCGTATCTCTTTCGGATGGCGGCTGTTCAACTCGATGATCAGCCGATCTGCCATACGGCAAATGGTTGGAAGGATACCTACGCCGCTGGTCGGGACGATTTCGCCTTCTTCCGTGACGTCGGCGGCTTCGATGATTGCTACATCGATTTTTCCTAAAAAGCCGTAACGGAGGCTTTGTGCCAATTCTGATAAATGCATGTCGAAGTAGTGCGTTCCGTGTGCATTCAGCAGGTTACGCAAATCTTTACTGGATTGGTAAGGTGTACGGAATTTGATCGCGTTGGCGCGTGCCAGTTCTCCGTCTAACTTGTCGCCGGTCGAAGCGCCGGTGAACATTCCGATCTGGAAAGGATTTCCTTTTTCGTGTTCGGCAATCGCTTTACGTGCGATTGCGCCCGGTACGACTTTCGGACATCCGGCGGGGGTGAATCCGCTGAAACCTACGTTGTCTCCGTGGTGAACGAAAGAAGCGGCTTCTTCCGCTGTAATGAATTTTAGTGCCATGATATTTTGTTGTTATGATACATGAATTGTTTTCAGCTGACAATACGGCACAAAGGTATTAAAAAAAGGAAACAGGCTAATATTTCCGGTTGAGTATTTCGGCATAAATCACAGCTTTTTGTAAATCCTCCCGATTATCGAGACGTATCAGGGGCATTTCCGGTTCTTCCGATGTCGCAATCGAAGAAGTAGAGGCAAGTGGCTGGCTGGCCGTTTCCGTTTCGACCGTTTGGAGGAATGATGCCGGAACGCGCGGCGTGGTCTTTTTCGGAGGAACGATGGTTTCGGGCGATTGTTTGCGATGATTCTGCGTTTTAGTTTGCACCGGTTTTGATTCTGTTGGGTGTTCTTTTTCTTCGAATACAGATGCTGCCTCGGGTTGGCTCAAAATCGATTTCGGATGCTTCTTTTTTTTATCGGATTTAAGCAATGAACCTAATCCTGCAATAATTAAAAAAACAATGTATAGCCAATCGCCTGCGTTATCCATAAACTTTGATTATTTTTGCAAACCCAAAGATAGAGGATTTTATTGAAAAGGAGAAAGAAAAAGGACTTTTCTTGAAATAAAAAACCTATAAAAAGTGAATAAGGGTAACTTCACAGCCACCCTTATTCGATTTAACCAAAACCTTAACTATGAAAAAATTTACGTTTTTCGTTGCAAATATAATGGAGTGAATAATATTATACAAGTAAATGGATAAAAATATTATCAAAAAGAGATTTATTTAAATTTAATTAACATCAATATGAATGATCAAGAAAAAGGCACAGACTTAAAATCTGTAGCCAAAGTGGGTGAAAAGAAGCTGTTTATCGAAACTTACGGATGCCAGATGAACGTGGCCGATAGTGAAGTAGTGGCTTCAGTCATGCAGATGGATGGATACGAAATGACCGAACGGATCGAGGATGCCGATGCGATCTTTGTGAATACCTGCTCGGTGAGAGAAAATGCCGAACAGAAAGTGTACGGCCGTTTACAGTATTTCCAGTCGTTGAAGAAAAAGAAAAAATCGTTGATTATCGGCGTGTTGGGATGTATGGCCGAACGGGTCAAGGAGGATTTGCTGCATGTGCACCGGGTTGATTTGGTCGTCGGACCGGATGCTTATATGGATTTGCCCAATTTGGTCGGCGCGGTCGAAAAGGGAGAAAAGGCGATCAATGTTGAATTATCTACACAGGAAACGTATAAAGAGGTGATTCCATTGAAGTTGCCTGGTGTGCATATTTCTGGATTCGTTTCCATCATGCGCGGATGCAATAATTTTTGTACCTATTGTATTGTGCCTTATACGCGCGGACGGGAGCGAAGCCGGGAGGTTGGGAGCATCCTGAATGAAATACGTGATATGCGCGACAAAGGTTTCAAGGAGGTGACTCTGTTGGGGCAAAACGTCAATTCTTACCGCTATGAAAAAGAGGGAGAGGTTATTACGTTTCCGGAACTATTAAAGAGGGTGGCAGAAGAGGTTCCGGAAATGCGTATTCGGTTTATGACTTCTCATCCGAAAGATATGAGCGACGAAACGCTGCATGTGATTGCCGCACACGATAATATCTGTAAAATGATTCATCTGCCGGCTCAATCAGGCAGTTCGCGTATATTGAAAGTAATGAACCGCAAATATACGCGCGAATGGTATCTCGACCGGATTGCAGCTATCCGCCGGATCATCCCCGAATGTGCTATTTCGACCGATCTGTTCTGCGGTTTTCATTCGGAGACGGAGGAGGACTATCAACAGACGCTTTCGCTGATGCGCGAAGTACAATACGACAGCGCTTTTTTATTTAAATATTCGGAGCGTCCCGGTACGTATGCCGCAGGCCACCTGCCTGATACGGTCTCGGAAGAGGAAAAAGTGCGCCGGTTGCAGGGGATGATCGATTTGCAGAACCAGCTCTCGGAAGCAAGCAACAGGCGGGATGTCGGCAAGGTGTTCGATGTGCTGATCGAAGGTTTTTCTAAACGTTCCCGCGACCAGTTTTTCGGGCGTACCAGTCAGAATAAGGTAGTGGTATTCGATAAACAGAATTTCCGTATCGGCCAGACGATCAAGGTACAGATTACCGATGCCTCATCGGCAACCTTGTTGGGTGAAGCTGTACACTGATTTTTCTCCGTTACTTATACCCATTGTATCCGGCCGATGTTGAAACTACGACAACGGCCGGAGCAATTGTGGCATGCCGGTATCTCGTACAAAAAACGACACTGTTTTTCCTTATCTATAACCACGGCTTTATGTGTATTTATGTATATATGTTGTTGATTCTTCTTTATTAAGAGCCCAAAAGAAAGAGCCTGTTTATTAAAGCTGTATTTTTGCCATACAATAACCCTAAATCAAATCGATATGTTATTTGGTAAATTTTCTATTTTCAGGCCTTTTCAATTCGGACAAAGAGGAGCGGCTTCTCATTCAGAACGTAAAAACAGGCAAAAACAACCGCAGAAGCTG
>JBHCAZ010000025.1:0-52019 GCA_041798765.1 Parabacteroides sp. | reverse complement strand
ACAAAGGCTTGTCACAACTGTGACGTCGGGAGCGTTTTCTTATCCTCTCCCGACTGGCATTTTGTCGGGTGTTTTCTATTTCTCTGAAAGGATGGTAGAGCGGGCGATCGGTATCGTCTGCGTCCACGTGCCCCGGATATCGGATCGGGTGCCTGTCCCTTTGTTTTCGATGGTGAAGATATAATTGCAGACACGTGTACAATATGTGATTTCGCCAGTTAGTGACAAGGCCGCATACGGGCGCATCAAGATTTTGTTTTTATTCGCTCTTTTTTCGTTGTAGTAGGGCCTGGTATAGCTCCCCTTTTTATATACATACGGGGTCGCTTCAGCCCATATTGTATCGTTGATGATCAAATCGGGAACTGTGACGGTCATTTCCGCATCGGGGAGCCAGTTGAAAGCGCTGTCGTCATCACTTTCAAAGACCGATTTCTCGGTGACATTTTGGAATAGGCGTTCGGTCGACTCCCATTTCTCGACCGGTGAAGGGTTCGTTAAAAAGAGCTGTTGGCATTCTTCTGCGCTTGTATAGATGCGTCGCTTCTCTGCTATTTCCTCGAATGTAGACCGGATTAGCTGATATTCAGATCCGGTATTATCGACGATTGGTAGATTTTCATGTTCGCACGATAACAGGAGAAAGAGCATTAAACCGCGCAATCCTTGTTTTAATAAGAAATGAAACGTCTTCATATTCGATCTTTTTACATGGTTGAGTATTCGTTATTTTTCTCTTGTGACGATACGGGCTATTTCTCCGATCCAAAGTACCAAAGAGGTCGTTCCGATGATGATTCCCCAGTCTTTCCACGGCAGTGGGACGACATTGAACATATCTCCGCCGAAAGTGACAATCAGGTATTGTCCGACAAGTATGATCAGCGCCACCGCAAGGAAACTCCGGCTGTCTTTCAGGTTGGCAAAGGCCGAACGCCCTTCGAGAAAGGCTTTTGCATTGAACATGTTCCAAAACTGCAACATGACAAAAAAACTGAAAAACCAAGACAGATCATGAGGTGAAAGGCCTTCCTGTGCATGAAAATAGAGTAATAGTCCCATTAAGACGGCCACAAAGGCCAATCCGACTCCGAAAATCGTATAGCCCATCGAACGGGAAATAATAAAATCGCCATTTACACCGCTACGACGTGGCTTGTCGTTCATGACTCGCGGATTGGGTGGGAGAGAGGCCAATGCGCCTGCGGCAAATGTGTCCATAATCAGGTTTACCCACAGCATTTGTGTAATTGTCAGCGGAGATTCCGTACCCAATAAAGAGCCGAGCAGCACGATCAAACAAGCGGCTACATTGATTGTCAGTTGGAACAGGAGGAATTTCTGTATGTTCCGGTATAACGAACGTCCCCACATGACGGCCTGCGTAATACTGCTGAATGAGTTGTTCAAAATTGTGATGTCGCTGGCCTCTTTTGCTACCGAAGTCCCGTCTCCCATGGAAAGCCCGACTTGGGCGGCTTTGAGTGCAGGTGCATCGTTTGTGCCGTCGCCGGTGACGGCCACCACCGCCCCCTGCTGTTGCAGCAGTTTCACCAACCGTTGCTTGTCGGTGGGGCGTGCCCGGCACATGATTTTCAGATCGAGTACCCGTTCCGCTGCTTCCTGATCGCTGAGGGCTTCAAACTCCGGGCCGGTGATCAGGTTCCGTTCCGTGTCTTCCGCTTTCCAGATGCCGATTTGTCGTCCGATCTCTTTGGCCGTTCCAGGGGTATCTCCGGTGACGATTTTGACCGCGATCCCTGCATGCAGGCAACTTTGCACGGCTTTCGGCACATCGGCCCGCACCGGATCGGAGATGGCTGCAATACCTAAAAACGTGAGTCGTGTATTATGCAGGCGTCCGGCCACAAAGAAGGGCTGCTCTTCTTCCTCTTTTTCTAAAACCTGATAGGCGAAGCCTAAGGTCCGCATGGCTTGATTCTGATAAAGGAGCAATTGTTTTTCAATCGATTCTTTACAGTTCATTACCGGTTGGTAGCCCTCTTCGGTTGCCACTTGATAACAGTTGGCGAGAACGATTTCGGGGGCACCCTTTACGTACAACACTTTTTTTCCTAACAGAGGCGAATGTACGATGGTGGCCATGTATTTCCGTTCGGTAGAGAAAGTCAACTGTTCCACGATCGGGGCATTTCCACGTAATTCCATGTAATTGATGCCTTGCGTATGCAGCCAAAGCAGCAGGGCTGCTTCTGTCGGGTTGCCGAGCGTTTTGATTTTTTCATCAGCGAAGTCGAGAAATGCAGTCGAGTTGACAGCAATTCCTTCGCGGATCAGGCGACTGAACGAATCGTCTTTCAATTGTTGTCCGTCCAACCGGTAAAAACAGGTTTCATGTACCTGCATCTGATTTTGTGTAAGTGTACCGGTTTTGTCCGTACAAATGACCGTTGTGGCCCCCATGGTTTCGCAGGCATGCATTTTTCGCACTAAATTGTTCGTTTTCAACATACGGTTCATACTGAGTGCCAGACTAAGCGTGACGCTCATCGGCAAGCCTTCCGGTACGGAAACGACAATCAAGGTGACAGCTATCATGAAGATATTCAGTATATGGGCGACCATTTCCATAAGAGGCATGCCGGAAGAGGAGAGGAGCAGTTTCGTCAGCAATGCGACGAAAGTCAGTCCGGCAATTGTATATCCCACCTTGCTGATTACTGCGGCCAGTTTGGTAAGCTGCATCTGCAAGGGGGTGTCGATGTTGTTGTCGATTTGTGAACCTTCGTATACCTTGCCGTATCCGGTGGCATCGCCTACCTTTTCGACCTCCATAATGCCGTGCCCGTCTGCGATGGTGGTACCCCGCATGACGACATTGGATGGATAGGTCGCCTCCGGATCGAATCCGGCGGGATCGGTCGTTTTTTCAATGATCGGTTCGCCGGTTAGTGTCGATTCGTTTACCTGCATCGAAACCGCTTCCAACAGATGTCCGTCCGCAGGGATTTCTTCGCCGGTTTCCAAAACGACGATATCTCCCACAACGACCTCTTTTCGGGGAATTTCGCAAATATGTCCTTCCCTGATCACCTTGACGGCGATGTCGTCATTGACGGTATTCAAGATATCGAAAGCCTTGTTTGCACGCATTTCGAAGACAAATCCGACGGTCGAAGCCAGCAGTATGGCGAAAAAAATGCCGAGTGGCTCTAAAAAGGCACTGAAACCTTTCGCTTCGGGTCCCCAGCAATGTACTCCGGCTATGATCATTGATAAAAGCCATGCCACCAAAAGGATACGTATGATCGGATCGTCGAATTTTTCTAAAAACTGACTCCAGAGAGAGGCTTTGGCCGGTGGTGTAAGTATGTTTTCCCCATGAAGTTGCCTGCTTTCTTCCACTTGTTGTTTGGACAATCCCTGATATTGATGTTTTTTTTCCATAAAGATGCGATATGCCTGTTTTTTAAATAATTGACGGATAAGAAATGATGTACATACCGGTTTTAATAACAGGCATGTACGCTTTTTGGTTTACAGTTGTTGACCTTTTCATTTTTCGAGCGCGTTATAAATGCAATCTTGAATGCGGGTCCGTATATCCAGCGAACTTAATTTATTGTTGCTGCGGGTAGGATATACCCGGTTGGTAAGCAAAATATAGATCAGTTGATTATCCGGATCGACCCAGAAGCAGGTACCGGTATAGCCGGTATGCCCGTATACAGAGGGCGGAGCCAAAATGCCGCAGGGCGAATTTTGAGGCGTATCGATGGCCGGTTTGTCAAAACCCAATCCACGACGACAAGTCGGACTCTTGCTTTGTGTGAACAATTGACTCGTCTTGGTGGAAAGCAGGCGCATCCCGCCATATTCGCCCAGATTCAGATATAGTTGCAGCACTTTTGCCAAATCGTTGGCATTGGAGAACAGGCCGGCATTCCCGGAGACGCCTCCCTGAAAAGCGGCAGCCTCGTCGTGCACATACCCTCGTAGCTGTTGCCGGCGTACGAAAATATCGTTTTCGGTCGGCACGATTTGCAGTGTATCCATTTTATGCAACGGATTGTAGGTCGTGTGCCGGGCACCTAACGGACGGAAGAAAAGGCTGTCCGTCATCCGGTCCATCGGCTGTTTCATCTGATTTTCGACAATCAGTTTCAACAGGATGAAGTTGATGCAACTGTAACTGTATTTTCCCCGTTTCGACAGCGGTGAATCTTTGATAACCCGAATAATAGTGTCTTTGAACGAGTCATGTACAAACATGTTACGCGCCACCTCCATGGTAAACCCGGTTCCGGAGGTTTTCGAAACCAGGTCCGGCAGGTATTTGAAGTCGTTGCGCACATAAGTTTTCCGGTCGAAAAACAGCGGATGAGTCGCATTTTTGGTGTTGCTGATCAATTTCCCGGTATAACTGTCGTGATCGATGGCATTTAAATAGAAATTGATCGACGGGACGATACCCGACTGATGGTAAAGTAATTCTTTTACCGTAGGATCTTGTTTGTCTGATCCTTCCATGACGGGCAACAAATCGGCGATCCGGTCATTCAGTGTAAACTTTTTCTCATCGTAGGCCTTCATCACCGCCAGCAAGGTACCGGTTGCTTTGGAGGCGGAAGCGAGGTCGTAGACCGAATTTTCGTGAACCGCCTGTTTGCCGGTATAGTCATAATAACCGAATGAGCGGTTGTAGACGATCATGCCGTCTTTCGCCACCAATACTTGACAACCGGGAAAGGCTTTTTCGTCCAATCCCTCTTGTACAATTTCTGATATTCGTTCTAAACGGTCGGGATGGATGCCCACCTCTTCCGGGTAATGGTAGCCGAGCCGGCTTTTTTCGGTAAATAAACCGGTTCCGGCATAATAAAGTCCGGGAATCGTAACCGGCAATTTCCCCTTTACGGCAATGCCGCCGAAAAGCGCTTGAGCAGCATATTCCTGTGCAAGCGGAGTCGCTTCGTAAGCCATGACGACAGCCTTGGCTTTTTCGATGGAGCTTTTATATGCTTTACAAAAGTAGGGGAGGGTGAAAAAGACGTAAACAAGTTCTTTCTTTTCTGCAAGTGCTTGCAAATCTTTACTTTGTGGAATACGAACCGTGTGAATGCTACACAAAATGGTGTCGTAGGCGTCCAACTGTTTGTACACTTCCTGAATTTGGGCAGCTGTGGCATTGTGTCCAATATGAAAACTGGCGATCGAATCGTATCGGCTCAGCATATCGACAAACGGATTCTTAGTCGGAGCTCCGATAGACAGGGCGGCTATTTTTTTCTTTTCTAACTGACGGAGCGGCAACAGGTCGTTTTCGTTCTTCAACAGTGTAATGGCTTCGGCATTGAGTTTGGCTGCCAACCATACGGCATGGGGCGAGTTGAGACGTTCTGAAAGTCCTTGCGTTTTAATCGCGTTGAAACGGTTAAGCCCCGCTATATATTTGTATTGTAGTATTTTGATTACTTTGGCTTCGATTTTCTTACGGTCTAAAATACCCTGTTTCAATGCCTCTTTTACTGCATTGAAATCTGTAAACGGATTGGCCGGTCCTAATAAAATGTCGTTTCCGGCAAGCAAAGCCTGTACCGAAGGGTTGTCCGAACTATTGGTCGAGGCGCCTTTCATGGCGAGTGCATCGGTAAAAGAGAGGCCTTGAAAACCGAGTTCTTCTTGGAGCAAATCGGTAACTACCGCCGCAGATAATGAAACCGGATGTTTTTTTTCTTTATCAAGCGCCGGAACCTGCAGATGGGCAGTCATCATGCCTGCAAACCCCTCTTTTATGTAGCGCTTAAAAGGCCATAACTCCATGCTGTCCAACCGTTCTTTTGAATGTCGGATAACGGGTAGCGTATAATGCGAATCTTCGTCGGTATCTCCATGTCCGGGAAAATGTTTGGCTACCGACAAGATACCGCCCTCTTCCAATCCTTTGGCATAGGCGATCCCCTTTTCGGCTACCGCTTCTCGGTTTTCGCCGAATGATCGCAGGCCGATTACCGGATTTTCGGTATTGCTGTTGATATCGAGATCCGGAGCAAAATTGATATGTATCCCCATCTCTTTGCATTGCCGGGCCACTTCGTTTCCGTAAGCGGTGATCAGTTGGTCGTCTTCGATGGCACCGAGCATCATATTTTTGGGGAAGCGGGTTGTCCCCGACAAACGCATCGACAATCCCCACTCGCCGTCCAACGAAATAAATATAGGTACGCGCGAAGCTTTTTGCAGTTGGTTGGTGATGGTTGCCTGTGTGACGGGATTTCCTTTGTGAAACAATATACCACCGACTTTTATTTCATCGACATACCGCTTTAGTTTTAGTATATTGCGGCTGTCGTCTTTCGGGTCGGCTATCACCATAAATAGCTGGCCGATCCGTTCGTCGGGGGTCATCGCATTGAATACGGAATCGGCCCAATGGGTCATTTTTGTTTTATCGGAAAGCCGATAAAGAGTTGGAACAGTCTGTGCAAAAGCAATATATATAAAGCTTAAAAAAATCGATATGATCGTAATTTTTCTCATTTTATCGTTGTTTTACAGATAAAAATAATGAATAAATCAAGAATTAAGCTTCAAATATAAGGAAAGAACCTTAATTTTTTTATCTTTGATGTATATTATTGTTGTTTTAATTCGATAGACTTATGAAACGAAGACATTTTATGAAACTGATCGGCCTGTTGGCGGCGCTTCCGGCAACCCAAGTAATGCCTGGGGTCTCCTCTGTTACCAAAGCTGGTAAGAAGCAGATCTATGAATGGCGTTTTTATACGTTGGAAAAGGAGAGCGCCGATTTAGATCGGTTTTTTCAAGAGGTTCTTATTCCGGCATATAATCGACAGAAAGTAACAGTTGGCGCATTTGCTCCCTATAAAAAAGGAGAGAAAGATCAGCGGGTTTTATTATTCGTTTATCCGGATATGCCAGCTTATCAGCGGGTAAAGCGTGAAATATGGAAAGACGAACGTTTCCGGCGAGAAGCGCAGCCGTTCTATGATCGTTCGGCACCGGATCCCGTATATTTCAATTTTGAAACCTCGCTGTGTGAAGCCTTCGATCTGCTACCCCGTATGAAGAAATCGGAAAACGGATGTACACTCTTCGAAATCAGGCAGTATCACAGTCCGAATGAAGAAGCTAACCGACGAAAAGTCAACATGTTTAATAAAGATGAGATTGCGGTTTTCGATAAAGTGGGATTGCCTTATCTTTGTTTTGGAGAAGTGTTTGCCGGTCCGAGCATGCCATCGCTAATCTATTTGATCGGATATCGAAATGAGGAGGTACGGAATGAAATCTGGCGTAAATTCGGGGCACACCCGGATTGGAAACGCATCAAGGACTTGCCGGAATATGCGTATACGGCGACCCGAAACACTTCGATGTTCTTTTCGCCGATGCCTTATTCGCAAGTATAGCCGTTTCAGGAAAAACGAAGTTTCCCCCGCTCAACCTAATGAGCGGGGGATTTTTTATTTTAAATGGACTTTTTTCCTTTTTTTACCGGAATGGATATCCCGGAGTTTAAGGGCGGCCTTTCTTTAGCAGACGGAGTGTCAGCCATCTGCGTACCGGTTCATCGTACAACTTCAAGGCTACGTAGGCCAATATGACATTCAACAGATAGACACCGGCTACTATAGGCCACGTCTCGCCCAACGTATAGAGTTCGTTTTTAATCAGCCAGGCATAAAAGAGGTACATGACCGGGTAATGGACCATATAGAGCGGGTAGGAGAGATCGCCTAATATACGGCAGATATTTGTCGATATTTTATCGGTTGTCTCGCCGGAAGCGGCCAACCGGATCAATAGCGGAAATACAAGGATAATACAGACCATCTCGTAGATTCCATTTATACAAATGATGCCCGAACTGGGAAAGAATGGGATGGAAAACAGGATAAACAGCACGATAGAGGCCATCCAGAAAATGCCTCGAACCGGAACTGGTCTGAAAGTCCTGGCCAGGAGCATGCCCATCGAAAAGGGGAAAAACATCCGGAGGAAACCTCCTCCTGCATTGACGGGGTCGAGCGTCCATCCTACCCCGATGCTTTCATATCCCGATACGTTGAATACGGCAAACCAGGCCAGCAGGATACCGGATAGGATAACCCATACGGATAACATCCGGGTCGACAGCCGGCGGATGAAAAGGGCATAGCAAATGTTGCCGATATATTCGAAAAACAACGACCATGCGGGGCCAACCAACGGGAACATTTCGCCATTACCCCGGATTTCATATTTCGCACCTGGATAAGCCGGTATAAAACAGCAGGTAAGTATAAATGCGACAAATACCCATGCCAAAGGCGTTTCGGAACCATCCCATTTTACCCCTCCTTGCAGCAGAAAAGTCACGGTGCCGATACATGCACTCATGATAATCATCGGATGCAAGCGGATCAGGCGACGTTTGAAAAAATCTTTCAGGGTCATGGATTTGCTCCATCTGTCGTCATAGGCATAGCTGATGACAAATCCGGAGAGCATGAAAAAGAAATCTACCGCCAGATAACCGTGATTGAATGTGTCGATTGCCGACCCGCCGGCAAAAGCAAAACCTTCGAATACGTGATACCATACTACAAAGAGTGCCGCAACTCCCCTTAAGCCGTCGAGGAGTGCATAGTGTGGCTTGGTATCGGCAAAAGCAGCCGATGAAATATTGGGTTGTGTCATGAAGATGTATTTTATATTATGCAAATATAAGTAAAAAAGAGGTAGGATTATCGGACAAAAAACAAACCAATATCCTCCTTGTATGATATAAATAGCGACGAATCAAGTCCGATTTATTTTGGGAAAAACGATATTTTTATACCTTTGCCTCTTTGTTTAACTTATCTAAAATTAATCAGTAAAAATGAAAAAGTTTTTTACACTGTTTATTTTACTTGTGGCCGCTTTCTCCGGAAAAGCGCAGAATGTACAGTTGCACTACGATTTTGGAAGTGCACTTTATGATGAGGATATGAAGGGACGGCCTGTGCTGACTTCTACAGTGGAGATGTTTAAACCGGATAAATGGGGAAGCACTTTCTTCTTCATCGATATGGACTATACCAGCAAAGGGGTGGCGGCCGGTTATTGGGAGATTGTACGCGAACTGCGTTTTTGGGAATCTCCTTTTTCTATCCATGTGGAGTATAACGGAGGTGCTTCCAACCGTTTTTCGTATAACAATGCCTATTTGGGCGGTCTGACTTATACGTATAACAGCAACGATTTCTCAAAAGGATACACGCTGACCGCCATGTACAAATATATCCAGAAACATAAAAGCCCGAATAACTTCCAGTTGACAGGAACATGGTATATCCATTTCGCAAAGAACGGTTTATGTACGTTTTCCGGTTTTGCCGACTTATGGCGTGAACAGACGGTATTTATGGATGGAACACAACGGGATTTCATCTTTTTGGCAGAACCCCAGCTTTGGGTGAACCTGAACAAATTGGAAAAAGTAGACGACCAGTTTAATCTGAGTATCGGATCGGAGGTCGAATTATCGCAGAATTTCGGTGCTCGGAAAGGCTTTTACGCTATCCCGACGCTGGCTGTTAAATGGACTTTTAATTAATCGATTATGCTGAAAAAAATAGTAGGATTCGATCCCAAGGCAATGACCGTGCGTACGGAGGTCATTGCCGGTATTACAACGTTCTTGACCATGAGTTATATTCTGGCCGTTAATCCCTCTATTTTGGGAACGACCGGAATGGACAAGGGGGCTGTTTTTACGGCAACGGCACTTGCCTCAGCCATCTCTACGCTGTTGTTGGCTTTTATGGCCAAATTGCCGTTTGCTCAAGCGCCGAGTATGGCATTGAATGCCTTTTTCGCCTTTACGCTGGTACAGGGGATGGGTTATTCGTGGCAGACTGCGATGACGGCTATGTTTGTGGAAGGACTTCTTTTTATCCTGATAACATTCCTGAACATCCGAGAGATGATTCTCGATAGTGTGCCGATGAACCTGCGGCATGCCATTTCGGCCGGTATCGGTATGTTTATTGCCTTTATCGGATTGAAAAATGCAGGTGTCATTGTTTCGAACCCCTCCACGTTTGTGATGTTCGGCCCTTTTACGCCGGAATCCATATTGGCACTGTTTGGTATCTTGTTAAGTGGTATTCTGGTACAGCGGAAAGTGAAAGGTGCCCTTTTCTATGGAATCGTGGCTTGCACTTTAATCGGAATTCCGTTTGGTATTACACGTATTCCCGATGGCTTTTTGCCGGTTTCGGCTCCTCATTCTTTAGAGCCTACTTTCTGCAAATTCGATTTTTCCGAAATGCTGACGCTCGATATGGCCGTTATTATTTTTACACTTCTGTTTATGAATATCTTCGATACCGTCGGGACATTGGTCGGTCTGGCCTCCAAAACCGGTATCATGCGTGAAGACGGACATATTCCCCGTGTAAAAGAGGCCATGATGTCTGATGCAATCGGCACAACCATCGGATCGATGATGGGAAGTTCGACCATCACGACTTACGTGGAAAGTGCATCCGGAATTGCAGAAGGCGGGCGATCAGGGCTTACTTCCTTTGTTACGGGCATACTTTTTCTGCTCGCCCTGTTCTTCTCTCCGCTCTTCCTGTTGATTCCGGCAGCAGCTACGACCGGTGCACTGGTATTGGTCGGCGTGTTTATGATGGATTCCATCTCCAAAATCGATATGGATGACATGTCGGAAGCTTTGCCGGCTTTTATCACCATTATTATGATGGTGCTGACCTACTCGATTGCCGACGGTATGATTTTCGGACTGCTTACCTATGTCTTTATTAAATTTTGTACAGGCAAACATAAAGATGTGACCATGACCATGTATGTGCTGGCTGCACTTTTTATATTGAAATTTTTTATATAACGTTGCTTAACAGCCAGGCCGTATAAGAAATATAGATGAGAATCAGTATGGAACCCTCTATTCTTGATATTTTTAATCCGGTTCTGGCAAGCGGCAATACCAATAAAGCCAGGCCAAGCATGACCAGCAGGTCTATATAATTTACATTTTGGGCGATAATCGGACGAATGACAGAAGACGTTCCGGCTATCGCCAAAATGTTGAATAGATTGGATCCAACTACGTTGCCTAACGCAATTTCCGAGTTTTTCTTAAATGCAGCTACAACCGAGGTGGCAAGCTCCGGCATACTGGTTCCGGCAGCAACGATGGTTAATCCGATAACCGCTTCACTCAATCCCAGTTCCTTTGCAATGAAGACTGCATTATCCACCAATAATTGGGAGGCAACGATCAGGGTGGCGATTCCACCGAGTACGAGTAGCAGATCGATCGCCCAATGACGCGGTTTGGCGGGCTCTTCAATTTCCGCAGCTCCCTCTTCTCCATGTTTGCGTGAATAATACAGGCTGAATAGCGTGTACAAGATGATGGCTGTCAGGAACAAGGCTCCTTCCAACCGGCTCAATCTCCCATCCCAAAAGCAGCCTGTCAGCGCAATACTTGCAACGATCATTGCCGGAATATCGATGCGTGTCAATTGTTTTTGAGCCTGTAATGGATAAATAATCGCCGACAGGCCTAATATCAGGGCGATATTGAACATATTGGAGCCGATAATATTTCCGATGGCAAGATCGCCCTGCCCGGCAAGTGTGGCGTTGATACTTACTACCAACTCGGGTGCACTTGTTCCGAAAGCGACAATCGTCAGTCCGATTACCAATTTGGATATTTTGGCTTTTAAAGCCAAAGCAGAACTTCCTTGTACCAGCCAATCGGCCCCGAAATAGAGCGCAATCAGCGAAATGACCAACAATGCAATACTCAAAATCATTTTTTTATACAATAAAAATAGTTATACATAAAATAATCTCCTGCTGTACTTTATCGGTCGTCCGGATAAAGCGGCAACAGGAGATTCGGGTTCTTTAAAAATGTGCTCCGGATTATTTGTCCGGATTTTTGCGGGCATCAACTATTCGCAAAAGTACGGCTGCTATACTGATAAACGCAATTCCTCCCATAATGGCATATTGAATCCCCTTATCTGCAAAATCGCTGGTTCCGATCAATACCAATGAGATGAACGACAACATCATCGTTGCATCTGCCAAGTCTCTGTTTATTTTCATGACGATTATTATTTACGATGTGTTTGACTTTTATTCTTTTCCTGCTGATTGTGTATCGGTATCAGAAGAGGGTGTACTGAGGCTTTTCATCAAACCGAATAGACCGGCACCCAAAAAAAGCATGACCAATACCAATTTTAAATAATCATTTGAAATGATGGAGCTAAAAGCCAGCACGCATCCTACAATCGTAATCGCAATGTAAATATATATAGAAAAATTGTTCTTTTTTGTTGACATAATTTTTTTGATTTTAAAGTGACTGATTTAATAAACTAAACAATACGTTTATTTTGAAAGAGAGGACTTCAAATGGAAAAACTCCCTTTTCTGTGAAAAACAGTACTTTATAATCAAATGATAATCTTTCGCAGTCCGTATATCCAATACCTCATGCGACACAGGAGGCTGGAATAATCGACTGTCTGAACGGATATAACCTCTTCCGATGTTTTGCGTAACAAATTTGCTTCTTTTAAACGAAAGGACTGGTATATTTTCTTTTCAATTTTTAAAAGCCGGGTGATTTGATCGGAAATTTGAACAGTTTGAATCGTCCGCCGGGTTGTAAGCCCTTTGCAGTCTTTGAAATCTGCATGTAATACAGCTAAATGATACTGCCTGTCTGCCGTTGCCGAATCTTTTACGACGGCCTCTTGCGATACAATTCGTTTGAATGCACCGGCATATTTCTCTTTGCTTTCGGTAGAAAGAAAGAAAAGTCCGGAAAGTAATGTCGCAATCAGCAGTATGTTTCTCATGCCGCAAAGATACGAAAATATATTTTCGTGGTCTTTTTATTGCCTAATTTCTTTTTTTATTTTTCGGGAACGTAAAGGGTTGGGAAAACGTTTCTTTTTGAGGGCCTCCAATATAACCGGAACGGAACGTTGTCCACATTAAAGAAAGACAACGCTCCGCTCCGGTTATCGGTATGGATTCACCTTATAAAGGATATTCGTCGAAAGCGTATAATACGGTGGACAGGTATCTTTCACCTGTGTCGGGTAGCAGGGCCACGATTGTTTTTCCTTCATTTTCGGGTCGTTTAGCCAATTGCCAGGCGGCGTACAAGGCTGCCCCGGAAGAAATTCCCACTAATACGCCCTCTTTTTGGGCAAGTTCGCGCGATGAGCGGATAGCATCGTCGTTGTTTACCTGTATAATTTCATCGACTGTTTTTTCGTCGTAGTTGCGCGGGATGAATCCGGCTCCGATTCCCTGTATTTTATGAGGCCCCGGCTTCCCGCCCGACAGAACCGGCGAATCTGCCGGTTCTACAGCGACTATCCGGATATTGGGATTCAATGCTTTTAAACCTTTTCCCACACCGCTGATGGTTCCGCCTGTACCTACTCCGGCAACAAAGATATCAATTTGTCCGTCGGTGTCGCGCCATATTTCCTGTGCGGTCGTTCGGGTGTGTATAGCCGGATTTGCGGGATTGTCGAACTGTTGCAAGATGATGGAGTCGGGTGTATTGTTTCTGATCTCTTCAGCTTTGGCTATCGCCCCTTTCATACCTTCAGCTCCCGGTGTCAGAACTAAGTTGGCTCCTAATGCTTTCAACAGATTACGCCGCTCCAAACTCATGGTTTCCGGCATGGTAAGCGTTAATTTATAGCCTTTGGAAGCTGCGATAAAAGCTAACCCTACACCGGTGTTTCCGCTGGTTGCTTCGATCAGGGTTGCACCCGGTTTGATTTTACCTTCTGCTTCGGCAGCTTCGATCATCGCCAAAGCAACGCGGTCTTTGACGCTTCCGGCAGGATTGAAGTATTCTATTTTGCCGATTACCTCAGCTTTTACCCCTTTGCTTTCTTTCAGGTTGTTGAATGCCACTAAGGGCGTGTTTCCTACTAATTCCGTTATGTTTTTTGCAATGTGTTTCATCTTTCCGATTCATTTATAAAGTTCATATATCATTTGATAGTGCAAAGGTAGTGTCGGCAGTGGATTCTCGAAATACCATACATGTGGTATTTTTTCATCCGGAGGTAACATTTGTACCGAGAATGGCATCTTCTATATTAAGAAAGACCGGATATCCGGCAGCCGACAGTGGTCGTGTACGTCTTATTAGCCCATTCGGAAAAACATACATAAGTGAGGATATATGGTTAAAGAATCTGTAAAAACTTGCTTGATGTTGTATAATAACTATATTTGTCACAAATTAGTGTAGCTGTATAGAAGCTGTGGAAAATATAAAAGATCGGCGAAAGAATTAAACCTCTTTCGATAAACACAGTCTAACATGTAAAACTTAAAAGTAGAGGAGAAACGAAAATGAAACGCGTAAAATTAACATTCTTATTGATGATGCTTCTGGCCGGTTTCAATGCCGTTGCTCAGAATGAGTATTTGGATGATGTGTATTTCTCTTCAAGCCAGAACAAAAAGAAACTGAAAACAGAAGAGAAAGTTCAAGTGTCTGAAAAAAAGAGCGATGCAAATACATCGACATACACAATCACCAAACGTAACCAATCGACGGCAAAATCGGCCTATAATCCCTCCCGGGACGTCGATGAGTACAATCGCCGCGGTTCGGTTCAGGTAGAAGAACCGTACTACGAAGATGATGTCGAATACGAAGTTGACGACCGCCAGATAACGGCCCGTCCGAAAAACAACGAACGTCGTTCGGATAACGAATATACCGAACGTATCATTCGGTACCATTCGCCGAGCAAGATAACGATCGCCGGAGCAGATCAGGTTGATCTTTATCTGAGCGACGGATACTACGGATACGGATATGATACCGATTATTACGGTGGTCAGACAAATGTAAGTTTCAATATCAATGTCGGTGGTAGAGGAGCATATTATGATTCGTGGTATTACGGTTATTACGCTCCGTGGCGGTACAGTTGGTATGATCCTTGGTTTTACGGCCCGTCTTATTATTGGACGTACGGCCCTTCGTGGAGATGGAGAGGTTGGCATAGCGGATGGTATGCCGGTTATTACAGCCCGTTCTGGGGTTGGGGCGGAGGTTATTATGCGCCGACTTACTGGGGAAGCTACTGGGGTGGCGGTTATTGGGGTGGAGACTATTGGGGCTACAGTTATTACAACTCTCCCCGGTATTATCGCAGTAACGGCAGCCATTCTTCATACGCCCGCAGCGATCGCGGTTATTTGAGAGGAGGGAATTCTTCTTACAGCCGTTCAGACAGATACAATCGCAATTCGGCAACCTCGATCCGAGGCAATAGAAACAGCGTGTCTCGTTCGTCGGATAACAGCAGTATTTACAGCAACCGTTCCGGACGCCCTGCGGGATCGAACCGCTCGTCTACAATACAAACTGAAAACGGACGTACGATTACCCGTCCGTCAAATGCTGCAACGAATGCTTCGTCTTCACGGACAAGGGTGAACCGGCGCAGCAATTCGGAAACGACGGTCCGTACGTCTCCGTCCCGTGCATCCAATGCCAGAGGGACCATTTCTTCTTCGCAATACAATAGTAACCGGACACGCGTCAATTCTCGTACATACGAGTCTACACGCAGCCAAAGTACGTACACGCCCCCTCCTGCAACGAACAGGAGTAGTTCTTCGGGGGGAGGTTCTTATTCGAGTGGTAGAAGCGGCTCTTCCAATGGTGGCGGAAGCGGTTACAGTAATCGAAGCGGACGCCGATAAGTCGCGGTATGGACAGCGAGGGAGAAACGTTTCTCCCTCATAATATAAATAGGTATAAGTAACTATAGAAGAGAGACGATGAAAAAAATAATATGTTTATTTGCTTCTGCATTTCTGTTAAACAGTGGTGTTGGATTTGCCCAAGGCATAATAGACGCCTATCGATATTCGCAAACGGATTTGAATGGAACCGCCCGTTATTTGAGTATGGGAGGTGCTTTCGGGGCATTAGGGGGTGATATTTCAGCCTTGTCTGCCAATCCGGCAGGTTTAGGTATCTACCGGAGTTCGGAGATTGTCGGAACCCTTTCCCTTTCGGCAATCCGGGCAAAAACCAACTGGGTGAATGCGATTGAGGCTGATAAAACCCGGCTAAACTTTTCGAATATAGCCTATGTCGGTTATTTCCCGACGGGAAACGATGAAGGACTCATCAGTTGGAATGTGGGTTTTGCTTATAATCGGGTAAAAAACTACGAACGTAATTACCGCATGGAAGGCAAACAGAATTATTCGTTGGGCGATTATGCCGCAGCTGTGGCAACGTATGCGCAATACGATCATAAGACCGGTGTTCCTGAAGATGCTTTTGTGCCTTTGTTGTCGGGTACGGAAAGCGAACGGAGGCAGGCTTACAATCAAATGGGTGGCTTATGGCTGCCGGCCTTAGCCTATCAGGGTGGTCTAATCGGCGCCAATGAACAGGGAGGGAATATCTATCATTCGGCTTTTGCTGAAACGGACGAAAAAAATGGAGGATGGTTTTCCGATAGCCGTCCGGATGAAGTTTCCCTGGATGTTTCGGAACGCGGAGCGATCGACAAGTATGATTTTTCATTCGCCACGAATATTGCGAACCGTTTGTTTCTCGGAGCAACCATTTCGGTAACGGATTTACGTTACAGGATGGTTTCGGAATATACGGAAAAATATCATTATACCGACAGTTCGGTTGATCATCTGTATTGGGATAACCAAAAAACGACCGATGGCACAGGATATGGACTCAATATAGGTGCAATTGCCCGTCCGAGCGATTTTCTGCGCATAGGAGTAGCCTATAATTCGCCGACGTGGTATACGATGACCGATCGTTATCATGGATCGGCAGAAACGAACATCGCTGCTTATAATCCGCCGACTATGAAAGGGGAGACTCCGACTGATCCGGACCCATATACCGAATACCGCTTCCGTTCGCCTGATAAATGGATTTTCAGTATCGCCGGCTTTATCGGCCAGACGGCTTTGATCAGTGTCGATTATGAGTTGAAAAATTATAAAACGATGTTCTTGTCTTCCCGTGACGGGTATGCATACCCCGATAATGACGGAATCAAGTCTCATTTTACATCGGCTAATACAATAAAAGCCGGTGCTGAAGTGAAAATTACCCCTCAATTTGCCGTACGTGCCGGTATGAATTGGCAGGATAGTCCGATGAAAGCGGATTTCAAGAATGGAAATATCGAGGTCTTTCCGGCAGGAACCGTTGCACATTATACATTGGATAAAGGAATGACGGCTTATTCGTGCGGTTTGGGATATCGTTTTACACCGAATTTCTATACCGATCTATCTTGCGTATTCCGGACATATAAAGAAGATGCGTACACTTTCTCGAAAGTGATCGTCGATGGACAAGCGATTGTCGGCTCGGAGGCCATTCCTTTAAAAACAAATACAACACAAGTTTCTCTTACTTTTGGATATAAATTCTGATCTGAACGGAATATTTGTTCAGAAATCCTCCCTGTTTGTACAATAAATCTGCTGACAGGGGGGATTTCTTTATCTATTCTTTGGCTGTTTCAATTTCTTTTCGTTTATTTGTGCGTTGAAAAATAAATTGTTTAACATTATAAAAAGATCGCCTATAGCATAAACATTACTCTATAAATTCAAAAATATAAGAAGTAATGAGTACTTTAAGAATGAAGACTGACGAAGAGTTGGTCGTTCTTTATGCGGAAGGTAATAACGCTGCCTTTGATGTTTTGTTGAATCGTTACAAAAGCAGTATCCATTCCTATATTTATTTTATTGTACGTAATAAGGATTTGACGGAAGATATCTTTCAGGAGACTTTTGTCAAGGTGATTATGACCATAAAACAGGGGCGTTACACCGAAAACGGCAAATTCAAGGCCTGGATAACCCGCATTGCCCATAATCTGATCATTGATAATTTTCGCCAGGAACGTAATGAAAACACACTCTCCAATGACGAGGTGGAGGTCGACCTGTTCAATAATATTAAACTGTGCGATAAAACGGTTGAAGATCATCTTGTACACCATCAGGTGCTTTCGGATGTGAAAAAACTGGTGAAACATTTGCCTGATAATCAGCGTGAAGTCTTGGAAATGCGTTACTATCAAGATCTCAGTTTTAAAGAAATAGCCGACATTACGGGCGTTAGTATCAATACGGCATTGGGACGGATGCGGTATGCGATTCTGAATATGCGTCGGATGGCCGAAGAAAACCGGATGGAATTATCCTTGGCATAAGCATTTTTGAATAAAATTGCCGGTATACACAATAAGCAGAACTTCCGGTCGTTTTATGATCAGAATGATAAATAAAGCGATTGCCTATGAAGAATTTTTCTACTCCGTGTATGAATGACAAAAAAAGAGAAAATGTGAAGGTTCGCCATGCCGCAAGTAAGCCTTGCCGGCAAACGATCGACCTGCTGAAACAGTTTGCAAGAGCGTATCGGGTTGAACCTGTTTTACAGCAAGATTTCTGCGATTATGTGCTGAACTAAGGAGATGGTAATTTAAGGGGATGTATCAAAAAAACAATTTGGTATATCCCTTTCTTTTTTACGGTACTCTTTTTTTATACATTTGCAAAAAAAAACGTCATGGAACATAAAATAGCCCCTTCGTTATTGGCTGCCGATTTTATGCATTTGCAGCGAGATGTGGAAATGATCAATGCCAGTGAAGCCGATTGGCTCCATCTTGATATTATGGACGGAGTTTTCGTGCCGAACATCTCTTTTGGTTTTCCGATACTGGAGGCTTTGAAACCGGTTTGCTGCAAGCCGATGGATGTGCATCTGATGATTGTCGAACCGCAAAAATTTATCCGTGAAGTTGCAGCGATGGGCGCTTACATGATGAATGTGCATTACGAGGCATGTACTCATTTGCACCGCACAGTAACCGCCATCAAAGAAGCTGGTATGAAAGCCGGCGTGACGTTGAATCCCCATACACCGGTTTGCCTGTTGGAAGATATTTTAGAAGAAGTAGATATGGTGTTGTTGATGTCGGTCAATCCGGGATATGGCGGACAGCGTTTTATCGAACATGCCGTTGATAAAACAAGCCGGTTGAAAGAGATGATTCTTCGGAAACGAACCGAAACATTGATTGAAGTCGATGGCGGCGTCAATATGGAGACTGGAAAAAGGTTGCTTGATGCCGGAGCGGATGTGTTGGTGGCCGGAAGCTTTGTCTTCCGTTCTTCAGATCCGTTGGAAACGATCCGACAACTGAAAGCACTCTGAAACGATTTTTTATCAAACCTTAACTTGTATGATAGAGGCGTTGCAAAAACGGCCTTTTGCCCGGCCGCTATTAGTTTGGGTGGCAGCCCTTGTTGTCCAGTCTTGTTTTCCGGCCGGAAAATACATAGTCGTGTGTTTGTTTTTCCCGATTGTAATTCTGACTTGTTCCTGGTATTGCGCATGGAGAGGAAGAGGAGAGGCTTCTTTTCGTTTCCGTTGGGTATGGGGTGCCGTATTTCTTTCCTTGCTATGGATGCTTGCCGTCTGCCGGACGATTTCTATTCCGTTGTATAAAGGAACATTTCCTCCAAAAACAGAAATGCTTCGGGCTGCACGTTTCGGACAGGAAAAGCTGTTGGTGTCTCTACAGGAACTGAGGCTTTCGGAAGAGGAAAAGTCGGTGTTGGCTACCTTGGCATTCGGTTATAAAAAGGCGATGAAACGAGAGATCCGTGAACGTTTTTCTACGGCCGGAGTTGCTCATCTGTTGGCTGTCAGCGGATTTCATGTTGCCATTGTCGGTGCTTTTGTTTCTCTCTTTTTTCTTTTTTCTTCCGCAGCTTGTTCCTTTTCAATGGTTGAAATGTTCCATTACGATCGGTTTGGTCTGGGCGTATGTATTCATGACCGGCTTGGGTGCTCCGGCTGTACGGGCCGGATTGATGTTGTCGTTCTTCTTGTTCGGCCAATTGTTTCGGCGTATCACCGATCCGTATAATCTGCTGGCCGCTTCGGCTTTCTGTATGTTGCTTTACGATCCGGCTTACCTGTTCGATTGGGGATTCCAGTTGAGCTATATTGCCGTTTTTTTTATTTTATATCTGCAACCCCGTCTATATCAGTTGATCGCTGTCCGAAATCCCTTATTGGCCATTCCGTGGGGGTGGATCACCGTATCAGTTGCCGCACAAATCGGCACGGCCTTTTTAGGGCTCTATTATTTCGGCCAGTTTTCGCTCGTTTTTCTGTTTGTGAATGTCCCGCTGAGTGGATTAGCCACGCTACTGATCCCTATAGTCCTCTTGTGGAGCTTGTACCCTGCCGATTTTCCCGGAAACGAAATCTTGCAGTACTCGGTTGAAATACTCACGCGCAGCTTGTGTCGGATTGTAGAGTTGTTTGGCACACTTCCCGCCTCCTCCTGGACTTTCCGCTTTTCTCTTCCTTGCATGTTGCTGGGATACAGTGTCCTACTCCTCTTGCTGTTGTATATCGAGAAAAGACGTTTTTTCTTTTTAGGTGTTGCCGTAATCCTTGTGTCACTTATGCCGTTTGTTTAAAAAATATCAGTACCTTTGGAGCTGAAATAAAGAAATTCTATGATTACAAAAATCATTCAGGAAGAGAAAATCCAGAAAGCTCAAAAACAAATTGAAGAAGCAGAGAACATTGTCCTTGTTACCCATGTAACCCCTGATGGCGATGCGCTGGGGGCTTCGTTGGGATTCTATCATTTTCTTACGGCCTATGGAAAAGATTTCGTTTCGGTGGTGGTTCCGAACGCATTTCCCGGTTTTTATGCATGGATGCCGGGAACGGAAGATATCGTCGTGTATGAAAAGGACCCAGATTTTGCCGACCGGCTTATCCGGGATGCCGATGTGATCTGTTGCCTCGATTTTAATGAGCCGAAACGTGTGGAGAAATTAGCTTCGTCTCTTGTTGCGGCGGAGGCATTCAAAATACTGATCGACCACCATTTGTACCCGGCCGATTTTTGCCAGTTGAGTATCTCTTATCCCGAAATGTCTTCGACCAGTGAGATGATCTTCCGGATCATTTGCCGTATGGGAATGTTTGATCTGATAGACCGGAACTGTGCGGAATGTATTTATACAGGGATGATGACCGACACAGGATCTTTTACCTATAATTCCAATAAGCCTGAAATTTATACGATTGTTTGCGAATTGATCAAGAAAGGGATCGATAAAGACGCCATTTACCGGAAAGTCAATCAAGTCTATTCCGAATCCCGCCTGCGGATGATGGGGTATGTGCTGTATGAAAAGATGAAAGTCTATCCCGACTATCGGGCGGCCCTTATCACCCTATCTAAAGAAGAATTGGCGCGTTTCAATTATGAAACCGGAGATACCGAAGGGTTTGTGAATCTGCCCCTCAGTATGGATCAGGTCGTTTTCAGCGTTTTTATACGCGAAGACGAAGAGTATGCGAAAGTTTCGTTGCGCTCGGTGGGCGACTTTCCTTGCAATCGATTTGCAAACCGCTATTTTAACGGTGGAGGACATAAAAATGCTTCGGGAGGAGAGTTTTACGGCTCTTTATCGGATGCCGTTGCAGTTTTTGAACAAGGATTGACGCTCTTTAACCCGAATAAGATGGAAGAAACAGATAAGAATGTCTGAGATTTGAAGGAGATTATCTACTTTTGTGAATCAAATACATATTTATTTTATATATGAAAAAAGGTTTTTATAGTTTGTGGGTGATTTGTGCTGTGCTGATCATGTTATCGTGTAATAAAACGGTCTCATATACGGATATGCTGAATGCTGAAAAGGCGACCATCAAGCGTTTGATTGAAGAAAAAGGATTCAGGATCTTGGATGATTTTCCGAAAGACAGCGTGTTCCAGGCTGATGAATTCGTTAAATTGGAGAATGGCGTTTATTTGAATATTATCGATAAAGGAACAAAAGAGCGTGCGGAATTGTATGCTACGGACGTCATGGCCCGTTTTGTAGTGCGGATTCTAAGCGAAAAAGGTTCTACCATAGACCTGTTGGGCCCTCATTCCAGCGGAACCCATCCCGTAGAATTCAAATACGGACACAATACAGGTTTGAAGGAGTATGTTTTCAATGATTTTATCACGCCGGGTATGGCATCGGCGTTGCAATATGTAGGCGACAGTTCGATGGTAAGCCTGATCGTTCCTTTCAAGCAGTCGAGTTCGACGTTCCAAAGCTCGGGAACTCCGTTGTATTATGAAAAGGTGAAATTCGTATTTATAAAATAAGTCTGAGCAATGACACTTATCAAATCTATTTCCGGTATTCGCGGCACCATAGGAGGCAATCCGGATGACGGATTAAATCCGTTGGCTATTGTTAAATTTGTGGCAGCGTACGCCACGTTTATTCGAAAAAACACACCTGTAACGACCAATAAGATCGTGGTAGGACGCGATGCACGCATCTCCGGTTTAATGGTGAAACAAGTGGTTGTGGGAACGTTGACCGGAATGGGATTCGACGTAATCGATATCGATTTAGCAACCACTCCGACAACCGAACTGGCTGTCGTGTGGGAAAAAGCCTGTGGCGGTATCATTCTTACGGCCAGTCATAACCCGAAACAGTGGAATGCACTGAAATTGCTGAATGAGCAAGGCGAATTTTTGAATGCAGCCGAAGGGGCTGAAGTGTTGAAAATTGCAGCGGAAGAACATTTTGTATTTGCAGATGTAGACCATATCGGGAGGGTAATTACCGATACTTCTTATACCCGAAAGCATATAGAAAGCGTTTTGAGACTGAATTTGGTCGATGTAGATGCCATTCGGAAAGCTGCTTTCCGGGTGGCGGTCGATGCCGTTAACTCGGTAGGCGGGATCGTGATCCCCGAATTACTTTCTGCATTGGGAGTCAAGGAGATATTTAAGCTGCATTGTGCGCCTCATGGAAACTTCTCCCATAATCCGGAACCGATTCCCGAAAACCTGACCGAAATCTCGGCATTGATGACCCATGCCAAGGCCGATGTCGGTTTTGTTGTAGATCCGGATGTAGACCGTTTGGCGATTGTTTGTGAAAACGGAGAGATGTTCGGCGAAGAATATACATTGGTTGCGGTGAGCGACTATATTTTGACGCATACCCCCGGCAATACCGTAAGTAATCTCAGTTCGAGCCGCGCGTTGAGAGATATTACCCGTGCACACGGTTGCGAATACAATGCTGCTGCGGTAGGCGAAGTGAATGTGGTCGCTCAGATGAAAGCTACCCGGGCTGTCATTGGCGGAGAAGGAAATGGTGGGGTTATTTATCCGGCAAGTCATTATGGACGAGATGCCTTGGTCGGGATCGCTCTGTTTTTAACTCATTTAGCTAAAAAGAAAATGAAAACCAGCGAATTAAGAGCATCTTATCCACCTTATTTCATCTCTAAAAAGAAAGTCGAATTGACTCCTGCGATCGATGTGGATGCAATTCTCGAAAAAGTGAAAGCCCATTTTGCTTCTTATGATATTACTGATATTGATGGGGTGAAGATCGATTTTCCGGATAAATGGGTACATTTGCGTAAAAGCAATACGGAGCCGATCATTCGGATTTATTCGGAGGCGCATTCGGTGGAGGAAGCCGAAGCGCTTGGCGATGAACTGATCGAAATTATTTACTCGATGTGCAAGTAAATTTCAACTCATTTGAAGTTCTGTTTTTTGCAAGATAAAACGATTTTTACCTTGCAAAAAACAGAAAAATAGTCAGTCGGACGTTTCTTTTAAATGCTCCCTTTGTCACAGTTGCGATCTGCTTTCGCCAATTCCATACATAATGGCCTCTGCTTAGCATTTGGACCGACACTGGTTTTACTTCCGAAAAACCGGACACAATCGTCTTGAAAAATAAAAAAACGACCGTTAGCCTCGTTAGTGTTATTTTGTATAATTTGTATAAAATAATATATTTTATCAAATACCGTCTGTTTTGTATCTTATTTTTGTGATAATCTTAAAATACGATGTATGAAAAGTTGTTTGAAACAAAATCCATTTGTATGGAAAAGCCAGAAAAAGCTCTTCCTAACCGGAAGTATGGTCTTTTTCTTTCTATTGGGAGGTGGAATTGCAGCGAATGCCATCCCGGGTATCGAAAATAAACCGGAGTTTTATGCCGCTGATGTGCAGCAACAGAGCCGGTTTGTGAGGGGGATTGTAACGGACGAGAGAGGTGAACCGATAGCCGGTGCAAATGTATTAGAAAAAGGAACGACTAACGGAACAACGACTGATATGAACGGTGAATTTTCCCTTGCCGTTTCTACAGGAAAAGTCCTGGATTTTTCGTTTATCGGTTACATTACGCAACAGGTTACAGTGACGAAAGCCGACCGGATCACGGTTGTTTTGAAAGAAGACATGCAAAATCTGTCTGAAGTGGTGGTCGTCGGATACGGAACGCAAAAGCGGGTGAATCTGACCGGAGCCGTAGAACAGGTTACGAGCGAAGTTTTCGACAACCGTCCGATGGCGAATATCACGCAGGGGTTACAAGGAGCTATTCCGAACTTGAATATTTCGTTAAGTGACGGAAAGCCTGTCCGTTCGTCCGACTTTAACGTCCGTGGGGCGACCTCTATCGGACAAGGCGGGAGTGCATTGGTTTTGATAGACGGTGTGGAGGGAGATCCTGCGATGTTGAATCCGAACGATGTGGCGAGCGTTTCGGTACTGAAAGATGCCTCTTCTTCTGCCATTTATGGGGCCAGAGGTGCTTTTGGCGTTATTTTGATCACCACCAAGAATCCGAATAAAGAGCGTACGTCCGTTACCTATAGCGGAAATGTGTCGATGAAGGCACCGACGGTTGTTCCGGAAATGGTGAGCGATTCTTACGAATATGCAACCCGCTTTATCGAGGCCTATTCTTCTTTTTATGATTATGCCCGTATGCCTTCAAAATTTCATAAAGCCGTACCGTTCGATAACGATTGGTATAAAGAGATCGAAAAACACCGCCCGGGATCCGGATTGGATGATGTCGTGGTAGGAGCGAACGGAAAATATCAGTATTATGCAAATACGGACTGGTATAAGCTTTTATACAAAGACCATACCTATGGACACGATCATAATGTGACTATACAGGGCGGTGGCGAAAAAGCCGATTTTATGGTTTCGGGCCGTTATTACGGACAGGACGGATTGTTTCATTATAATTCGGACGATTACAATGTATTTAATGTGCGCGCAAAAGGTTCTGCCCAAATTTATAAATGGTTGAAAGTCGACAATAATTTTGAGTTCAATCAGATGAATTACCATAATCCGTTGACCGTTGCCGACGGAAATATATGGTACGGCCTTGAAAGCGAGGCGCAACCAATGAGTCCGATGCTTAATCCGGACGGAACGTTGACGATGGCGGCCGCTTACGGGATTGGCGATTTTTGGTACGGAAAGAGCGGAACGGATCAGGATCGCCGCATTTTGCGTAATACAACGGCTTTTACGGCTTCTCTTTGGAATGATGCGCTGAAAATAAAGGGAGATGTGACGTTCCGGTATACTGATAACGATAAAGTTACGCGCCGGGTTCCGGTTCCCTACAGTACGGCTCCGGGAGTGGTCGAATATTTAGGCTCTTCGACAAATGATTACATGAATTCCAATGCCGTCTCCAAGTATCTGGCAACCAATATCTATGCCGAATATTCGAAAATATTCGACAAATTGCATGATTTCAAAGGAATGGTTGGTTATAATTATGAACAGTCTATCTATCATTTCTCGTCTAAGCGTCGGAATGGACTGATCTTTGAAGATGCCGAAAATATAAATATGACAAACGGATCGGGAATTACACTGAAGAGCGATTATAACAAGTGGCGTATTGCCGGAGGATTTTTTCGCCTGAACTATGCTTTTGCCGATCGTTACTTGTTGGAAATCAATGGCCGTTTGGATGGATCTTCCAAATTCCCGACCGATCAGCAATGGGGATTCTTCCCGTCCGTATCAGCTGGATGGCGTGTCTCTGAAGAACCGTTCTGGCATGTTCCTTCCGGCGTTTTATCGGATATGAAACTTCGTGTTTCTTACGGCTCTTTGGGAAATGGAAATGTGGCGGCGTATGCTTATCAGGAATTATTCGGAATCTATCAGATGGGACGTCTGATAAATGGTGTTAGAAATCAGGCGACCGGACATCCGAATGTGATTCCCGACGGACTGACCTGGGAAACTTCTACCACGACGAACGTAGGAATCGATTTTGGCGCTTTGAATAGCCGTCTGCGCTTTTCCGGCGATTATTATATCCGCAAAACAACCGATATGTTTACGATTGGATCTACTTTGCCTGCAGTGTTCGGAACATCGGCGCCGAAAGGCAATTATGCCGATATGACCACGAAAGGATGGGAATTTTCGCTGACGTGGCGTGACCAACGGGCTCTGGCAGGCAAACCTTTTTCCTACGATATCCGTTTGACGTTGTCGGATCATACCTCCAAATTGGATAAATACAATAATCCCGATAAATTTATCGGAGGCTATACCGATGCCCGCAGTAATTACTACGAGGGGATGACCATCGGTGAAATATGGGGGTATGAAACGGAAGGATTCTTTACCTCGGAAGAGGATGTTAAAAATCATGCCGATCAGAGTTTGTATTATGCTTCCAATTCAGGAACCTGGTTGCCGGGCGATATCAAATTCAAAGATTTGAATAACGATGGAAAAATCGACTACGGAACCAATCGGGTCGGCGATTCGGGCGACCGGAAAGTAATCGGTAATTCAACGCCCAGATACACTTATAGCGTTACATTGGGGGCGGACTGGAATGGTATTTTTGCTTCGGCCTTTTTCCAAGGGGTCGGAAAACAAGATTGGTGGCCGGGTACAGATAATGCCTTGTTCTGGGGGCAGTACAATCGTCCGTATAATAATATTCCCGTTTCCATGCTGAATGAAATTTGGTCGGAAAGTAATCCGAATACTTATTTTCCCCGTTACAGAGGTTATGTGGCGTTGCAGGGAACACGTGAATTGTCGGTTGTGCAGACACGTTATCTGCAAAATGTGGCTTATATCCGTTTGAAGAATTTACAGATCGGGTATAATTTCCCGAAACGGTTGATCGCAAAAGCCGGGATGCAGGCTGCACGTATCTATCTCTCGGCCGAGAACTTGTGGGGATGGTCTCCTTTATATAAACACACCAATAATTTTGATGTGGCGAATATTTATGGCGAAGATTCCGAAGCGAGAGAAATGGTACAGAGCAATGGCGGCTCGAACTCCATCATCAGCAACGGAGGGCAAGCCTACAGTTATCCTTTGTTGAAGAGCATCAGTCTTGGTTTATCGGTAACATTCTAAATAAAACACTTATGAAAAATATACTATATGCTGTATTGACAGCACTCTTGTTTTGGGCGTGTGATATGGAAGAACTGCCCAAAGCGCAGGTTTCCAAAGTCCCGGTTTTCGGTTCCGAAACGGGATTGAATATGTATACCAACTCGTTCTATGAAGTCTTTCCGACCCATCCGTCGCTCTATACGATTTCGTATTATATTGCACAGAATAATGTGATCAAATATTTGACGGAAAATGGATTCAGTCCCGAAGAAAGTTATGGCTGGAATTGGGGGGCACTTCGTAACATCAACTATTTTATCGTGAATTGTACAGATGAAAAAATTCCGGAAGATATCCGAAACAATTATATCGGTATTGCCCGCTTTTTCCGAGCTTATTTTTATTTCGATAAAATGAAACATTTCGGAGATCTGCCTTGGATCGACCATCCGTTGGATGTGAATGATCCGTTGTTGTATGCAGGTAGAGACCCTCGGACAGTTATTGTCGAAAAGATAAAAGAAGATTTGGACTTTGCCATTGCGCATATAAAGAAAAGAAGAGATACTTCCTGCTCTACGATCACGAGTTCGGTAGCCGCTGCCCTGAAAGCACGTGTCTGCCTTTGGGAGGGAACATTTCGGAAATACCATACGGAGGCTGGTCTACAGGCATCGGCGGCCGGTTGGTTGGAGGAAGCGGTGAAAGCCTCCGAATATGTCATGGCCTCCGGTTATTCCGTTTATACGGGTGCCGGCACCGACCGTTCGTACCGCTCTTTGTTTATTGCAAAAAAACCGATTGCCGAGGAAGTGCTGTATGCCGTTACCTTTGATGCGGCCTTGGGAGTTTCGCATCCTGGAAACCGTATGTTTACTTCGGTGACTTTCAGTGGTGCACCGAGCCTTACTCGTACGTTTGTCAATACATATCTGAAAAAGGACGGAACCCCGTTCACCGATGATCCGGCATATAAAACGATGCCGTTTATAGAGGAATGCAAAGATCGGGACAGCCGTTTGTCGCAAACAATCCGCACACCCGGATTCACACGTATCGTGAATGGGAAAAGCGTACAAACTGCTCCGGATTACGCCTTTGCCATTACCGGATACCAGACCTCGAAATTTACGCTGGATGACACGCAATACGACAATGTAGATATCTGCGACAATAATGTAATTCTTTTCCGGTTTGCCGAAACGTTACTGAATTATGCAGAAGCAAAGGCCGAATTAGGCACTTTGACTGATGCCGATTGGAGCAAGACTGTCGGTGCACTCCGACGTCGTGCCGGCATCACCGGAGGATTGGATGCCAAACCGGCCAAGCTCGATGCCTATATGCAGGCACATTTCTTCCCCGGGATTACGGATCCGGCTATTATGGAGATTCGGCGTGAACGTGCCGTCGAACTTTCTTTCGAAGGATTCTCATGGGCGGATATCTGCCGTTGGAAAGTGGGTGAATTGACGACAAAAATATGGAATGGCATTTATATTCCGGCATTGGATACGCCCTATGATATGAATGGCGACGGTACATTGGATGTCTGCTTTACGTTGCAGCAGGAGGTGCCCGATAAAATCCCGGGTGTTTACTATCTGTATGTCGGACAAAAATTGGCAAATGGCGCATTCAATAACACACAATTGGGCGATGATGGGCATACGTTGGTCTTTATGAAAGACCAGATACGTACCTGGAACGATCGCCTGTATTTCTATCCCATACCGGCAAACGATTTGGTTCAAAATGAAAACTTGAAACAAAATCCCGGATGGTAAAGGAATATGGTTCTGATTGATAGCATATTGTGATTATATAACGCCTGTTTGAATAATTGAAAAATAAATTTGAACAGCGTTATACTATCTGTCGTGTTTTATCGTTATATAAAAGAATCTTTTTCGGGAAGAGGAACTCCTTCCTCTCAATGAAAAATCGTATCTTTGCGTCTTTAAAAAATTGAATTAGTATAGTAGCATGCATATTAAGTATTTCTTGTTTGCTGTTTTCTGCGGAATAATGAGTGCTTGTTCGGTTCCGAAAGATATAGCCTATTTCCGTGGGATAGATGATGTTGAACATTTGAGGACGGTTGCAGCCGACGGGACTTTCTCCATACGGTTTAAGCCAGACGACCAACTGGTCATTACAGTTACGGCATGGGATCCCTCGACGGTTGCCATGTTTAATCCACCCGCTTTTGCAACGTTGGTCGAGGGTACGGAAAAAATGAGAAAAACCGAACAGACGTTGCATACGTATACGGTTGATGCCGACGGATATATCACTTTCCCGGTTTTAGGAAAGGTTTCAGTTGGAAAACGAACCAAACGGGAAGTCGAGGAATTTTTGCGGAAAGAGATCTCGAAATATGCAGAAGACGCTTTAGTCAACGTCAGCATTACTAATTTCAAGGTGACGGTCACCGGCGAAGTGGCACGGCCGGGGCGTTATCAGATTACATCCGACCGGGTGACGATCTTGGATATTATCGGAATGGCCGGAGATCTTACGATCAACGGAGACCGTAAAAATATTCTGTTGATACGGGATAATAACGGCGATTTGGAACGTTATAGAATCGATTTTACCAAACCGGACCTGTTTGATGAACCTTATTTTTATCTGCAACAGAACGACTATGTATATGTGGAGCCGAATGATACCCGAAAAAGAAATTCAAGATACGACTCCATCAAGCAGCAGAACATCGGTTTCTTTACCTCGCTGATAACGTCCGTCTCTGTGATTATCAGTATTCTTGTAAGTACAAAAGTCTTAAAGTGATAGCGATATATGAGTAATCCCGAAAATAAAAAACAGGAAGAAATTAGTCTGAAAAAACTTTTGTTGAACTTGTTCGATCATTGGAAATTAGTACTGGGCTGCTTTCTCTTTTCGCTTGTATTAGCTGTCATTTATCTTGTATTCTATCCCACGACCTATGAATTCATGTCGCGCATCCAGATCCGTGAAGATGAAACCTCTGCTTCTGCCGGACTGCCTATAGGCGGAGGAGATATGGCCGGACTTATGCAGACGTTCGGTATGGGAAGTTTGGGAGGATCCATCAATATGGACGATGAACGTAAATTTTTTACAACGTACGAGTTGTTGAAAGATGTGGTAGAGGAGACCAAAATTCAGGTGGAGTATACCAGACCTTACTCATTTATAAAGCTATACGGACAGACTCCTTTTACCGTCTGTTATTCGCCGAAGAATGACAAACCGCTGATGAAAGCTCCGAAATTTATCGTGAAAAAGAAAAAAGACGGATCGTTTGTTGTGACGAAAAAGGTGAAAAAAGGACGGACGGAAAAATTTGCTTTCAAACAATTGCCGGCTACCATAACCACCGATGAAGGACAGTTTGATTTTGCCACCGACGGAACGGTGGAAGAAACGAGCTATACATATCATGTGAAAGTCAGTCCCGCCGGATGGATTGCCGAAGATTTGATGGATGAAATCGGAGTGGATGTGGCGGCTAAAAATTCCTATATCGTCGAACTTTTGATTCAAGATCATGACCTGGCAAGAGGGTGCGATGTGTTGAATAGCCTGATGAAACATTATAATGAACGAATTTCAGGTTTCAGAAACAGGGATGCAAAGAAGCAACTGGCCTATTTGGATGAAAAAATAGAGGAGACAAAACAGATCTTGCTGAATGACGAGGCCTTGATCGAGCAATTTAAAGCCTCTCATAAAATGACCATGTTGGAGGCTGATGTGAAGATGATGGCCGATGGATTGGTTACATTGAATGAAAAAATAATCGAAGTGGAATCCAACCGGCATATTACCTCTTTGTTAAAAGAATATATCAATAATCCAGCGAATAAGTTCGAATTGGTGCCCGCGCTCTATTCGCCGACAGAAGGGGAACAGAAATCGACGATAGCCAATTATAACGAAACCTTACTGGAACGAAACAGGCTTAAAAACTTGTCGAAGACGGACAAAAACCCGATGATAAATTCGTTGGAAAAACAATTGGAAACCTTGCGGGCGAACGTCAATGCGATGATCGATAACTCGGATCAAAGTTTGCAACTTGCCTTACAGGACCTGAAAGCCAAGGAATCCGATTTTATGAAAAAAATCAAAGACGTGCCGCAGCAGGAACGTCGGTTTGTCGATTTGAAACGAAATCAGGAGATCAATCAGGCTATTTATCTGATTCTTGTCCAGAAGCGGGAGAATGTCCAGATGAGTATGGATGAGTCAAAAGATCGCGGACGTATTGTAGACGCTGCTTACATTAAACAAAAACCGGTAGCTCCCCGTAAGCTCTTTGCCGCATTGGGCATCATCGCGTTTACCTTGTTGATCCCTCTGCTGATTATGATGGTGACCAAAGAAATACGTGAATTTTTGGCCGAGTACAAAAAAAGAAGGGGGTGACAAACGGATTGCTTTCTTTATGTTTTTTCCTAAATTTGCGCGATGAATACGAAAGAGGGGAATATATTGGGAGTTAACTTGCAGAAGGCACATCGGCGGATGCTGCAAATGATGGTCGAATTCGACCGTATTTGTAGAGAAAACGGTTTGCAATACTGGTTGGATTCCGGTACATTGTTAGGGGCTGTCAGACATAAAGGTTTTATCCCGTGGGATGATGATGTGGATATTTGTATGATGCGTGCCGATTACGAACGTTTGGTGCAGCTTGCGGATACATTTCCCGAAACCATGGAACTACAGACGCGCGAATTGACTCCTAAGGCGTATACCTACCTTCCGTTGCCCTGCAAAATCAGAGATAAACGAACGGTGATCAAGAGTTTCTATAAGTCTCATGACGAGGGCGGACTGTTTCTCGATATTTTTCCGATGGATTACTATAATGGCCGTTTTACGGATCGGTTATTTAAAAAAACATTCCGGTTTCTTACTCGCTTGAACGATTGTGAGTTGAATCCTTCTTCGTTCGGAAAAAAAATGGCAGCGTTGTTTGCGCCTGTTTCTCATGCTTGTTTGCGCTTGATGCTTCGAATAGCTTCCCTGAAAATTGCCTGTAAAAAAAACAAGGTGTCCGATGTGGTTATGTACGGATTGGATACCTCCTGGAATCGGTATCATCGCTATGATACCATTTTTCCGTTGAAAGAGACTGCTTTTGAAGGGATGCCTTTTAAAATACCCGGCGACAGCGATCGGTATCTTCGGACGTTGTACGGCCCCGATTATATGATGCCTCCTCCGCTTGAAGCAATAAAAAACAAAAGGCATCTTGTTTCAATAACAGATATAGATGCGCAGGATTGAGAAAATGCGAGCGGATACATGTAAAAAATGCAGAGAATGAATACGGAAAAAAACAAACTGATGGTCTGGATAGAGGCTGCACGTCCACGTACGTTATTCGCCTCCATCAGTCCGGTATTGCTTGGAGGGGCCTTGGCTTATTATGAAGGAACGTTCGACTGGCTGCCTGCTTTTCTCTGTTTATGGGTTGCCCTTTTTGCTCAAATAGCCAGCAATTTGGCTAACGATTATTTTGATTTCAAAAAAGGGGCCGACGGCGAAAATCGATTGGGGCCCGAACGTGCTGTAGCACAGGGCTGGATTCGCCCGAAAGCGATGCTTTCCGGTGCATTGCTTACGTTAGCGCTTGCCTGTTCCGGCGGCTTGTTGTTGCTTTTCTTTGCCGATTGGCGTTTGCTATGGGTGGGACTTGCTATCGCCCTGGCGGTTTTTGCCTATTCAGCCGGTCCTTTCCCGTTGGCTTACAATGGCTTGGGAGATATATGCGTGCTTTTGTTTTATGGAATTATTCCGGTTTGTTTTACCTATTATATACAGACTCTTTCTTTTTCCTTGCTTTCCTTCCTCTTGGCTGTGGCTTTAGGCTTGTTTTCGGTCAATATTTTAGTTGTCAATAATTATCGGGATTATGAAGAAGACAAATTGGCCGGTAAACGTACCACGATCGTGCTTTTTGGGCGTCGTTTCGGACGGATACTGTATATGACGAACCAACTACTGGTGCTTTTGCTTACGTTGCCGCTGTTGTTGGATGCCCCTTGGTGGATCTTGTTTCTTGCGGCGCTTTTGTTTGCTTTGTGCTTTTATACGACCCGCGAATTTTTCAGGCAGGAGGGAAGGGGCCTGAACCGCATTTTAGGCGCTACGGCCCGAAACGTTTTTTTGTATGCATTACTTTTATCGATCCTGTTTTTTTATTTCGGTCGAATGGCTTCCTGATTCATAGAGACGAATTTAACCCGAAGTCGAGATCTTTCTTTATTGTCTAATTCGAATAAAACCGCTAACTTTGCGACATTTTTCAGAAGATAGATAAATAAACGAAATATGAGTAAAAAATTTGCCGAATACTCGAAATTGGATCTTTCGACGATCAATAAAGAGATACTGAAGAAGTGGCAGGAAGAAAATGTATTCCAAAAGAGTCTTGAAATTCGCGAAGGACACCCTTCGTTCGTGTTTTATGAAGGACCTCCTTCGGCAAACGGCATGCCGGGAATCCACCACGTAATCGCCCGCTCGATCAAAGATATTTTCTGTCGTTATAAAACGATGAAAGGCTTTTTAGTCAATCGGAAAGCCGGTTGGGATACGCATGGCCTTCCTGTTGAATTGGGAGTTGAGAAACTGTTGAATATAACCAAAGAAGATATCGGAAAGAAGATATCTGTGGCCGAATACAATGCGACTTGCCGTCGGGAGGTCATGAAATATACAGCCGAATGGGTAGACCTGACGCAGAAAATGGGTTATTGGGTCGATATGGAAAATCCCTATATTACCTATGATAACCGCTATATCGAAACATTGTGGTATCTTTTGAAAGAACTGTATAAGAAAGGTTTGCTCTATAAAGGCTATACCATTCAGCCCTATTCTCCGGCTGCCGGAACCGGGTTGAGTTCGCACGAATTAAACCAGCCGGGATGTTATCGGGATGTAAAAGATACGACCTGTACTGCCCAATTCCGGATTTTAGACCCGAAACCGGAAATGGCTGCTTTTGGAGAACCGTTCTTTTTAGCATGGACAACCACTCCCTGGACGTTGCCTTCGAATACGGCCCTGTGTGTCGGACCGAATATCCCGTATGTTGCTGTCCAGACCTATAATCCGTATACCGGTATGCCGATGACTGCCGTGTTAGGAAAAGACCGTATGGACGCCTACTTCAATCCGAAAGCATCCGAACTGGATCTGAATGATTATAAACCGGGCGATAAATTGGTTCCCTTTAAAATCGTGGGCGAATGGAAAGGTTCGGAATTGGCCGGTATGAAATTCGAACAGTTGATTCCGTGGGTGAATCCGGGCGAAGGTGCATTTCGGGTGATTACGGGCGATTTTGTAACGACGGAAGATGGAACGGGTATCGTTCATATTGCGCCTACGTTTGGTGCGGATGATAATCGGGTTGCGAAAGCAAACGGTATTCCCGCGCTGATGCTGACAGATAAAGATGGTAATGACCGGCCGATGGTCGACTTGACCGGAAAATTTTATCTGTTGGAAGAACTGGATCCGCTGTTCGTCCAGAAACAGATGAATGCGGCCGATTATGATCCTTTCCAAGGAAAATTCGTTAAGAATGCGTACGACGAAAATAAAACAGATAAAGACGAAACGTTGGATATCGAAATATGTATGATGCTGAAAGCACAGAATCGTGTTTTCCGTATTGAAAAACATATCCATAATTATCCGCATTGCTGGCGGACGGACAAACCGGTATTGTATTATCCGTTAGATAGCTGGTTTATTCGTACGACGGCGTGCCGCGAACGAATGATCGAACTGAATAACACCATCAACTGGAAACCGCAAAGTACCGGTACGGGCCGTTTCGGCAAATGGTTGGAGAATCTGCAGGACTGGAATCTGAGCCGTAGCCGTTATTGGGGAACTCCCTTGCCGATCTGGCGTACGGAAGACGGATCGGAAGAATTGTGCATCGGCTCTGTAGAAGAATTGTACAACGAAATAGAAAAATCCGTCATGGCCGGATTTATGGAAACCAACCCCTATAAGGCACTTCATTTTATCCCGGGAGAGTATATAAAGGAAAATTATGAAAAGATCGATCTGCATCGTCCGTATGTAGACGATATTATTTTGGTTTCGGCAAGCGGCAAACCGATGAAACGGGAAACCGACCTGATCGATGTCTGGTTCGATTCGGGAGCGATGCCGTATGCCCAGATCCACTATCCGTTCGAGAATAAAGAAGCATTGGACGAGCGGAATGTTTATCCGGCCGATTTTATTGCCGAAGGGGTAGACCAAACACGTGGATGGTTCTTTACGCTCCATGCACTTGCCACGATGATATTCGATAGTGTTTCGTTTAAAACGGTAGTATCCAATGGTTTAGTGCTTGATAAAAACGGAAATAAAATGTCGAAACGGTTGGGAAATGCCGTTGATCCGTTTGCCACTATCGAACAGTACGGTTCCGATCCGTTGCGTTGGTATATGATCACGAACGCTTCTCCGTGGGACAATATTAAGTTCGATATCGACGGAATAGAGGAGGTGCGCCGTAAATTCTTCGGTACGTTGTATAATACCTACTCGTTTTTTGCCTTATATGCCAATGTCGACGAATTCGACTATTCGCAGCCGGATGTCGCCTGGACAGATCGTCCGGAGATCGACCGGTGGATACTTTCGTTGTTGAATTCGCTGATCAAAGAGGTGGATGAATATTTGGAAGCATATGAGCCGACGCGTGCCGGACGGGCTATTTCCGATTTTGTAAACGATAACCTGAGCAACTGGTACGTACGCCTGAACCGCCGTCGTTTTTGGGGAGGGGGGATGACAACCGATAAATTATCGGCTTATCAGACGCTTTATACCTGTTTGGAAACAATTGCCAAACTGATGGCACCGATTGCCCCGTTCTATGCGGACCGGCTGTTCGGCGATTTGATGGCTGTAAGCGGAAGAGAAACAGTAGGCTCTGTCCATTTATCGGATTTCCCGACGGCAAACGAAGCCTTTATCGACAAAAATCTGGAAGAGCGTATGCAGATGGCACAGGATGTGTCGTCTATGGTTTTGGCTTTGCGCCGAAAAGTGAATATCAAAGTTCGTCAACCGCTTCGCTCCATCATGATTCCGGTCGTTGATGCACATCAACAAGAAGGATTGGAGGCTGTCAAAGACTTGATACTGAACGAGGTCAATGTAAAGGAACTAAAGCTGGAGGATAATGCAGCCGGTATTTTGGTGAAGAAAGTAAAACCCGATTTCAAGAAACTCGGTCCGCGTTACGGAAAAATCATGAAATCGCTTGCGGCGGCTATTCAACAGATGATGCAGGACGAAATCAATGTGTTCGACAAAAACGGGACCTTTACGCTGAAAGTTGAAAACCAGGAGGCCACCATTGACCGTGCCGATGTCGAGATTATTTCGGAAGACATTCCCGGCTGGTTGGTTGCAAATGAAGGGCGCTTGACAGTGGCGTTGGACATTACGGTGACGGACGTGTTGCGTAAAGAGGGGTTGGCGCGTGAATTGGTCAACCGTATTCAGAATTTGCGGAAGAATAACGGGTTTGACATTACCGACAAGATTGCCGTATCGATACTTTCTTGTGAGGAGATGAATGCGGCCATTCAGGAACATGAGTCGTATATTGCCAATCAGGTACTTGCGTCTTCTATAGAGATTATGGACGCTGTCAGCGATGCTTCGGAATTGGATTTTGAAGACTTCAAGCTGTTTGTCCATATCGACAAAGTATGACTGGTTGAGAATAAAAGCGATAAAACAAGAAAATACTAAAGGAAATATACTATATTTGTATGCGGCAGAAAGAGGATAAAATCGTGTTTCCGCCCCCTTTATTTGTAACAGGAATTATTAAATACAAACAATTATGGCTGAGAAAACAAGATATTCGGATGCCGAACTCGAGGAGTTCCGTTCCATCATTTTAGAAAAACTGGAGAAAGCAAAGAAAGACTTTGATTTGCTGAGATCGGGAGTTACCAATTCGGATGGGAATGATGTAGCAGATACTTCGCCTACCTTTAAAGTGTTGGAAGAGGGGGCGGCAACTCTATCGAAAGAAGAGGCCGGCCGCTTAGCCCAACGGCAGATGAAATTTATCCAGAATTTGCAGGCCGCATTGATCCGCATCGAAAACAAAACATACGGCGTTTGTCGGGAAACAGGGAAATTGATTCCCAAAGAGCGATTGCGTGCGGTTCCTCATGCAACGTTGAGTATTGAAGCCAAACAAGGAGGTGCGAAGTAGATGAGATATTCGAAAGGTTGGGGGGCAGCATGGATTGTGCTGCTGCTCCTTACGCTTGACCAATGTTTGAAAATCTGGATCAAGACACATTTTCAATTACATGAAAGTGTGGAGATCACTCCTTGGTTTTTTCTGTATTTTACAGAAAATCCGGGAATGGCTTTCGGCATAGAGGTAGTGGGCAAATTCTTTCTGTCGGTTTTCCGTATCATTGCAGTCGGCTTCATAGGCTACTATCTGTATCAATTGATCCGGCAAGATTATAAATTCGGCTTCATTGCATGTATTTCGCTGATATTTGCCGGGGCGATCGGAAATATTATCGATTCTGTTTTTTATGGCGTGATTTTCGACCATAGTTTCGGACAGGTGGCAACCTTTATGCCCGAAGGTGGCGGATATGCCACCTGGTTGCATGGGAAAGTGGTCGATATGTTCTATTTCCCGCTGATTCAGACAACTTTTCCGGATTGGTTGCCGGTTTGGGGCGGACAGGAATTCATCTTTTTCCGTCCGATTTTTAATTTAGCCGATTCGGCTATCTGCGTGGGCGTTTTTCTGCTCTTGCTGTTTTATCGCCGTACATTGTCTGCCAGTTTCCCCGGAGAAAAAAAATATAATGTATGAGGCGTATCTATCCGGTTGTCTTGCTGTTGTCTTTCCTCGTTTCCGCCTGTAGTAAAACGCCGGAAGGTGTTTTGTCGGAAAAAAAGATGCAATCGGTTCAAGCCGATATACAATTGGCAGAAGCCATGATTGCGCTGGATCCGGAATTTTATACCGATGATGCCACAAAAGAGGCCTTGTTTGAGGCCGTTTTCAAAAAACATGCGACAAACCGGGCGGAATATGACTCCTCTTTGATGTGGTATGGACGTCATTTAGACATATATATGGAGGTGTATGATCGGGTTTTGAATGACTTGAGCAAACGTCAGAGCGCTTTGGGAGATGTACAGGCAAGTGTTATTCCTACGGAAACTCGAAACGATTCGGTGGATATATGGCCGCGATGGAGATTGCTGGTTTTGGAAGATCGCGAGTCATTTGCCGGAACTACGTTCGACATTAAACCGGAAAGCGTCTTCCCTTCCGGCAGTACGTTTGTATTGAACCTGTCGGCTTGGGGAATTCGCCCCGATATGCTTTCTCGTCCGGAAATCTGTATGAGCGCCGTTCAGGGAGACACGATCGTTTCTGTCCGGAATCGTTTGGACCGGGACGGAGCCCATCAGCTTTTTTTGAAAACCGTACCAACCAAACGAATCTCGCGCGTTTACGGCTATATACGGATGAATAATAAACCGGCCGGTTCTTATTATAAAATTTACATAGATCATTTGAACTTGATCAGATACAACTACGGTAAATTACAAGAGCAAGTTGCCGATTCAATACCTTCTCTTGCCGGATGAGACGGATTGCGGCCCATTTTATCTTTTGGAAAAAAATGTACCGGATGCATTTCCTCGAATTGGACGATTGCGGCCGTTTACTCTCCATAACCCCTTTGAGGGAAGAAATGGCCGGTACGGAATTTTATTCAGGGCTGTTGGTTCCGGTCGTTTCCCCTCCCGATTTTTTTAGTTTGCATACCTTTTCCTTTCCATATCAGGATCGGCAGCCGGAATCTCCAGTTGATTTTTTAGAGCAGGAGATGGTTTCCCGGCACATTTCGGAGGGTACTGAGCTGCGGCAACCGGTAACGGTATTCCGGCTACATGGCCTGGCCTTGTCGCCGTCGGAACTCTGCGCAGATAATGGCTGTTGCAACGGCTACATTGAGCGACTCTGACGTGTTTCGGTCGGCCGGATAATTAGGGATATAGAGCCGTTGATTGATAAATGGTTCTAATTGCGGCCGTATACCGTTCCCCTCATTCCCCATCACGATGATCCCATGATCCGACAACGTTTCTGAATACATGTTTTCCCCGTCGAGAAAAGTCCCGAAAACGGGGATGCCTTTTGCAACCTGCTGTTTTATAAATTGTTCCAAGTCGGTATAATGCACTTTTACGCGCGCCAGCGCCCCCATAGTGGCTTGGACGGTCTTCGGATTGAACACGTCGGCCGTGTCGCGGTTGCATACAATATGTTCGATGCCGAACCAGTCCGCTAACCGGACAATGGTTCCCATATTTCCGGGGTCTTGAATATTATCCAAGGCGATGACCAACGAAACGGAAGGATCCACTTGATCGATGGACCATTGAGGAAGACGGAAAAGCGCCAAAACGTCTTGCGGATTTTTCTGCAAACTGACTTTCCGGAGATCCTCTTCTTCGGCGGCCAGTATCTCTTTCGCCGGATACTGTTTCCGGGAGTTCAGCCAGGAGGATTTGGCCAATAAAAATTCACATTCGAAAGCCGGTAGCATATCGGCCACCAATTTATTCCCCTCAGCCATAAAAAGATTCTGTTCGTTTCTGAATTTCTTAAATTCCAAGGAACGGATCCATTTTATTTTCGACTTACTCAGCATCTGTACTTTTTTGCAGGCAAAAGTACGTGAAATCCTTTAATTTCATGTACATTTGCGCAGATAAAAGCTTGAGTTTGATGAGGTGCATGTTCCGGATTATCTGTTGGGCGCTCTTTTTTTGCCTGTTTTTTTCATGCAATTCAACCAAATATGTCCGCAATGGCGAGTATTTGTTGGATAAAGTGGAAATCGTATCGGATAATGAACACTATAAAGCCGCCGATTTGCGTCCTTATATACGCCAACAGCCTAATTTTAAGGCTTTCGGGTTGATGAAATGGCAGTTATTCCTGTACGATTGGTCCGGCCGTAATGAAAAAAAATGGATCAATCGCCAGTTGCGGCGGATGGGGGAGGCGCCGGTGATTTTAGATACCCTGTTGGTCGATCAGTCGGTCGAAGAACTTCGGCGTTTTATGGTGAACAAGGGGTATGTGAATGCCGAAGTTTCTGCGGTAGTCGACACGTCCAAAAGGAAAAAGGCGACTGTCGTTTATCGGGTTGTGGGGAACGAACCCTATCGGATTGCTCCCTATCGCATGGTTTTGGACGATCCGAAAATCGATAGCATTGCACGGCTTAAAGCCCCTCCACGTACCTTTCTCACTTCAGCTTTCCGTATTTTTTCCGACGACTATACCCCGCTGATAAAAGATAGCAGCCTGTTCGACCGGGATGTACTCGACAAAGAGCGCGAACGGATAACGACTTTGTTGCGCCGAAACGGGTATTATGCTTTCAACCGCGATTATTTCTTCTATCTTGCCGACAGTTCGTTTAACCGGAATGTGGTCGATTTGGATATGATGCTCCGTCCTTTCCGGTTGCAAAAGCCCGACGGAACCGTTTCGGATACGATCCACCGGCAATATTATATAAAAGATGTGGAGATTGTGACCGGTCATAACCCTTTGGAAGAGGGAAGCAACACGCTTTTATCGGCCGATACGTTGACAACCGGCGGTATCCGTATTTTATACGGGCAAAGGAAAAAAAGCATTCGTCCGGGCGTGTTACGGCGGTCCAATTTTATTTTTCCGGGAAAACTCTATAACGAACGGTCTGTAGAACAGACGTATGCCTCTTTTGCCACATTAAGGGCTTTGCGGAACGTAAACATCCGTTTCTCTGAAATAGAAGAAAACGATACGATGAAGCTGAATTGTACCATCCTTACTTCTCCTGCTCAATTGCAGGGGTTTGGCGTGGATATAGAGGGTACGAACTCGGCCGGAAATCTGGGCTTTGCCTCGAATATAAACTACCAGCATCGGAATCTGTTCAGAGGTTCCGAATTGCTTTCGCTCAAGTTGCGGGGGGCTTACGAAACTTTGTCGAAAAGCCAGTCGAAAGGAAACAGTTTCTGGGAATTCGGGATAGAGGGGGCTATCCAGTTTCCTCATTTTCTTTTTCCGTTTTTTAATGATGACTTTAGACGGAAAATCCGCGCCTCCACCGAACTGAAAGTGAGCTACAGTACGCAAGACCGCCCCGAATTCAAACGGTCGATTCTTTCTGCCGGATGGAATTATATTTGGCAGGCACGTTCGAATAACCAGGCGCGGCATGTATTTAAATTATTGGATATCGACTACGTGTATTTGCCCGAAATAGCACCCTCTTTTCGAGAAAACTTGCCGGAGTCGTCTCTTTTGTATAATTTTACCGATCAGTTTATTTTAGGCACCGGCTATACGTACTCTTTTAATAACTACAATCCGCAAAATCGCCTGAGAGATACCCATTCCATGCGTTTTTCGTTCGAAATGGCGGGAAATATGTTGTATGCTTTTTCCAAACTGACGAATGCACGAAAAAATAATGAGGGAAGATATAGCTTGTTCGGCATCAATTATGCCCAATTTGTAAAAGGAGATATCGATTTCAGTAAAAGCGTGGTGCTCGGAAACCGTAACAGACTCGCTTTCCATCTCGGAGTCGGGGTCGGGTATCCATACGGGAATTTTAAAATGTTACCTTTTGAACGCAGTTATTTCTCGGGAGGAGCCAATAGTGTCAGAGGCTGGTCGGTCCGTTCGCTGGGACCGGGTTCGATGTCGGCCGATTCAATCGTTTCTTTTGCCGATCAGGTAGGAGATATCCGGCTGGATTTGAACATTGAATACCGGACAAAATTGTTTTGGAAGTTTGAGATGGCTGCGTATGTAGATGCCGGAAATATTTGGACATTCCATAAAGACATGTATCGTCCGGAAGGGAATTTCGGTTTCTCCCGTTTTTATAAGGAAATTGCGGTTTCGTATGGCTTAGGGTTACGAATGGATTTCGATTTTTTCCTGATCCGTTTCGATACCGGTATGAAAGCGTACAATCCGCAGCGCACAGGAGCTGACAAGTGGGCCTTTTTCCATCCGAATTTCGGTGAAAATTTTGCCTGGCATTTTGCTGTCGGATACCCTTTCTAAAAAAAGCGCGAAACTGTTTGGGGGTTTCAAATAATAATGATACCTTTGCCCCACGAAAAAAAACGGTCGGGTAGCTCAGTTGGATAGAGCAACAGCCTTCTAAGCTGTGGGTCCTGGGTTCGAATCCCAGCCTGATCACCGAAAAGAGGAGCAATTGTTCCTCTTTTTTGTTTTATCGCCGATCCGTTTTTTCGAATCATTCCTGGAATAGCGAGGCATACGGTTTCCCTCCAAAAACGGAAAAAAATTGCCCGAAATCTCCCCTTTGAGCACGCAAAGAAATAACCTCCGACTGACAAAATGGCAGCTTTTTGAATGAACGGCCCGGAAGTACTCCCCCTTTTTTGATCTTCTTGCATACAAAGTATTGATTGTTGAAGTCAATGTGTTGATTATTAATTTTATATATATTTAAAAGGCGTTCTTTCTTTTAAACTTCCATACTGGATAAAAAGGATCTTGGGTGTTTGCTTGTGACCAGGCCGTTTGTCACACTTGTGCCAATACGTTGTCACACTTGTGCCAATACGCTGTCACAGTTGTGACAAAGGCTTGTCACAACTGTGACGTCGGGAGCGTTTTTTCAAATCCTGTCGACTGACAATTTTGTCAGGTATTTAAAAAGCTGTCTATAGATGCGAAAAAGAGTCAACGATTTACAGTTTTATGTTTCATCAGGCCAACTCAACGAAGGTTTTAGACAAACCTGTTTTCAGGAAATTACAATATAAATCGGTTTTACTACCTGCTTAGCCGGTTAAAACGACGCAGGAGCAGGAGGCCGAGTGCGGTGAGGCTGAGCGGAAATCCGCACCAGACACCGAGCGCTCCCCAATCTAATATGAATCCGCAGATGTAGCCGATCGGAAGGGCCAGTCCGAAATGACATAAAAAAGCAACTGTAGCCATGTATTTTACATCGGCAATACCTCTGAGCGCATTAGAAAAAAGTATTTGCAGGCCGTCGCCGAATTGATACAGGATGATCGGTCCCATCAGCAGGGCCACTGTTTCGACAACTTCCTGTTCGGGCGTAATGATGTATCCGATCCGGTCTCGAAACAGGGCCAACAGCATGACGACGATGAGAGCTGTTCCTAAAACGATGTGTAAACCTGAATAGGCTGCACGGCGGATGTTTTCCCGATCGCTCAATCCATTATAACTGCTCACACGGATAGTCACGGCTGCTGCAATGCCGTAGTAAACCATGAAACCGAGCGTCGTTATGACACCGGCTACCTGATGGGCGGCAAGCGCCGTACTACCTATCCAGCCCATGAAAATGACACTCAGGCTGAATGAGCCGGTTTCAACCCCCATCTGGAAGCCGATAGGAAGTCCGAGACGCAGCAGGTGTTTCAGCCGGGAACGGTTGATCCGCCCTTTTTTGAATCCGTCCAAGTAGCGTCTGTAGCGTGTATGCCGCATAAACAGCAGGCAGAAAGCAAGTAACATGGCGATCCGGCTGATTAATGTTGAGATTCCGGCTCCTGTCAGACCCAATTCCGGAAAGCCGCATTTGCCGTAAATGAGCAGGTAATTCCCGGCTATATTCAATATATTGGAGCCTAACATCACCCACATCGGGGTGAGGGTGTCGGTTGTCCCCTCGCTGAATTGCTTGAAAGCATTGAAAAGCATGGCGAAAATGACCGAAAAAAGTTGCAATATATAATAAGGTATAATATAAGGTAGCAACTCTTCCGGTTGTTTCAGCAGGTCGATGTTGAATAAGAGGATCAACATGCCGGCACTTAACAGTATGCCGATCAGGAAATTTAAAAGCAGGCTGTTTTTCAGTGTCTCTCCGGCATGGTCGTATTCCTGCCGGATAAACAGTCCGCCTATGATCGGGGTCAACCCGTAGGAGAACCCCATTCCGGTGATGAAGACAAGCGTGAAAAAATTATTGACGAACGAGGCAGCCGCCAGTTCGGCCGTACTGTGATGCCCGACCATGATATTGTCGGCAAATCCGACAATAATGATCCCTATTTGGCCCAGCATGATCGGGATGCCTAAGCGTATGGTCTCTTTGTAGTGCTGGTAGAGCGAATGCTTCATTCTTGCACGGTGACCGACCGGATTACGATGTTTTCGAGCGGACGGTCTTGTTTGTTCGTCTTGACTTGCTGGATGGCATCCACTACATCGAGCCCTTCTACCACTTCGCCGTAAACGGTGTATTGGTTATCTAAGAAAGGGACTCCTCCTTCGGTTTTATACACCTCTCTGATGGTGGCAGGTATCTGGGCTTCCGCTTTTCGCTTTTCAAATGTAAGCTCCATTTTTCCGATCAGCGTGTCGCGCAGGATGGCCAGTTCGTCTTTGTTCCCGCTACGGTACAGTTCCATTATTTTGGCCTTGTTTTCCGTCTGCAATTGGTTGAATATATCCTGTCTCAGGCGACCTGCCAATTGTTTTTCCAGCTGCTTCAGTTCGCTTTCGGAATACTTTTTCCCGGTAACGATGTAAAATTGAGAAGCCGATGAGGCGCGTCCGGGGTTGACTTCGTCTCCCGTGCGTGCGGCACACAAAGCTCCTTTTTTATGAAAATATGCCGGATAACGGAATTCGGCCGGTACGGTGTAGCCCAAATCTCCGGCTCCCAACTGTTTATTTATCGGTGCATCTTTGGAGGTTACGTCGCCTCCTTGTATCATGAAATCTTTGATCACCCGGTGGAAAAGCAACCCCTCGTATTGGCCGTTGCGGACCAACTGGATAAAATTGTCCCGGTGTTTCGGTGTTTCGTCGTATAATTTGATTTTTATTGTTCCTAATGTAGTGTCCATCACCACAATGGTTTCCGGTGTATGCATGTTTGTTTCTGTTAGTTATTTCTTAGTTATTTCTTAGTTATTTCTTAGTTATTTCTTAGTTATTTTCATCGATTTTATTTTGATATTCTTGATCGGGCGGTCCTCCGAATTGGTCTGAACGAACTGTATCTTGTCGACGACCTTCATGCCGGAGACGACCTCTCCGAACACGGTGTATTTATTGTCCAGATGAGGGGCTCCCCCTTCTAACATATAAGCTTCCCGCTCTTCGGGCGTGAAGGTTTTTCCCTGTTCTTTTTCCATTTTATCCAGCTCCATGGCCGTGAAAAACTTCCCGGTTACGATATAGAATTGCATGGCCGATGAGGCGCGTTCGGGATTTTCGTCGTCGCCTATGCGGGCAGCGCAAAGCTGTCCTCTCTTATGGAAATATTTCGGATAAACGATTTCGGCCGGTACGGTATAATCCAGATCTCCGTCGCCTAAGTGTGTTTCGGGCGGCGCATCTTTCGAGTTGATATCTCCGGCCTGTATCATAAATTGCTTGATCACGCGATGGAACAACAGTCCGTCGTATGCATGTTCGTTTACATGCTTAATGAAATTATCGCGATGCAAAGGCGTCTCATTATATAGTTTTACCTTTATTTTTCCCATGTCCGTGTCGATCAAGACGAGTGTCTCGCCTTTTTGCGCCCATAATGAGTGGGAGAGAATGGATATGGATGCCAGCAAAAAAAATGTCAACCGTTTTCTCATTGTTTTAATCTGCTATGTATTTTTTTTGTAATCGGAACACAAAAATAGTGATATTTACGGGGGAAAGCAATTTTGTTTCTTTTTCAAACAGAAAAAAAACAAAAAAAGATGTGTCGGAAGTTTCATTTCGACACATCTCCTTTTCGTGGACAAACGATCTGTTAAAAGAGTTTGGCCGGATATACGCCGGCATCGACCAATGCCTGGATTTTATCCACTACGCCTTGGCGGTCGGCTGCATATGTTACGCCAAACCATTTGGAAGTCGTATCCAATACTTTTACGGTTGCTACATTTTTTGTGATCAGTTCATTGACAACCAACGGAATGAAAAATTCACTTTTCGGTTTGTCGATGTTTTCGGACAAGAATTCGATGAAATAGCGTTCCGAATGATCGAAATAATCGGGCGTGAACCCCCACATGTTCATAGAAACCGGCGTGTTTTCGTCTAAAACGACTTTTCGGCCATTTTCATCTTTGAATTGAATCTCACCGTCTATCTTTTCGATGGCTGTCCGTTCTACAACGCCCGTTAGAAATCCTTCGTCATTTGTTTCGCATACACCTCTGGCTACCGATCCACTTTCGCTCAACGTGTTGCCTACCCGATAGCCTACCATGCAATAGCTGTTTTTCTTTCCGGCCATGGCTGTGAGTTCTTTGCCTAAAACGGCAAAACTGTCGCGTCCGTAGAAATCGTCGGCATTGATAACGGCAAACGGTTCTTTGATGACTTTGTTACCCATCAAGACGGCATGGTTTGTTCCCCAAGGCTTTTCGCGTCCTTCCGGACAGGTAAATCCGGCGGGCAGATCATTCAGATCTTGAAAAACAAGTTCGACCGGAATATGATTTTCATATTTAGAGATGATTTTTTTGCGGAAATCCTCTTCAAACGATTTCCGGATGACAAAAACCAATTTCCCGAATCCGCCGCGTATGGCATCGAAAATGGAATAATCCATGATGGTTTCGCCGTTGGGACCCAGTCCGTCGAGTTGTTTTAAACCGCCGTAACGGCTACCCATACCGGCAGCTAATACAAATAATGTAGGTTTCATTTTTTTCTTATATTTGAGATTCTCTTTCGTTCTATGGACACAAAAGTACTCAATTTTTCCTATTTGACTTCCAAAACGACGATCGATTTTGCCGGAAGAACCACTTTGAGCCGTCCGTTTTCTATCTGGGCATTTTCGAAGCGGGCCGGTTTTACTTGGTCGGGGTTTTCGAATGTGTTATGGGCATTGATGGATGGGGCACACAAGATTTCTCCACTGACGCGACCGAATTTTTCACCCTGCAAATCGATAGTGAGGGTCTGCGACCGGTCTACATCGATATTTGCCAACGAAATATGGATTTTTCCATCCTTATCTTTGGAAGCGGAAGCGCTGATCAATGGAATCTCCCGGTTGTCGCGAACACCGACTTTGTCGCAGATCAGGTCCATCGGCAGGTAGGTGGCATCCTGATGTACATTGTACATGCGGAAGACATAGTAGGTGGGTGTGAGCAACATGCGTGGCCCGTCGGTCAGGATCATCGACTGGAGCACGTTCACGATTTGGGCGATGTTGGTCATTCGGATTCGATCGGTATATTTATGGAACACATTGAAAGTCAGTGCTGCCACGAAAGCATCCCGCATGGTATTCTGCTGAAACAGATGGCCGCGTATCGTACCGGGTTCTTCGTCCCACCAAGTACCCCATTCGTCGACCATCAGTCCGATGCGTTTTTGCGGATCGTATGTATCCATGATCTGGATATGTTTTTGGATAACTTTTTCGATTTCAAGGCATTTCCCGATCGCCCAGTAGTAATCATCTTTATCGAATTGGGTGGCAGAACCTTTGCTTCCGTTCCATCCCGTTACGGTATAATAATGAAGTGAGAGGCCGTCCATACGGTTTCCGATGTTTTTCATCAATACTTCGGTCCAATTGTAGTCGTAATCGCTGGCTCCGCTGGCGATCTTGAACAATTGGTTTCCGTCGTAGTTGCGGCAATAGGTGGCATAACGACGGTACTGATCGGCATAAAATTCAGGGCGCATACTTCCACCACATCCCCAGCTCTCGTTTCCGACACCGATAAACCGGACATTCCAGGCTTTGTCGCGCCCGTTTTGCCGACGCAGGCGGGCCATCGGACTGTCTCCTTCGGAGGTCATGTATTCAACCCATTTGGCCATCTCTTCGACAGTCCCGCTCCCTACATTGGCACTGATATAAGGCTCGCAGCCTAACAGTTCGCACAGGTTCAAGAATTCATGCGTGCCGAAACTATTGTCTTCGATGGTACCTCCCCAGTTGTTGTTGACCATTTTCGGCCGGTTTTCTTTCGGCCCGATACCGTCCATCCAGTGGTATTCGTCGGCAAAACAGCCTCCGGGCCATCGCAGATTGGGTATTTTCAGTGCTTTTAAAGCCTCGACCACATCGTTTCTATATCCTGATGTGTTGGGAATATCGGATTCCGGTCCAACCCATAATCCGCCGTAGATACAGGTGCCGAGGTGTTCGGCAAAATGTCCGTAAAGATGTTTGCTGATCGTTTGTTTTCCTTGTTGAGGATAGATGCGTATGGCAGCCTCTTTTTGGGCAAACACCGCCGAAAAGGAAAAGGCTGCGAGAAGCAAGCCTGTACATGCTGTTTTCATGGTCTGTGTCGTTATTTGAATTGAATTATAATCATATATAAAGACAATCGTATCGCAAATATACAGCATTTTTCGGGCGATTGAAAAAAAACACTCCGGAAATCGTATTGTACCTCTTCTTATACCGGCAACAACCTGCAATGAACGGAAAAAAATCATACGTTGTGGCAAAAGGAATCGAATAAATTGCATTTGTGGAAAATATTCAGCCCTGGTTGAAATAATCGAAGTTGTAAAGAAGCCTTATTATACAGGTAAAATCGGATAATATGCAGGCAACAAGTTGGCAAAAGTACTTGTAGGTCGACGGCGTGTGGGCAAAAACTACACCTTGTGTCGAAATGCAACCCTATTGTTGGCGGCAGGTGTGAAAAGAGTAGAGGGTGCATCGCTTATTACGACACACCCTCCACTCTTTTCGAGCCTCTTGTCGGATTCGAACCAACGACCCCGAGATTACAAATCACGTGCTCTGGCCAACTGAGCTAAAGAGGCAGGTGGGTAAGCTGGCTACATCGCGCCGCTACAACCAAGTACCCTTGCTGCGGTCAAGCCCTGGGGGATTCCGAGGGAGCATGCCGTGTAGGACTTACCCGGGTGCAAAAGTAGGTATTATTTTTTAGAATACAAGTGCTTTGCCTACAGATAACCCTTTTTTTGTTCTAAAAGATTGGCTCTCTTTTGTTTTTAGGGTGGTTAAAAAATGTATAAAAAAAATCTCTTGAAAAAAAGGAGGGAGATTTCTTGATTATTTGAATATTCTCGTACATTTGCACCTTAATTAAAAAATTAACACGATGGGTGGTTTTTTCGGAACGATTTCCAAGTCGGCCTGTGTTATGGATTTATTTTACGGGACCGACTATAATTCTCATTTAGGCACTCGAAGAGGCGGTTTAGTGACATACGATACCGAAGCCGGTTTTACACGCTCAATTCACAATTTAGAAAGCTCCTATTTCCGCACAAAGTTTGAAACATCGCTCCCGCAGTTTTTGGGTAATGCCGGTTTAGGTATTATCAGCGATACCGATGCGCAGCCGATTGTCATTAATTCGCGTTTGGGACGTTTTGCAATCGTCACGGTGGCTAAAATCAACAACATGGAAGAGTTGGGGGCCGATTTGCTGGCGGCTAACATGCATTTTTCGGAACTGACGTCGGGAAAAATGAATCAGACCGAGCTGGTGGCGTTGCTTATCACACAGGGGATGAGCTTTGTGGAAGGCATTGAAAATGTCTACAACCGCATCAAAGGTTCTTGTTCGATGCTGTTGCTGACGGAAGACAGTCTGATTGTCGCGCGTGATAAATGGGGACGCACCCCGATCGTTATCGGTAAAAAGGACGGAGCTTACGCGGCTACCAGCGAATCCAGCAGTTTGCCGAATTTAGATTTTGAAATCGAAAAGTTTGTCGGACCGGGTGAAATTATCCGTTTGCGTGCCGATTCGATGGAACAACTGCGCAAACCTGAGGAAAAAATGCAGATCTGTTCTTTCTTGTGGGTTTATTATGGTTTTCCGGTCTCCTGTTACGAAGGGCGGAATGTGGAAGAAACTCGTTTTGCCAGCGGCTATAAAATGGGTAAAAAGGATGATTCGGAAGTGGATTGCGTATGCGGAATCCCGGACTCGGGAGTAGGGATGGCTTTAGGCTATGCCGAAGGAAAAGGAGTACCTTACCACCGGGCAATTACGAAATATACACCTACCTGGCCGCGTAGTTTTACGCCGGCAAATCAGGAGATGCGCTCGTTGGTGGCCAAAATGAAGCTGATTCCTAACCGCGCAATGATGGAAGGCAAGCGGCTTCTATTTTGCGACGACTCGATTGTCAGAGGTACGCAGTTGCGCGATAATGTGAAGATCCTGTACGATTACGGGGCGAAGGAGGTGCACATGCGTATTGCTTGTCCTCCGTTGATTTATACGTGTCCTTTCATCGGATTCACCTCTTCTAAAAGTTCGATGGAATTGATTACCCGGCGTATTATCAAAGAGTTGGAGGGCGATGAGAACAAGAATTTGGAGAAATATGCCACGACCGATTCGCCGGAATATAAAAAATTAGTGGCCATTATTGCCGAACGCTTCGGGTTGACATCTTTAAAATTCAATACGTTAGAGACTTTGATCGAGGCAATCGGTTTGCCTAAATGCAAAGTTTGTACCCATTGTTTCGACGGAAGCAGCCATTTTTGACGAAACAGCCGGGGCGGTATTTATAAAAACAAAAAAACATGCATGGAAAATATGCGTGTTTTTTTGTTTTTTAGTAACACATTGCTTATTTTTATGCCTTGTAATAATATATACAGGCTTATGACAGTAACAGATAGATTTTTAAAGTACGTAACGTTCGATACGCAGTCAAGCGAAGAGACGAAGACGACACCCAGCACACCGGGACAGAAAGTCTTTGCCGAAGAAATCGTGAAGGAGTTGGAAGCGATCGGTTTGGAAGAGATATCATTAGACGATAAATGTTATTTGATGGCAACACTCCCGGCGAATACGGCCCGGGAAATACCTGCCATCGGTTTTATTGCCCATTTGGATACCAGTCCGGACATGTCAGGCGAAAATGTTCGGCCGCGTATCGTTGCCTATCAGGGAGGCGATATTGTTTTGTCGGAGGAGGATGCCGTTGTACTTTCTCCCCGCATGTTTCCCGAGCTGAACGATTATAAAGGTGAAGAACTGATCGTGACAGATGGAAAAACGCTTTTGGGTGCCGACGATAAAGGAGGGGTGGCTGCCATCATTGCTGCGATGCAATACCTGAAAGAGCATCCGGAAATTGAACACGGGAAAATCCGGATCGGTTTTACGCCGGATGAAGAGATCGGAGCCGGTGCAGATTTCTTTGATGTGGAAAAGTTCGGCTGCGAGTGGGGTTATACCATCGATGGCGGGCAGATAGGCGAATTGGAATACGAAAACTTTAATGCTGCCGCGGCGAAAGTGCTCTTTAAAGGGCTGAATGTCCATCCCGGATATGCAAAAGATAAAATGGTGAATGCTTCGTTGCTGGCTTTGGAGTTTGCCTCTTGGCTGCCTGCCGGGCAACGCCCTGAACATACAACCGGATATGAAGGTTTTTTCCATCTGACCGGAATGACCGGAACGGTTGAACAGGCTACGCTTTCTTATATCGTCGATAATTCCGGAATACTCTATCGGCATATTAAAACCTGCAAACTCATGCATTTTCGCACCCAATGCAATATGTACATCGGTAAAAGGAGTTGTCTTCATGTTATTCATTGATTTTTTATT
>JBHCAZ010000024.1:0-5561 GCA_041798765.1 Parabacteroides sp. | reverse complement strand
GTGTTTTTTCGTTGGAAGGAGTCGAAAAAGGAGCTGTTCTTGTGGTCTCTTTTATCGGTATGAATACACAGGAAATCGTTTGGGATGGTCGGAGTGCTTTACAGGTGACATTGACCGGCGAGATGCTTTTGAAAGGGGTTACGTAGACCGTTTCTCCTTTCGAGTTTACACGTGGCAATACGTGGCGTGCAATCACATTCTGCGAAGCATAATCGCCGGCTTCCTGAGCGCTTTTGTGATACTTATAATACTGGTCGTTGTATAAAGAACGCCATACATTATTCAATTGCTGATAAGGATCGGCTTTCACCGGATGCGCAACGGCCAAATCCGACGTACCCCATGCGCCTCGGAAATTAACGGTCGGTTTGCCCGATTTTCCTTTTTTTGTTGTAATGACAACCACGCCGTTTGCTGCACGCGAACCGTAAAGCGACGAAGCTGCCGCATCTTTCAACACAGTCATCGATTCGATATCCGACGGGTTAATGGAGTTCAATGTCCCGTCGTAGGGCATACCGTCGACCACATATAACGGGGTCGTATTACCCGACATTGAGCTGATGCCACGGATCTGGATCCGCGAATCCGAACCGGGCGTTCCTTCATTATTCACCACACTCACACCGGCACTCATACCTTGTAAAGCTTCAACAAAACCCGAACCGGATATTTTTTCCAATTGTTCGGCCTTTACCACACTTGCCGACCCTGTGAAAGAAGACTTTTTAGCGGTTCCGTAGGCTACGACTACCACTTCATCCAACTTCTGCATATCGTCGGTCAATGTCACCTGTAAAGCACTCCGACCATCCCAAACGATTTCCTGTGTATTCATACCGATAAAAGAGACCACAAGAACAGCTCCTTTTTCGACTCCTTCCAACGAAAAAACACCGTCCACATCGGAAATCGTACCGCTGGTCGTTCCCTTCAGGGAGATCGATGCACCGGCAACAGGTTCGCCGGTCTGATCTTTGACAACTCCTTTCAAAGCCTGTTGTTGCTGCAGGGTAGCAACAGAAACAGGTTCGCTTTTGCCCGATTGTCGGGGCATGTTTACGGCGTCAGCCGCCATCACTCCGGATAGCAACACGGCTAAAATGAATGCCCTGCCCACCTGATTTTTAGACATAAACCTCTAATTTAAATGATTTAAAAATTATTCATAAAAAATACACCTAACACTTCACATCAACACACTTTCTCTTTCTTTTAAGAAAAACAAAAAAATGACTGTTCGGAAGCCATATAGATCCGATCTTTTTTTGAGAAAAAGAGTCTTTATGCTGCAAAGCCTTGTATGTATAATCTTTTTACCTTTTCAAGCCGCAAAGATATGAAATATTTCAAAAAATATATTTTTATTCCACAAAAACGTCAATTTCAAACAACAAATAGTCTATTCTTTACAATTTCCTGCAAAAGAAGTTCAATCGCAGCCTTCAAAAGAGCGAAAAGAGATCAAAAAAAACTATCTTTAAGGCGTCTAAGAGTATATTTAAACATGAAAAAGAATCTATTATTACTGACTTTCAGCCTGATATGCTATATCATACAGGCCCAGACCATTCATTACAACGCTTTTTCCCACAACGATTACGAGCGTCCGCGCCCTTTATTCGATGCCCTTGATTTACATTTCAATTGCGTGGAAGCCGATTTATGGTTGATCGACGGCGAATTATATGTTTCGCACGACACAGTAGCTCCCAATCCGGACATTACGTTCGAGAAACTGTATCTGAAACCGTTAGTGGAACGGATCAAGAAAAACAACGGGCAAGTATATCCGGGTAGTGACCGGCCGTTTTTCCTGATGATCGATTGCAAAACCGACGGAGAAGCAATGTTCCCTGTTTTGAAAAAGAAACTGGCCCCCTACGAATCGCTACTCTGCCACGAAAAAGAGGGACAGATACAAAAACAGGCACTGCTGGTCTATCTATCCGGAAAAACGCCGCGCCGGGCAATTGCCGCCGAAACGAACCGGTTCATCTTTATCGACGGGACAATCGAAGATTTAGGTAAAGGCATTCCCGTCACACAGATGCCGGTTATCAGCGATAATTATTCAAAATATATCAAATGGAAAGGCGAAGGTGAAATACCTGCCGATCAATTGGAAAAAATGCGCACATACATCCGGCGTACCCACGCGGAAGGTAAACTTTTCCGCTGGTGGGGAGCTCCCGACACGCCCCCATTCAAAAAATTCTTTTTAAAGGAAGGGGTCGATCTGATCGGTGCCGACGATCTGCAAGCGCTGGCCGAATTATTAGAGTAATCTTTCAGGTTCCGGAATATCTACAATAATTCATCAAAACCATCTTCCAAAGCATGAGGCGAATATCCCAACTCATTTCGGGCTTTCTCAATACTCAAAGCACTGAAACGCGGACGGGGAGTCGCCTCTTGCATCTCTTCGGTAGTGACGGGATGTATCAACGAACGGTCTAACCGAAAATAATCGGCAACTCGATAGGCCATGTCGGCTATCGATAGGCAGGTTCCTCCACAGATGTGATATATCCCGTTTTTATCGGTCAACATCAACCGCTCCACACCATCAACAATATCGGCCACCCAAGTTGGTGTACGGAACTGGTCTGAGACGACCCGGATCTCCTGCCCTGCCGACAAGCGGTTCTTAACTAACTGGAAAATATTTCCATGTTGTCCGGGCAATGCTTTTCCGTAAACAACCACAACCCGGGCTATCGCATAGTCACAACCGCTTCGGATAATCGCCTCCTCTCCCAACCATTTGCTCATTCCGTAATAGTTGACAGGATCGGGGCGATCTTCTTCTGTGTATAACCTGTTTTCACGACCGTCAAATACAAAATCGGTCGACAAATGAATCAACCGGCTCTGCTGCTTCAAACAACAGCGGGCTAAATTTTCGACAGCCGCCACATTCATAGCATAAGTCTCTTCACGATGACGCTCACAATAATCGGGAACGGAAAGAGCGGATGCGTTCACTACAATATCCGGCGAAAAACGATCCATCCATGCCTCCACCTCTGCATGATTCCGCACATCTACACAAAAGAAAGCATACGTCTTACCCGGAAAAAGATCCGGATGAAGGGATAATGCAGAAAGCGAGTAATTCTTATTGGCCGAAAAACCATCCAGCAATCTTCTTCCCACAAAACCATTTGCGCCTGCAATTAAAATCGTTTTCATCAGAACATATAAATTAAAACAGTTGCTATCCGGTGATTACTAACAGAATAGAGTCCCTTTATTTTTCCATTCGACAAATCGGATGTTCCGTATCGGGCAGTCGATATCGCATATTCGGCCCCCAATTTCCAATGAGGCAAGTTGTACGAAAGTTGCAGATGAAGCGCCCAGATAGTGTCTACATCGATGCCTCTTCCATACGCCGTCCCTACAATCGGCTTTCCGGTTCCTAAATTCTTTAAAAAACCGGCAAAAATTCCCGGTTTCCATTTTTTTCCATACACGACATTCAGCCAAGTAGACGAGTGCCGATAAGGGGTATACCGCTGTTCGCCCGTTTCGGATCTCATTTCCGTAACGGCATATCCACCCGGCATGGATACCTGAGTCAAATTGGAAGCCCACAACGTTTTACCGGCAATCTGCCACTCCGGAGAGGTATATTTGGCATGCAACTCCATCGAAAGCGAGGTTACCCGTTCATTTACTTTATAAAGCCGATCATTTTTCTCCGAAAGCGTTCGGGGTTTCAACGAAAGTATTTCGATCCCGGCACCGGCGATCAGATCTTTCTTTTTCCAGTCTGCCGATAGATAAATTTCAGGAATACAACTGTTTTTGATATATTCTTCGCTCTTCCCCTTGGGGCCTATCGAAAGATACTGCAATTGCCACAATGCTGCTCCTGTCAGTTGCCATCCCTTCTCGGAAGCATAGGTATAACGGATCTGCGGACTGCGGTTGAACGGCTGGAAAGGAGCTCCGGTAGAAAGGTTCAACATTTGCGGGAAAACCTCCCCGAAAAGCGGATGCCATGTCTGTCCTACTAAAACGGCCGACTTCCCCCAATCTAACCGGACATAGGCATGCCGGATACGCAAAACCGCCCAATTGCTCCCGGATCCGCGAAAATCGGTTTCGAGGGTAGCCGTTGTTTTTGCCCGGCCGATATCCGGCCCGTTTATGCCCAATCCCAACCGGGTATAAAGCAGGTAAAGGCTCCCGTTAGGAGTCGCGTTCCGGTCATTGCCGGCAGGATCATACGCATGTCCTTCCGGATATAGATGAAACAATCCGTCTACACTTTCGGCATTAGCCCGGGAATTATAAAACAGGTCACCTCTGATCTGTCCATAAAAACGATAAGAGGTATTTTTTTTCTGGGCGCAAACTGTCACCGCACTCCATAACATGATACCCCACAATAGATATATCTTTTTTCTCATCTGTTATATACTATACCTACAAAGGTACGGAAGAATTCGCATATTTCATTTGACAAATGAAATATTATTTGTTCCTTTGCTTCCAAGTTGTAAGGTTATTTACAAAAAGATTCACAGAGAACGACAAAAACAGGTATGGAAAGTAAAAAATTTTTATTGGAGGAGAAAGATATTCCCACATGCTGGTACAATATCGTGGCGGACATGCAAAACAAACCGCTTCCGCCCTTAAATCCTCAAACAAAAGAACCGTTAAAGCCGGAAGATCTTTATCCGATATTTGCCAAAGAGCTGGTAGCCCAAGAAATGAATCAATCCGACTCCTGGATCGAAATCCCGGAAGAGGTACGCGACATGTATAAAATCTGGCGACCTACTCCTTTGGTACGTGCTTACGGCCTGGAAAAGGCCCTCGATACACCGGCACATATCTATTTCAAAAACGAAAGTGTCAGCCCGGTCGGTTCGCATAAACTCAATTCGGCCATTCCGCAGGCCTACTATTGCAAGAAAGAAGGTATAACCAATGTGACGACCGAGACGGGTGCCGGACAATGGGGAGCTTCGATGGCTATGGCAGCCAAACATTTCGGGCTGGAACTGGCAGTGTATATGGTAAAAATCAGCTATAACCAAAAACCGTATCGTCGTTCGATCATGCAGACTTTCGGGGCCGAAGTAATCGCATCACCCAGTATGAGTACCCGGGCCGGACGCGATATCATTACCCGGCATCCCCATTACCAAGGCAGTTTGGGCACGGCCATCTCCGAAGCGGTCGAACTGGCCATTCAAACCCCTAATTGCAAGTATGTATTAGGCAGTGTGCTAAACCATGTCATGCTGCACCAAACGGTTATCGGCTTAGAGGCCGAAAAACAGATGGAAATGGCAGGAGAATATCCGGATGTAGTAATCGCCTGCTTTGGAGGAGGTTCCAATTTCTCCGGGATCGCATTTCCGTTTTTACGGCATAAATTGACAGATGGACGGGCTATCCGAATTACAGCTGCCGAACCTGCCTCCTGTCCAAAACTGACGCGCGGAATGTTCCAGTATGACTTCGGGGATGAAGCCGGATATACGCCATTGCTACCCATGTATACGTTAGGACATAATTTCTCGCCGGCCCATATCCAC
>JBHCAZ010000023.1:0-4411 GCA_041798765.1 Parabacteroides sp. | reverse complement strand
TTTTTAAAATCGGCCAATTCGCCAAACCGCACGGCATAAAAGGTGAACTGTCCTTGTTTTCGGGGAGCGATGTGCTGGAAGAGGCCGAAGATCCTTATATCGTGTGCGATATAGATGGAATCCTTGTTCCGTTTTTCGTTGAAAGTTTCCGATATAAGAGCGATTCGGTTATTTTAGTGAAATTAGAAGGTGTGGATGATGAACGTGCAGCCCGCGAATTTGCTAACCGGATGGCCTTTTATCCGATAGGCGAAATGAACGAAGACGAATTGCCCGGTGCTGTGGCTTGGGATCATTTACTCGGATATGAAGTGGTGGATGAACGGTATGGCAACTTAGGGAAAGTAACGGGAATTGAAGATTCAACTCTCAACATTTTGTTCCGGATTGAGGGTGAAAAAGGCGAATTCCTGTTTCCGGCTGCCGAAGGACCAATCCGGGCAATCGATACCGTCGGAAAAAAAGTAAGTGTGTCTGTTCCGGAAGGATTATTGGACTTATGAAACAAAGGATTCCCCAATGGCGAAGAAACATATAACCAGAGATAAGAAATCGTTTTGGCATCGGATGCGATTCAAATACAAGTTGTCCTTTTTTAATGAAGGAACATTAGAAGAGGTATGGTCGTTTCGGTTATCCAGGCTTTCGGCTTTGTTGACGCTGGCTTTATTCGCCTTTTTTCTGATTTCCGTAACTTCTCTGATTATCATAACAACGCCGATTCGCAATTATCTTCCCGGATATTTGCCGGTAGAAATCCGAAAAGAAATCATACAGAATGCCTTACGGGCGGATTCACTTGAACGGATGCTCCAAATACAGGGGTTATATCTGAATAATGTGTCCGGTATCTTATCGGGTACGATTCCGATTGATTCTATTCAGGCCATCGATTCGTTGGCTCGTGTAGAACCCGATTTTGAAATTCCGATGACGCAACGGGAAGCGGATTTTGTACGAACGTTCGAAGAGGCCGAAAAATATAATCTGGCTGTATTGACACCGGCCCCAGTGCCTACCGATGGCGTTTTTTTCTATAAACCGGTCGAGGGAATCGTCTCCTCGCATTATGATGCCTCCCAACGCCATTTCGGTGTGGATCTGGTAGCAGCGGAAAAAGCGAGTGTGCTGGCGACCTTAGACGGAACAGTGGTCTTTTCCGGATTCGATCCGAATGCCGGAAATGTCATTCAGATACAACATAAAAATGGATTTTTATCAGTTTATAAACATAATGAACTTTTACTGAAAGAGATTGGCGACCGGGTTATGGCAGGCGAAGCAATCGCTTTGGTCGGTAATACGGGGAAATTGTCCACCGGGCCGCACCTGCATTTCGAAATCTGGTACAAGGGAATATCTGTCAATCCGGAAGAATATATAGCATTTTGAATATCGATGAAAAGAAATTTAGCCATATTAGGATCCACCGGATCGATCGGTACGCAGGCTTTGGAAGTGGTGGCCGAACATCCGGAACTGTTTGAAGTATATGCGCTGACGGCCAATAGCCGAGTAGACCGGTTGATTGATCAGGCACGCTTGTTTATGCCTGAAGTGGTCGTTATTGCCGACGAACGGAAATATCCGGAACTGAAGGAGGCTTTAGAAGATTTACCCATTAAAGTATGGGCTGGTGAAGACGCGATCGCTCAGGTAGTTCAAGCTGAACCGATTGATATGGTATTGACGGCCATGGTAGGGTATGCCGGATTGAAACCCACGATTGCGGCGATTCAGGCAAAAAAGGCCATTGCTTTGGCTAATAAAGAAACGTTGGTGGTGGCGGGAGAGTTGATTACCGCATTGGCTATTGAAAATAAAGTGCCGGTTTTGCCGGTCGATTCTGAACATTCTGCCATTTTCCAGTGTTTGAATGGAGAACATGAGAGCCGTGTGGAAAAAATCTTGCTGACGGCTTCGGGAGGGCCTTTTCGCACGGCAACCGTAGAAGAACTGGCTTCTGTTACGAAAGAACAGGCCCTGAAACATCCGAACTGGACAATGGGGGCTAAGATAACGATTGATTCGGCATCGATGATGAATAAGGGGTTTGAGATGATTGAAGCAAAATGGCTTTTTGGGGTGGCGCCCGAACAGATCGAAGTATGGGTGCATCCTCAATCGGTTATCCATTCGATGGTCCAGTTCGAAGACGGGGCGGTGATGGCACAGTTGGGGGTACCGGATATGAAATTGCCGATCAGTTATGCTTTTTCTTATCCGAAGCGTTTACCGAGCAGGGCATCGCGTCTGGATTTTTCGCAGTGTGCAGAACTGACGTTCGAAAAGCCTGATATGCAACGCTTTCGGAATTTGACATTTGCTTTCGAAGCCATTCGTCGGGGCGGAAATATGCCTTGTATATTGAATGCCGCCAATGAGGTTGTAGTGGAGGCATTTTTGCATGATCGGATCGGCTTTTTACAGATGAGCGATGTTATAGAGGCGACGATGAGTAAAACTCCTTTTATCGAGCGTCCTGCCTACGAAGATTATGTGACAACCGACAAAGAGGCGCGACTCATTGCCGCGGGTTTATTTTAAGATAATTACAGAAATAGAAGAGATAGATGGAAACAATTTTGATTAAGGCTTTTCAGCTCATTTTGAGTTTATCGATATTGGTGCTGATCCACGAATTCGGACACTTCCTTTTTGCGCGGATTTTTAAAGTACGGGTAGAAAAATTCTATCTGTTTTTCGATCCATGGTTTTCACTTTTTAAGTTTAAACCGAAAAATAGCGATACTGAGTACGGCGTCGGATGGTTACCTTTAGGAGGATATTGCAAAATTTCGGGAATGATCGATGAGAGTTTGGACAAGGAGCAGATGGCTTTACCGCCTCAACCGTATGAATTCCGTTCAAAATCGGCAGGTGTCCGTTTGATGATCATGATCGGCGGCGTATTATTTAATTTCCTGTTGGCACTCTTTATCTATTCGATGATTCTTTTTGCATGGGGAGATACTTATTTACCTTTGAAAAATGTAAAAGCCGGAATGGCGTATAGTGAGACATTCCATGCAGTAGGGTTTCAAGACGGGGATATTTTATTGAAAGCCGATGATGCTGTGCTGGAGCGTTTTGGCAGCGATTGTTTCCGAAAGGTGCTGAATGCAAGAACGGTTACGGTGTTGAGAAACGGAATGGAAACGGTTATTCCGATTCCCGAAGATTTGGCGCAGCGGGTGATGCGTGATAAAAAAGGATTTGCAGCTTATCGTTTTCCGATGGTCGTCCATGGATTCAGTCCGGAGGGATCGCCGGCCCAATTGGCCGGATTGTTGCCAAACGATACGATTCTGGCTATAAACGAGGTGCCTACTCCTACACTTTACGACGCCATCGAACAGTTGGCTCGGTATAAAGATACGGATATTTCGGTATCCTTCAATCGAAACGGAACGCCCGAAACGCTTGTTTTACATACGGATACAGCCGGAAAAATGGGAATATCGACAGTGCCTTTATTTGATTTGTATCCTACAGTGACGGTCGAATACGGTTTTCTTTCTTCTTTCCCGGCAGGAATAGCCTTGGGAGTCAACACTTTGAAAGGATATGTCGGCGATATGAAATATGTGTTTACCAAAGAAGGTGCTTCAAGTTTGGGAGGTTTTGGGACAATTGCCAACCTGTTTCCTTCCGTATGGGATTGGCAGGCATTCTGGATGCAAACGGCATTTCTTTCGATTATTCTGGCTTTTATGAATATTCTGCCCATTCCGGCATTGGATGGGGGACATGTCATGTTCTTGATCTATGAGGTCATTACACGGCGGAGACCGAGTGATAAATTTCTGGAATATACGCAAATCGCCGGAATGTTTCTTTTGTTTGCGTTACTATTGTATGCCAACGGAAACGACCTGTTCCGTTTTCTGTTTTCCTGATAGCGCTTGAAGAGAAAATATCGGATGCCTTTGAAGCTGGAAGTTTTTATTCTATAAAACATACACTTCGGCATTTAGCACCTGTTTTTTGAGGGAACCGGAGACGTCTCATTCGATATTAAACAATACGTATGAAACGTCTCGGATTTTCCTTTTTTCGGATTAATTCCTGTTATTTTGTTTCGGTAAGCGCTTCTTCTTTATACCAAGACGCATACATGTGGTAGTTGCGAGCTATTTTTTGATTGATCTCTTTAGCCTGTTCGGGATCTACTTTCTTTACGAATTTTGCAGGAACACCGGCATAAATACTGCCCGGTTCTACAATTGTCTTGCTAAGTACGACCGATCCGGCTGCCACGATGGCTCCTTCGCCGATCACGGCGTGGTCGAGTACGACCGAGCCCATGCCGACCAGTGCACCGTCGCATATTTTTGCTCCATGAATCGTTACATTGTGCCCGACCGAAACATTGTCGCCAATCTCAATGGTCGATTTTTCATACAACGTG
>JBHCAZ010000022.1:0-3219 GCA_041798765.1 Parabacteroides sp. | reverse complement strand
TGCGGTAATAGAGCCGACAACCGGATATTGTTTCAATTCATCCGGTACGTTTTTAGGGTTTCTTCTTACGATACCTGCTACTTCAAAATCGGGAGCTGCTTCAAGCGCTTCCAATACATATTTGCCAATGTTGCCATATCCAACGATGGCTGCCCTAAACTTTTTCATCTTTTTTCCTTTTAATATTTTCTCAACTGCAAAAATAAAGATAATAAAGGGGATTCTCAAATATACGCGATGATGTTTTTCCGGAAAAATGAAACTCGCCTATATAGAAGGCCGCTCGGATGAGAAAACGTATCGGTACATGATATATATCGCCCGAAATGGCAGCCCTTTAAAGAGGAACCGAGGGGCTTCAGGCTGACAACATGGCGGATTTTTGGAGGAAAAACGATCCGGAAGCTCCTTACGCCTTTGATGTTCGTACATGAAAGGTTTTTATTTTGAGTTTAATGCATTGATTGTGAATGTTATACATTTGTTTAAGGCGGTTTTGGAAAATACGTTGTACAAAGGTGAAAAAGACTCTCGATGCTTGCTGAAAAAGCAGCCTTTGTCACAACTGTGACAATACGCTGTCACAACTGTGACAAAGGCATGTCACAAGTGTGACAACGGGAGCATTTTTTTCAAACCCTCCCGACTGACAATTTAGTCAGATGTTTTATGGGCATCTTTATATAATATAAGGATATAAAAAACGGAGATGGGTCAAAGTAGATCCAGCTCCGTTTTTTATTATATTGTTTCGCATCAGCCTTATCCGATATTACCTACTTTCAACAGGTATTCGGCGATCTGTACGGCATTCAAAGCGGCACCTTTTTTGATTTGATCGCTTACAGTCCAAAAAGTCAATCCATTAGGGTTTGTTATGTCTTTGCGGATACGTCCTACGTATACCGGGTCTTTTCCGGCGATGAATAACGGCATCGGGTATTCTTTTTGAGCCGTGTCGTCCTGTAAGATGACGCCTTCAGCTTCTGCAAAGGCTTTACGGGCATCGGCTACGCTGATGGGTTGCTCCGTTTCCACCCAGGTGGCTTCACTGTGGGCGCGCATAACCGGAACGCGTACGCAAGTGGCGCTGACTTCAATGTCGGAGTGCATGATCTTGCGCGTTTCGTTATACATCTTCATCTCTTCTTTCGTATATCCGTTGTCCGTGAAGACATCTACCTGCGGGATGACATTGTAGGCTAACTGATAGGCAAATTTCTCTACAGTAGGCGCTTCCCCTTTCAATAATTGTTCGTATTGTTTGATCAATTCGGCCATTGCCGTGGCTCCGGCACCGCTGGCTGCCTGATAGGTTGAGACATGTACCCGTTTGATATGCGAAAGTTTTTCGATCGCTTTTAAAGCGACAACCATTTGGATGGTTGTACAATTCGGGTTAGCAATGATACCGCGCGGGCGGTTTAATGCATCTTCCGGATTTACTTCAGGAACGACCAACGGTACATCGTTTTCCATACGGAATGCACTTGAATTGTCGATCATAACCGTTCCATGTTTCGTGATTGTTTCTGCAAATTCAAGCGATGTACCTCCACCGGCCGAAACAAAAGCAACATCGATCCCCTTAAAGTCGTCGTTATGCTTAAGTTCCTTTACGGTATACTGTTTACCACGAAAGGTATAAACACGTCCGGCACTGCGCGATGAACCGAAAAGTACCAGTTCATCCATGGGAAAGTTTCTTTCATCAAGTACGCGCAGGAATTCCTGTCCTACGGCTCCACTGACTCCTACAATTGCTACTTTCATTTTGAGCATTAATTTTGTTGATTCAATAAAAAAAACGATATCTTTACCGCAATTATATGCTAAAAGCGAATCTTTGTTCCTTTTTTAGTATGCAAAGATATGATTTTTTCAACAAAACCAGATAACTATGAAGCGAATTATTCCGTTTTTATTCTTTTTACTTTCTTTTTATTTATTTTTTCCGGATAAATCGATCGCTGGTCATACAGGACCTGGAGCTGAATGGATCGGGAAAAACAAGGCTTTGTTTGGAGTGGATCCGGAAGGAAGACTCCGGTTGGATATTGAACCTGCCGGTTCGGGATCGCTCTCGATCGGACGGGAAATCCGGTATGCCCCGGATATGCAGTGGGAATTCGACGTGCATATGCGTTATTTGCCGAGCGATCAAAATAAGTTGTGTGTATTTTTGTATCAAGAAAATTCCGACCGCTTTTATTATGTACGGATCGGTTATCAGGGAGATCGGAAATTGGGATTGCGCAGGCATGGGGAGGTAGACTTGTTTGCCCGGAAAGCGATTGATTTCGGAGAACTTCCGGTTTTATTACATGTCAAAGTGACGCTTGAAAAGAATGAAAAGTGGACATTCTACAGCCGGTTGGACAACAGGCCGGGCTATCGTTTGGAGGGGAGTTGCATCTATCCGATAAAGGAGCCGCCGGCTTCGGGTACGATGATTTTTACCTTTTATTATACGAAAACAAGAAGTGATTTGTTCGGTATCGGACCGGTAACCGTTTCCGACTATGTCTCTCCAACTCCGCTGGAAGGCGAAAATACCCACGAAACGGACGAAAAAGAAGGGGAGGAGGTACTTCCGCATCTGGTGAATATCGAACCGGTTTCCTTGGATATGCTCCGTTTCTTATTTGATAAACCGGTGGATATCGGCGAGGCGGTTTTTTCCATTTCGGATATCGGGGATGCTTATCGGGCGCATTATGTGGATGAACAAACGAAAACGGAGATAGGGGCCCTTTTCAGCCAGGAGATGCAACCCGGAGGAGACTATACGATTTCTTACAAGGGGCTTTGCTCGGAACGAGGAACGCCTATGCCGCCCTATTCGACAACGGTCAGACTGCAAGAAACAGAAAATGAAGCGGATTCGCCCGGGAATGCTCCGACCGGATCGTTCGAAGAGGGTGAGATCGTGATCAACGAAATTATGGCGGATCCTAAAGGGTTGACTGCTCTTCCTGAAACCGAATATGTTGAAGTATACAATGCCTCGAATCGGGAAATTTCACTTGCCGGATGGCGTTTCGTTTATGGTGGGGTTGCAAAAAATATCGGCGAGGCGGTTCTTTCTCCGGACACGTATGCATTGTTGTTTCGGGAGGGAAGGGAGATTGGTACGGAAACGCCGGGACTTAAAGTCCCGATGAAAACGTTTCCGGCGGCATTGGCCAATGCCGGAAAAACAATCGCGCTCTTGGATCC
>JBHCAZ010000021.1:0-4204 GCA_041798765.1 Parabacteroides sp. | reverse complement strand
GATGAACGAGCGGACGGCGGTTTTATAGTTCTCGACGGTGGAAGGCGACAAACCTTTTGCGGCGGAGGCCGTAAATGGCCGGAGCATCAGCTTCTGCGGTTGTTTTTGCCTGTTTTTACCTTCTGAATGAGAATCTGTTCCTCTTTTTTTTCTGCGGAGCGTCTTGAATATTGAGAAAAATCTGAATAACATATAGGTGTGATTTTTAGAATATTACACAATGAAAATACGATCCTTGCAAGCGACCTCCTATGCTATTGCCAAATTAACCGGGATAATCTGACAAAAGCTTTTTGAAGAACGTCTATTATGCGGATATTTTCAACAAAATAGGTGAGTCGTTTTTATGTTGCTGTATCGTATGATAAACGAATATAATAAAGAGGTACGTTTTATGAAAATGATTACTGCAAAAATGAGAAACAAAGAAATAGAAATTATCTTTATAAGTAAAAAGGATATGCCCGAATACATTTATCGTTTATTTTTACCTAAAGGTTCTTTGGAGGGTGAATTTCTGGATATAAAGATTAAATAAATGCAAAAAAAAGAGTCTATTATGTGTTTTTAAACAAAAGTCTTTGAATAAATTATTACCTTTGTGCCGTTTTTTAGTCGAAGAAAATTGTTTTAAAGAAAGTTGCTGTATCGATTGACAGTTGCTAAAAAGAAAAAAGGTGAATATTTTCAGACGTATAAATTGTTTTTTTGAGAACCGTTTTAATACAGAAACAATACACAAATACATTTGTAGTATAATTATAAATAAATTTTATTGGAGAAAAGAATGAGTCAAACAGCACATTTTGAGACAGCTAATAAATTGCCTTATGGAAAACCTGGATGCGAATTTATTCGAGTGATGTTGGAAGGAAGTTTTTGTACCTCTGTAAAGCCGGATGCACAAAACAGTACCGAACCGGAGTGGGAAGAAGAAATAACCCTTGATGGTGGAACGATTGATTTTTATTAGCAATGAAAAAACAGTTCTGTAACAAAAAAACAAAAAGGATGCATTCGTATAGCATAGGAAATAAATGGATCGTTATGGCGGCACTATTGATGGCCGTTATCGGAACGGGGTGTGATAAAAAATCAAATGATACCCCTGTTGAAAAAATGGTGGATGTGGCCAAGAACATCCGGTTTGAAGTAGTAGAAGCCGAAGACGCTGACTATAAAGAACGCCCTGCGTTGCATTCCGGAAAAGCAGGACAAAATCCGGTGGAAATTTTTGATTTGGGGAATGGCGTGGAGGCGCAAGTTTCTGTCGAACGTGTTTTGGACAAGCAAAAAAGCGATGAAAGACGATTCGTTACACGTAGCCTGAGCGAACATAATTATACGCTGTTGGCATATCAAGGAGGAACTTTAAAAGGAGCGCTTGTCGGAAATGTTGTCAATAACCAGTTTGTTCCTACGGGACCGAATCCCAATTTGGTACTGCCGCACGGAACATACCTTTTCTTTCTCTACAGAACCGATAAGGTGACTTTTGACCAAAGTCAGCATCAATTGGTTCTTTTGCGCGAAAATGTAGACGAAGGGTTGTTTGGTTGGACGAATGTTCCTATTAACCAAGATCCGGACCAATACGTCAAATTCACGTTAGAGCGTAGGGGAGCAAGAATGCGTATACAACTCGAAGGCGAGGAAAATTTCGGAAATATCAGTGCAACATTGGGAATGAGACTGGACAATTTGGTTCCGATCAGTATTACGTACGGATTGACTACCGGTGCTGAAGATCCGAACTATGATGAGGTGAGCGAAAATGTATTATTTCCGGCATCCAATTTCGACGCTTCTCTGAATGCATTTCTTTCTACAAGCACCTATCATTACTTTTTGGATCCGACGCCGTGTAACTCCTTACAACTCACATTTACCGGCGGGGAAATCTATAATCAGCCGATAGCAGGAAAAAGCCTGATCTTTGCTTCTGATGAAGTATTCGGAAAAAACTTTTCCTATCTTGTAAAGGTTAAATTGAGACATAATATATCTTGATGCAAGAGAGGTGGCTTGTTTTGAACATACGTCTCTTTTAGTGGCGTAGGTTATGCCGCAGAGCAATCATTTCAACAAGCTTCTATCCCCTCCATACAGGAGCGAAAAAGCATGTTTTTTACTGAAATAAACAATAACAAAATGGGGCTATCCGACTTTTTGGACAGCCCCATTTTTTAGAAAATTGGGAACTTGTTTTTTGCCGAAAAAGATTTTGCTAAACGATCTCCATCAGGCGATTATTGAAAAAGACGGACGATCAGATCAAAATTTTGATCGATATAGCTTGCCTCCCAGGGTGTTGTTTCAGATGGAGTCTCTCTCTGTTTCAACAATTGGCCGGCTTTTTTATGTGCTCCCTGATAGATGGCGGCACACCATTGGGCAACCGGATTGCCCGCATACTCGGTAGACCAGCTATTTACCCATTTATCGGCTTTTTCGTGATTGCCTAACTGTTTTTGAGCCAAGGCTACTAACAGATAGATCGATCTGAAATAAGTTTTAGAAGGTGTAATTTCGGCTACCTTACGTAATAAATCCTGTGCTTTCTCCGGTTTCCCGATTTGCGCTTGCGCTTCCATATAATTTTCTAACGTGTAGTCAATCTGGTCGTCGTAAGGTTTTCCTACCCCTAAATTTTCGCTCCATATCTTCGAATTCTCGATCGATTGCAATGCTTTTCCGAAATTCTTTTTTCTCAAGAAAGTCATCGCTTCATATAAATTAGCTTTCCGATAAACCATGCGGCCGATGTAAGAACCTTCGTTCGGCAATACCCGAATGTTTTGCAGTAAACGGATGGCTTTCCGATAGTCTCCTATATCCGATAGGGTCGTTCCATACATCAACCCGATCAGATGATTGTCGGGAAATCGTTTATAATAACGCGCTGCTGTGCTGTTGGCCAGTACCCATTCCTTTTGTTGTTCATAGTAGCGAATCAATGCATAGCCGGTACGCCAGTTTGTTCCTAAAGATTCGGCCTTTTTTAAGTCGGCCAGCTGTTCTTCTCCTTTTTCGAAAGAGGCTTTATAAAGGTAGAACGGATAAAAAGGAACATCCTTACAACGGGTGAGCAGCGTATATGCTTGTCGGCTATTGCCGTTGGCATGTTCCAGCAAGGCCAACAGATAAAGCGGCTTCCATGAACTTGTTTTTGTGCATGCCCATTCCATAACCTCTTTGTTTTCCGCCCGGAAAGGAAATATCAGGTCAAGCGGGCATCGCTCGGCTTCGGAAATGGCCTTTTCCGCTTCTGCCTTTTTTCCTTGCCGGTGTAGCAACCAGGCTTTCCGGTAGCATGCCATCGGATAATCCGGAATAAACGACAGCAGATCCAAAGCCTCCTCTTCGCAGCCCACCGACTCGTACCAAAGCGCCAGTTCGAGATAGGTCTCCTGCGGCAACTCATTTCGTATCAAATCGCTGAAATCCTTGCGGTTTGCATCAGTAGGGGCCGTTGCATATTGTTCATAACGGATACCGTGAGCCAGCGGAAGATTCTCTAATACCTGCTGCTGTAAATTGGTCGCGGCCTCTTTTTGCCCCGATTTCCGGTAGCAGAGCATCAGTTCCTGTAATGCCGATAGATTGCGCGCATTCGACGACAAACTTTTCTGTGCGTAGGCAGCCGCTTTTTCCCAATTTTTCTCCCGAATAAAAAGTCCCGCTAAGGCACTGTATGCTGCCGAGCGTATAGCCGGTTCGCGTGTAGCTATCGAAAATCCGTCTTTTGCATCGGTATAGCGTGCCAATCGCATATTACACAATCCGTATAGATAGTTGGCCTCTCCATCGTAGGTGTTGATACTCAAGGCAGAACGGATCAATTCGAGCGCTTCAGCATATCGTCCCCAACGATGATATAGATCAGATAGCCGGATCAGAGCCGGAACAAAATAACGATCTTTTTCAAGTGCCTCTTTCAGCTTTTTTTCCGCTTGTACATATTCCTTTTGATTCATCCACTGTTCGCCACTGAGGTACAGCCCGTATACCGATTGCGGATCGAAATCGGCGGGAATTTCTTTCGGTCGAGAAATAAGATTTTCATGCTCATTTTCCGAATAAAAGAGTTCGTTATCTCCAAGGTAAACGCGCAGCTTTTGATCAGCCGGCACGTTCTTTCCGGAGATTGTATGGGTCCATGTCTCTAACGGATTGCAATGGATGTTTTCGTCGAAAATGGTTT
>JBHCAZ010000020.1:0-5736 GCA_041798765.1 Parabacteroides sp. | reverse complement strand
TTGCGAGTATCGTTTCGACTTTATTAAATATCCGGATCCGAAATATCGCCGTGCGGTGAAACCGGTAAATGAAGCGGACGCTGAGAAGATGATGGAAATATTGATCCGGATGCGCGAAGAAGATCCGACATGGGTGGTCGAACAGTCGAAAGAATTGAAACAGACGATCGTTTCCGGACAAGGAGAATTCCATCTGAGAACGTTGAAATGGCGTATTGAAAACAACGATAAGTTGCCGATCAACTTTTTTGAACCGAAAATTCCGTATCGGGAAACCATTACCAAATCGGCACGGGCTGATTACAGACATAAGAAACAATCCGGAGGTGCCGGGCAGTTTGGCGAAGTGCATCTGATCATCGAACCTTATTACGAAGGTATGCCGGCTCCGGATACGTATCGTTTCGGCGGACAGGAATACAAGATCAGCGTGCGCGACACACAGACGATCGACCTGGAATGGGGCGGTAAACTGGTCTTTGTGAACAGTATTGTCGGTGGTGCAATCGATGCCCGCTTCTTACCGGCTATTCTGAAAGGTATCATGGGCCGCATGGAACAGGGGCCGCTCACCGGATCGTATGCCCGCGATGTACGGATCATCGTATACGATGGAAAAATGCACCCGGTTGATAGTAACGAAATTTCCTTTATGCTGGCAGGACGTAATGCGTTCAGTACAGCCTTTAAAGAGGCCGGACCTAAGATCCTGGAACCGGTATATGATGTGGAAGTTTCTGTACCGGGAGACTATATGGGTGACGTAATGAGCGATTTGCAAGGGCGTCGTGCTATTATCATGGGTATGAATAGTGAAAAAGGGTATGAAAAGTTATTGGCAAAAGTGCCTTTGAAAGAAATGTCGAATTATTCGACTTCTTTGAGCTCGATTTCCGGCGGCCGTGCTTCTTTCACCATGAAATTTGCAAATTACGAGCTTGTACCATCGGATGTACAAGATAAATTGCTGAAAGAATACGAAGCTACACAGGCTGAAGATTGATGATATAAAAAACGTTCCGGAAGAACTGATCCTTTCGGATGAAACGGGGATGTCGGGGTATTGATGCATACGAGAAGCCATGTGGCTGCTGATCGTTTCTTTCAATATGCCGGCATCTCCTTTTTTAAGAAACCGTGTATAGTCAACCTTCATTCGTGAAAAAATGTTTTTTTATGGGAAAACATCCGATAGCATCTGTTTATATCCCTTAATAGAATAAATTCATGTCTTTATAGTAGAAAACAATTGAAAAAATAGTGATTTATTAAAAAATAATGTACATATTTGGAGCTACTTTATAGTGTTAGTGTGGAAAGGTGTTAAATAAGTATTGGGATGGAAGATTTAGAGAGAAAAATCGGTGACAAGGAAATTTTATATTCGAAAGCGATTAAAGCCGGAAAACGTATTTATTATTTGGATGTTAAACGAAATTTGCAGGATGATCTGTTTATTGCCATAACGGAAAGCAAGAAAATCCAGCAACGAGAAGGAGCGGCCGTTACTTTTGAAAAACATAAACTTTTTCTTTATAAAGAAGATTTCGATAAATTTATGGATGGTATGGACGATGTGATCGGCTATATCAAACGGGTAAATGCCGGCGAAAATCTGCGGCGACACGATTCGTTAGGCCAAGAAGATTCGGAGGCTATCAAATTGGATATTGATTTCTGAATGGTTAACAAATAGAACGAAAGGAGTTGTTCAAAAAAAGTGAACCTTGAAGTTTTTTTAATCTAACTTCTGAGATTTACTTTTATTTGACATACTCTCATTGTTTGGCATATAAACGATTTCTTCCGACAGCCCGGCGGGTATGTAAAAAATCATGCCCGTCGTTGGGCTTATCCGGACAGAAAGACAAAACCCAGGCAGGAGTACGCCGAGGGCGGTTTTATATAAAAAGAGGGATGCCTTTATTAGGCATCCCTCTTTTTTAAGGTCGAATATGCGGCCTTTCTTTGTTTATGCCGGATGGATTGCTTCTGTCGGACAAACTTCTGCACAAGTTCCACAATCTGTACACATTTCAGGGTCGATACTGTATTTGTCGCCTTCTGAAATTGCTCCTACCGGACATTCGTCAATACATGTACCGCAAGCGATACAATCGTCACTAATTACGTAAGCCATTTTTTTTCCGTTTTATATTGATAACTCTATTAGTCTCTGCAAATGTAAGTCTTTCTTTGTAACAAAAAAATATCTGACTGTTTATTTTTATCTGTCGGAAAACGTTTAGGCTCTTTTTGTAGCTGCATTTCGTATGCAATTTGTCTCGACAAGGGGATAAATGAACGGTTGTATGCGAATAAACTTTCAAAATGTTGCAATAAGCAGGTCTTTTTTTCGTTATGACAATAATAAAGTAACGAGAAAGAAAAGATGCGAAAACGTCTGTTTTTAATAATAGGATGCTTTTTCCTTGCTGCCGTATCGGCAGTAGGGCAGAAGGAAAAGGTGAAAAATCAACCGTATGCCGATTTGAAATGGTACCATTTGGGGTTTCATATCGGCATGCATGCTCAGGATCTGCTTCTGACGAATAACGGATTTATGGCCGACGACGGTGTCTGGTATGCTGAAATACCCGGTTATTCGCCCGGTTTTTCGGTCGGAGTCATCGGCGATTTGTACCTGAACCCCTATTTCAGCCTGCGTTTATCTCCGTCCATTCATTTCGGAGATAAGAAAATTCGTTTCCATCGTCCGGACCATGAGGAGGAGGTCCCTTTTTCTACCTCGGTCCGTTCCAATTACCTGACTTTTCCGTTGGATGTAAAATATGCGGCTTTCCGGGTCAATAATTACCGTCCCTATGTGATTGGCGGTCTGTATGGGGCTTTCGATTTAGGACGTAAAAAAGGAAACCCGGTCTTGTTGAAAAGTATGGATTTCGGTATCGAATTCGGACTCGGATGCGACTTCTACCTTCCGTTCTTCAAGCTCTGTCCGGAATTGAAATTCAGTTTCGGGTTAGTGGATCTGTTGGAAAAAAACAGAAACGACCTGAACGATCCCGATATCCTGAGATATACCAATTCTTTATCGAAAGCCACCTCCCGGATGGTAACCTTGACCTTTAATTTCGAATAACAAGGAAGATGTAGATAAACATGGCCGGAATAGCAAGTATCACGCTGTCGAAGCGGTCTAACATACCGCCGTGTCCGGGAAGCAGGTTGCCCGAGTCTTTTACTTGGACTGTCCGTTTCATGAGCGATTCGACCAAGTCGCCCCATGTGCCGACCACCACGATGATGATTGACAAGGCCAGCCAATGGTACCAACCGACTTGTGGAGCATATAAGGCAAATATTTGAGATCCGATGATCGTAGTAACGAGTCCCCCAAAGAATCCTTCCCATGATTTTTTAGGAGAGATGCGTTTGAAAAGTTTCCGTTTCCCGATGTGCGAGCCGACGATGTAAGCTCCTGTATCATTTAACCAAATAAATATAAATAACGCGATGATAAAGGTTGGATTGTAATTGAATGGAGGATCGAAGACCTCTTCTGTCCCGATGAAATTCAACAGCGAAAATGTACCGGCGCAATATATTTGGGTAAGCATGGTATGTGCCCAAGTGTATATCGGATTATCCTCTTTTTTGTACAACTCTGCAATGATTGTTACCATGATTAACGCGATGTACGTCAGATAAACCGTAATGTCCATGATTCTGTTCACAAAAAGGAACGAAGCAATGAACAAGTACACCCCAAGTAGTACATTTACGATATGTACAAGATTATCTGCCGGAATATAAGGCTGGATCAGCCGGCCGAATTCCCATATCGTCAATCCGGTTATCAAGGCAAACAGGCAGAGAAAAGCAATTGGATGCAACGTGATGGACCCCATAATCGCTACTACGAATAGAGTGCCGGTTAATCCTCTTTTTATCAGGTTAGTCATGATCTATTGTGTTTACTATGCCGTCTCTTCCGGTTCTTGGCCGGCTTTCAGTTGCTGTTCCAGAATCTCTTCCGAACGGGAGATCCATGCCCGTTTGCCGAAAATCCGTTCCACATCTTCCGAATAGATGACCTCTCGTTCTAACAAAACATTCGCAAGCGCTTGATGTCCGTCGGCATGTTCTTTCAAGATCTGTTTAGCCCGTTCATATTGGCCGTTGATGATTTTCTGCACCTCCTGATCAATCAGGCGGGCGGTTTCGTCGCTGTACGGTTTGGTGAATCCCCAATCCTGCCCGCTGGAATCATAATAATTCAAGTTCGGCAGCCGGTCGCTCATCCCGAAATAAACGACCATGGCATAGGCTTGTTTGGTCACCCGCTCCAGGTCATTGGAGGCACCGGTCGATATTTTTTCCAACACCAGTTCTTCGGCTGCGCGTCCGCCCAATGTGGCACACATTTCGTCGAGCAGTTGTTCGCGTGTAGTTATTTGCCGTTCTTCCGGCAGATACCAGGCAGCCCCTAATGCTTTTCCTCTGGGTACGATCGTTACCTTTACGAGCGGATTGGCATGTTCCAGCAGCCAGCTCAAGGTGGCGTGTCCGGCTTCGTGGATGGCAATGCTCCGGCGTTCTTCCGCTGTCGTTATCTTGCTCCGTTTTTCCAATCCGCCTACGATACGGTCTACCGCATTCATGAAGTCTTCTTTCTGTACGAACTGTTTTCCGTTGCGGGCGGCGATCAATGCCGCTTCGTTACATACGTTCGCGATGTCTGCCCCGGAGAATCCCGGCGTTTGGCGGGCCAAGAATTCGGTATCGACACTTTCGTCTATTTTGATCGGGCGCAAATGTACCCCGAAGATCGCCTTCCGTTCGTTCAGGTCAGGCAATTCGACATGTATCTGCCGGTCGAATCGTCCGGCACGCAACAGGGCTTTATCTAAAATATCCGCCCGGTTTGTTGCCGCTAAGATGATGACGCCGCTATTCGATCCGAACCCGTCCATTTCGGTCAATAACTGGTTGAGTGTATTTTCACGTTCATCATTATTGTTCATATTGACATTTTTACCTCGTGCACGTCCTACGGCATCAATTTCGTCGATGAAGACAATGCAGGGCGCTTTCTCTTTGGCCTGCCGGAACAAATCTCGTACACGTGAGGCGCCTACGCCGACAAACATTTCGACGAAATCGGAACCCGAAAGCGAGAAGAACGGTACATCCGCTTCGCCCGCAACGGCTTTGGCCAATAACGTCTTTCCGGTACCCGGAGGTCCAACAAGCAGCGCGCCTTTCGGAATTTTTCCTCCCAATTCGGTATATTTTCCGGGATCTTTCAAGAAAGAGACAATTTCTTCCACTTCCTGTTTCGCTTCGGAAAGTCCGGCTACATCTTTAAATGTCACTTTGTGTTCGTTATCCTTATCGAAGAGTTGGGCTTTGGCTTTTCCTACGTTGAAAACGCCGCCGGGTCCGGACCCGGCACCTCCCGACATACGTCGCATCAGGAAGATCCAGATAACGATAATCAATAAAAACGGTCCGAAAGAAACGATGAAATTCCACAACATATCTTCACCCTCTTCGAAGCTGACGGGTGTCGTGACCTGATTCTCTGCGACTATTTTGTCATAAAAATGGGAAAATTTGTCTGGAGAGGGTATTTTAACGTATACTTTCGGGTTTTGTCCGATCGTCTGGTCGTCGTTTTTGAAAACACGTCCCTTTTCCTCATTTTTCACACCGGCTTCGACTATGTTTTTCTTGTTATAAACAACCATTTTGTCGAATACGTTCTCTTTT
>JBHCAZ010000019.1:0-2745 GCA_041798765.1 Parabacteroides sp. | reverse complement strand
TGCCATACAAGCCGATGAGGTTCCCGTCGAGAAAAACGAACCGGCAGAACGCAAAAAACGTGTTCGGATAGAGAAAAAAGAAAAGATGGCTTCTTCTGATCAGACTGCCGACAACAAAAAAGAAAAAGAGCTGGCCTCATCGAAAATGAAAATTTCTGCGAATGCTCCTTTGAATGAGTCTGTTCCCGTTGTATCTACCCGTCCGGAACCTCAACAACAGCCAGCTTCAAAGAATGGGCCAGCGGCTAAGTCTGAAAAAAAACTGTTGCCGCCGGTTGTGGTAGTAGCGGGTGAAGCCGGCGATGAGGAACGAGACAGTAAAGGCCTCGTTGCAGATCCGAAAAAGAAAGAAGAAATAGATCCGACTGAAGAGTCTCAAAATACGTCCGACGAGCCTAAACGGGTTGTTTTCAGGCATCCGGATGCCAAATCTGTGCTTGATCAGGTTTTTCCATTCTCCTCTTCACCTGTAAAGCCGGAGCAGAAAACATCGAATAATGAAGCGCCGGTAAATAATCCTCCTCGCCAACAACCGAATAATAATAAAAACAATCACGCCAACCAGCGTAATGCCAACAATAACAATACGAACAATAATGCCAATATTCCGCAGGAGAAACCTTACGAATTTGATGGCATATTGACGGGTAGAGGCGTCTTGGAGATGATGCCGGACGGATATGGTTTTATGCGTTCGTCGGATTATAATTATCTCTCTTCTCCCGATGATATCTATGTTTCTCAGTCGCAAATCAAGCTGTTCGGACTGAAAACAGGCGATGTGGTGGAAGGGGCGATTCGCCCTCCGAAAGAAGGCGAAAAATATTTTCCGCTGGTAAAGGTCGACAAAATAAACGGACGTACACCCGAAGAAGTGCGCGACCGTGTGCCGTTCGACCACCTGACCCCGCTTTTCCCGGACGAAAAATTTATGTTGACAGGGCGTAAATCGGCTAAAGTATACGACAATATTTCCGTTCGTGTCGTCGATCTTTTCTCGCCGATCGGAAAAGGACAGCGTGGTTTGATCGTTGCCCAGCCGAAAACCGGTAAAACGATGTTGCTGAAAGATATAGCCAATGCGATCGCAGCAAATCATCCGGAAGTATATATGATTGTCTTGCTGATAGACGAGCGTCCGGAAGAGGTTACCGATATGGCACGCAGTGTCGATGCCGAGGTGATTGCCTCTACGTTCGACGAACCTGCCGAACGGCATGTGAAAATAGCCGAAATCGTATTGAATAAGGCAAAACGTTTGGTTGAATGTGGACACGATGTGGTTATTCTGTTAGACTCTATTACCCGTTTGGCACGTGCCTACAATACAGTACAACCGGCATCCGGCAAGGTCCTTTCCGGAGGTGTAGACGCAAATGCTTTGCAGAAACCGAAACGATTCTTCGGAGCAGCCCGTAATATTGAAAACGGAGGTAGCTTGACCATTCTGGCAACGGCATTGACCGAAACGGGATCGAAAATGGATGATGTCATCTTCGAAGAGTTTAAAGGTACCGGAAATATGGAATTGCAGTTGGATCGCCGACTTTCTAACAAACGTGTTTATCCGGCGGTGGATATTATGGCTTCCAGTACGCGCCGCGATGATCTGTTGCAGGATGACGGAACGTTGAACAGGATGTGGATTCTTCGTAAATACCTTTCGGATATGAACTCGATCGAAGCGATGGAATTCGTTAAGAAACGAATGGAACAGACATTCGACAATATGGAGTTTTTGGCCTCGATGAACGGATAATTTTTCTCTTGGAAATAAAAAACGAGATAGTCCTTTTTTTAGGATTATCTCGTTTTTTTATTGTCTGCACCGTTGTATTTCGGGATCAATCTGTCACAACTGTGCCAATACGCTGTCACAACTGTGCCAATACGCTGTCACAACTGTGACAAAGGCTTGTCACAACTGTGACATCGGGAGCTTTTTTTCTTAACCTTTCGAACAGACAATTTTGTCGGTTTTTTAGGGCCAAAAAGAGATGCTTATTGTTGTTGTTTTTCGATTTGTTCCTGCACAATCGCATCGACAACGGCAACGGTCGTCAGATTGAGAATGTCGCGGGTGCTGCTTTCCAAGTCGGTGAAATGAATCGGCTTGTTCAGTCCCATTTGGATCGGTCCGATCGTCTCGGTAACCCCTAACGTATCAAGCAGCTTATAGGCACTATTTGCCGAACTTAAATTAGGGAATACCAATGCATTGACATTTTCACCCTTTAGCTTATTGAAAGGGAACATGTCGTCGCGCAATTTCTGGTTCAGCGCAAAATGTACCTGCATTTCGCCGTCAATTTTTATTTCCGGATAATTTTTATGTAAAAAGTCAATGGCATCGTGTACCTTTTGTGGGCTTCCTTGTTTGTCGGCTCCGAAATTAGAGTATGACAACATGGCCATTACCGGTTCGTGGGCAAAGAATTTGACGGCGTCGTGTGTCAGTCGCGCTACATCAATCAACACTTCGGTAGAGGGATGTCTGTTTATCAAGGTATCGGCCATGAAAAAAGTTCCTTTTTTACATGTCAGAATATTCATTGCTCCGAAATATTTATACGTGGGCCGGATGCCGATAATCTGTTTCGCCATTTTGGTCACCTCCGAGTAGCGACTGTATACTCCTGTAATAAAGGCATCTGCATCTCCAACGGCAACCATCATCATACCAAAAGCATTCCGGTCGACCATTTTTTCACATGCTTCGGAGAAAGTAACCCCTTCGCGGGCCTT
>JBHCAZ010000018.1:0-26274 GCA_041798765.1 Parabacteroides sp. | reverse complement strand
ATCCACTCCATCTCCGTCTGTTTTTTACGAAAGCAAATGTACGGGATATTTTTCTTCTTACAAACAGTAAAGGGAGAGCGGATGATGGATTTTTCCCTTGGAGGGCTTCCGTATACAGAAAGCGGAAAAGGCTCACTATTGAAAAGAGGTATTTTGTTTTGGTATTGGAATGGCAGAAACCGTATAAAAAACGTTAAAATAGCAAGCGTAATCTTGTGCAAATCGAATAAAAGGTGGATTTATGCTGTATAAATTTGTGTCAAGACACAGAAATGTATGCTATTTGAACGAAAATATTATTTAGATCAATTATGTAGGGCTGAAGGAAACGGAATGATAAAGAATCTTCTAAAAAACAGTACCGTTGTATGATAAAAGTAAAACGGGCCGATAAAAAGAAAAACGGATTTATTTTTGTGATTTTAACACTTTAGGCATCAGTATGCCCAAATTATGTGTTACTTTTGTGAAAAAATAAATAATCGTAATTTTTTAGTATTATGCAAAACAGACGTGATTTCTTAAAACAAGCATCATTCTTGCTTGCCGGCGGTATGGTTATGCCGCAGCTGTTATCTTCCTGTGGAGGAAAAACGACTTCCGCAGCTCAATCTGCTAAAAATATAGGTCTTCAATTGTATTCTTTGCGGGATCTGGTAAAAGAGGAAGGTATCCAGAAAGTATTGGAAACGGCCTCTAAAATGGGTTATAAAAACTTGGAAACAGCAGGTTATGACAATGGTAAAATCTATGGTTTGGCTCCGGCCGAATTTAAAAAAATGGTCAATGACTTGGGCATGAAATGTACTAGTGCCCATTTAGGTCAGGCATTTTCGAAAGATAAAGAGACTGAAGTAATGGCATGGTGGGACCAGGCGATCGATGCGCACAACGAACTGGGCGTAAAATATATGGTACAGCCGTGGATGCCGGTTACCGATCAGACGACGTTAGACGACCTCAAGATGTATTGCGACTATTTCAATACCGTAGGTTACAAAACGGCTGCTGCCAGCATTGCTTTCGGGTATCACAATCATAATTTTGAATTCCGTAAGATTGAAGATCAGCTGATCTATGATTTCTTATTGGACAATGTAAGCCCGAATCATGTATTTTTCGAAATGGACGTGTATTGGGTTACTGTTGCTGGTGCCGATCCTGTTGCTTATTTGAAAAACCGTCCGAGCCAGTTCAAGGCGATCCATATCAAAGACGAAAAAGAAATCGGAGCCAGCGGAAAAATAAACTTCCAGCCGATTTTCGACCAGATGTATGCAAACAATGTGAAAGATTGGTATGTAGAAGTTGAGCAATATACGAATAATGATCCGGTTGCCAGCGTTCAGCAGAGTTTTGACTTCTTGAATAATGCAGCTTATGTGAAGTAATTTTTTCTCGTATTTCATTAATAGAAAAAAGGGGCTGTGTCGAAACAATTGTTTCGGTGCAGCCCCTTGGGTTTTTTAGTATCCGGTTTCGGTTTCTGTTTTTATGAAAGGAAATTAAAACGTTGTTACCTTGATATTACTGTATGAATTACCGTCAAACAGGATCTGTCCGTGTTTTCCTTGGTTGACCTTTAGCCGGTAATCATTTATCTTTTCCGAGCGGCTGTCGAAATCGCCCGATTCGGTATCGGATTGCCGGCGTACCGTATCAAACCCTTTTATACTGCAATTCCCGTATCGTAAATTGGAAGCGTCTACCGAGAAAGAGGCTGCTTTATCTATTTTGATATTCAGGTTGCTATAACGGGCATCTGCATCCACCTTTTTGAAATCGGATTTCAATTCGCGAATATTCATGGTTGTGTATCCCAATTTGGGGATGGATAAGCTCTGATTCACCTTTTCGATGGTGCATTTGCTATATGCCAGTTCGACAGACCCATTTTCTAATTCTTCCATCTGTAAATTTCCGTAATCGAGACGTAAATCCAATCGGGCGATGGCGCCCAGAGTGAAATTCGAGTATTTGCCATCTACTTCCAAGTTGCTGCAATTTTTGATGTTTGCATTCCCGTATTTGATGTCCAATAAGCAGTTTCCTGTAAAATCACCTCCTTGCACATTTCCGTATTGAACGTTCAGATGGCATTTCCCCGGATTTTGAGCAGGCATTTTGATATCTCCGTATTTCTGGTTCAATTCGCAGGTCTGTTTTGCCGGCATCTGGATCTGGTAATCGATCGAAAAAGACTCCCCAGATTTGGTTGAAAAATTCCCCGATCGGAAGCTGGTTACCGCTTCTATCCGTCCGTTTTGCTTTTCGATGCGGATTTGCGGATGTTCCAACAGAGCTTTGATCCGCTCTTCTGTACGGGCTTTGGCCGTTACCACCACCTTAACAGAGACCTCTTGTTTATCCCAGTGGGTCACCGTGATATTGCCGTATTTGTTGTCTGCATAGACCCGATCGTCGGGGCCGACCTGAAAAGTTTTTACATATTCTTTTGTACGTGGTGTCTGGTCGATTGTTGCCTGTATGTAGAACGGCACGAAAAGCAGGACACACACAAAAAAATGAAACAGTGGATTTGAAAATTTTGTCTTCATATACTTGTTATTTTAATGATTATGTTTTTGTTTTAAGGCTTTCATTTGTTCCAGCATGGTCTCCAAGCATTCCAAACTGCTGCCGTAATGTTGGTTGATGGCAACCATGCTCTTTTCCGAACAGGGTAATTCGGGGAATATCTCTTTTTCGAAAGCCTTTGTTTCTGCCAGTACTTGTTTGCTCTCCTGAAAAATCTCTTTCACTCCCGAAACGGGCTGGTGGCGATAGAGCGTTTCCATTTGCAAAACAGTTTCATCGATCTGCATGGAATAGTACAGGCGCACTTCTTGCATTTCTCGACGGAGCATGCATTCCGACATCTGGCCGGCTGCCGGCTGCCGAAGATCGCCCGGGAACCACCAATAAAAGAATAAAGCCAAAGAGGCTGCTGCTGCCAGCCCGATCTGAAGCGACCAGCGCAACTGTTTCTTTCTGCGGGTGTTCATTTTCTTTTCGAAACGGAGCCGATGCCCTTCCGGCAATGCCTCTTCTTCAAAAGCTGATTTATTTGTATCAATAAAATCCTTCAGTTTATCCATTTTCTTGTTCGTTTTTAATCAAATTCAACAATTTACGCTTTGCACGTAGATATTGACTGCGCACGCTTGCCGGCTGCAGATGCAGAATAGAGGCGATCTCCTCCATATCATACCCGTCGAAAAGGTACAGCGAAAGGACGACCCGGTATCCATCCGGAAGTCGTAGTATATTTTCCTTTATCCGTGCAATGGAAAGCGCCACCTCTTCTTCCCGGTCTTCCTCTCCGGTTTCCATTTCTGCATAATTTTCCGGTATTTCTTCCCATACAAGCTCCTTTTTTCGCAGATAGTCGATCGCCGTATGAACCGCTATTTTCCGCATCCATGCCTCATATTGTGGTTCGTTATCCGGCAACTTGTCGAGCCACAAGCGGTCTAATCCGGAGAAAATTTTCAAGAACGCATCCTGCATCGCCTCTTCCGCCTCTTCTTTATGGCCGATCAAATACAGGCAAACGGCATACAACTTTCCGGCATAGCGATTGTATAACGTCCATTGTGCCGATCGGTTGCCTTTGCGGCATTTTTCAATAATATGTGCGGTTTTCTGCTCCATCATTCATTACTATAAACGAGACTGACGGCAAAAACGTTGCTTCTTTATTCAAAAAAAACATGAAAAAATCATGAAAATCGATCTACTTATGGGGAAAAAGATCGCCTATAAAATATTCGGATCCGACAGGCAGGGTATATCTTTGTGCTGCCAAGAATGGCAGGTTCGGATGAAAAATGTTATTAAACCCGTAAGAGATTTGTGCAATTCGTTAATTATTCCTATTTTTGTCAAAAAAAATCAGAATATATCTGATCATCTTGAAAGAGTCACAGCCATGTCTCGCTATTATTTATGTCTCCTTTTGGGATGTTTGTTGATGTCCGTTCGTTTCGGACAAGCACAGACTCCTGTTGTCGACAGTTTGAATCTACTGCTGGACAATCCTTCTTTGGAAAAAAAGGAACAGTTCCAACTCTGGAATCAGCTCGGTCTGGAATATGAACAGCAATACAATGCCGTAGAGGCAGCACGGGCTTATGAAGAGGCCATTCGTGTAGGACGTAATCAGACGGACTTGCAGGATTTTACGAAAGCCCTTTTCAGATACGGGCAAATGAATATCTATTCGGGGAATTACCAGAAAGCTATTTCAGCACTCTTCGAAGCTCTTTCGATATCTAAAAAACAGCAATACAAAGAATTGGAAGGTCGGGTGCTTACTTCACTCGGCATTCTTCATTTCTTTCAGGAAGAATGGGATGACGCCCTGTACTACTACCGGCAGGCACTTTTGATTGCAGAAGATATAAAAAATCCGCAAGGTATATCGATCATCTATAATAATATCGCCAATATTTATCAGCGGAAAGAAGACCTGAGTACCGCCCTTACCTATTATGAAAAGGCATTGGAAATCCAACGCAGTATCCTCGACAGTGCCGCCATCGGCAATTGCCTGATGAATATCGGGACTATCCAGTTGGCTCGACAGGAAATCTCCTCATGTATTCTGTCGATGCAGGAGGCGCTGAAAATCGCATCGGCGATAGGAGACAAAGAGATCGAAGCTCTTTCGTATATGAATTTAGGGCAGGTATATGCCCGACAGGGGGCATACAGACAAGGAATAGAAATGCTTCATAAGGGTGAAAAGATTGCTGCCGAAACCGGCTATAAGCAAGTGTTGCAGGCGATATTGGCCTCCAGTAGCGAACTTTACAGGGAGACCGGCGATTATAAAATGGCTTTCGAACAACTGTTGCGTTCGAGGCATTTGGGAGATTCGCTTATGAACCAGCAGTTGAAAGAAAAAACAAGAGAATTTGACATACAATATAAGACTGCAGAAAAAGACATTGAGCTGGCTATCCAGAGAAAAGATTTGAAAATAGCGAGGACAACGTATATTTTACTTTCCATCATATCGCTCCTGCTTGTTTTTATTATTATTTTTCTGATATATTCTGCTCGGGAACGCAGAAAACGGAATAAACGTCTGGCGGAGCTGAATGTGACAAAAGACAAATTGTTTTCGATCATATCGCATGATTTGAAATCGCCGGTGATTGCCCAGAAATTAGCGATAGAACATCTTTTGGAAAATATCGATACTTATGACCGGGAAGGGTTGTTGCATCTAATACTCGATTTTCGACAATCGACTGAAACACAGTTGGGTCTGTTGTTGAATCTGTTGAGTTGGGCGCGTTTACAGATCGGACAAATCAAATACCATCCGGTCGTTTTCGATCTGTCGGATGTTGTGAAAGAGGTGCTTAATCTCTATTCGCTTCCTGCCCGGAATAAACAGATCCTTTTTGTCAACCGGATTACGGAACCCTGTATTGTGATTGCCGATCGGGCTATGATCCATACAGTCTTGCGGAATCTGATCAACAATGCGATTAAGTTTACGTGTGTAGGGAAATCCGTTGTTATCGATCGGCGATCGGAAAACGGATTGGCCGTCGTTTCTGTCAAAGACTCCGGGGTGGGGATGTCGGCAGAACAGATCAATACCATTCTCAATACCCGGCAGCAGACATTCTCCACGAACGGAACGCAGGGCGAAAAAGGAAGCGGGTTAGGCTTGATCCTTTGCCGGGATTTGTTGGAATTGAATCATAGTCAGATGTATATAAGCAGTAAAATAACAAGCGGGACGGAAGTATTCTTTGGATTACCTGTGCCGGAAAAATAAATTCAAACCAAACAACATGATGGCATTACAAAATAAATTGTCGGCAATCATCGTAGATGACCATACTCTTTATCGGGAAGGAATACGTTCTGTGATACAAAAGATGACGAACAGTCCGATAAAAATTGTCGACGAAGCCGGATCCGGTGCGGAATTTTTTCTACATCTTTCGGAAGAAGCGCTTCCCGATCTGGTTTTGTTAGATATCATCCTGCCAGATATGTCCGGCGTGGAGATCGCCCGTCGCTTAAAAACGGAATACCCTCAGATAAAGATTATTATGTTGTCTTCTGAAGTTTCGGAAGAGCTCATCTCCGAAGTGATTGAAATCGGTGTAGAGGGATATTTGAGCAAGTTGGCGAATAAGGAAGATTTGGAAGCTGCTATTACTACCGTTATCGGCGGAAGCCAGTTTATCGGTCGGAATGTGGCTAAAATGATGTACGACATTTATCTGAATAGGCAACACCAGCATAGCCAGTCGGCTACAAAGAAAACATGGTTCGGAAAATCCTCAAAGGAAGGGCACGATGCAGTTTTCACGGAACGTGAAAAAGAAATTATCCGCCTTTTATGCGATGGATTGCAGATTAAAGAGGTGGCCGATAAGTTGAATATCAGTCCCCGTACCGTAGAAACCCACAAAAGCAAAATTCTTGCTAAGTTAGGGTTTTCCCGGCTTACGGATCTCATTAAGTATGCTATAAAAGAGGGGCTTACCGTTATCTGAAAAAGCGCAAATTAAAAAGGAGACATCATCCCGATGTCTCCTTTTTCAAAACTAAATGATAAATAAAGTTATGTGGGAAGGTTTCTAATTTTTCGATTTATAGTGTAGTTCTATTGTCCTTTCTCCACTATAAGACAGATATTTAAGAGATATTTTCCGAATTTCGCCATTTGTTTCCGGCAGCTCTGAAAGCTTGAAAGCTACTAATCCCTCCTGTAAGGTTGTTGCCGGATCATCGTAGGCATGGTGCCTCAACTCCAATAGGTACGGGTTGGAAGGATCGGGTTGCAGCAAGTTCAACAGATGGCGTTTGGTGCCACCGAAATAAGTTATGAAATTGATATTCAAATAACCGTCTTCGATCCAGACGCCTCCTTTAGCCCATAAACTGCCCGCGTTTAATCCGATCGGACTTGTGCCGTAAATTTCATTGTTCATTCTGCCCAGATCGAGTGCGATATTTTTGGTAAGGATCGTATCCATACGGATCAGCGTGACGGCTTTATCATATCCGGTTACTTTCTGATTTTCTTCCTGAAAGTAGATCAAGGCCCGCTGTTCTTTCGAAACAGCCGACGTGTAATTCAATGGCCATAAAGTGGTCGAATCGTCCAATTGCAGGTAACAAGCATGTGCGTCGACTGGTTTAATCGTTACGATAGCCGGTATGGCACGGGTATTTCTGGCAGACTCATTGTCTCCTAAACAGGAGATAAGAAAGAGTGTGCATAGCAGTGCGCCTGTCATCAAGACTTTTTTATTACATATCGTCATAACTTTTACCCATTAAAGATTTCTTGTTTCTATAAGGAAGATGCAGGAAAACCGTAGAATGTGACAGTCTGAATTTATAAAAAATATTAATTTTTCAAAGAGGAATAAATAAGGTTGGCAGCCCGTTTGGAAGCTCCCGGTTCACCCAGTAAACGAATCACCTCTTCATATCCTTGTAACATGCAGTTCCGGTAGGAGGCATCTGCTGAAATGCGCTTCAGCTCTTCAGTGATACAGGCTATGGAAAAATTTTTTCCGAACAGTTCTCGTACGATCTCCCGACCAGCAATCAGATTGACCAAAGAGATATAGGGGACATGAAAGAAGTGGCGGAAGATAAAATTCACCAATGCACCGCCTTTTACATGGTAGCAGACGACTTGCGGTACCCGAAAAAGTGCCGTTTCGAGGGTTGCTGTGCCCGACGTCACCAAGGCGGCATCACTATGAGCCAATAAGTTATAGGTTTGTCTGAAGACGATTGTTGCTTTCGTCGCTGCCAAATAAGGTTCGTAGTGCGACGGATCCAGCCCGGGTGCTCCGGCTATGACCGGCTGCCAGTGCGGAAACGCTGAAGCGGCTTGTAGCATCGCCGGTAAATTGGCGGCTATTTCCTGCCGGCGGCTACCGGCCAACAAGGCCAGTACCGGGCGCCCGTCCATGCCGGCTTGCTTTTCGAAGTTGGCATCCGGCCGATTACATTGTTCCGATCTGTACCGGGCGACCGAATCGACCGATGGATTCCCGACGTAATCAACCGCATAGTTTAATTGGCTGAAGAAGGCAGGCTCGAATGGTAAGATACAGAACATCCGGTCGACATACCGTCGGAAATCGCGGATCCGATATTTTTTCCATGCCCATATCTTAGGAGAGATATAGTAATAAACCGGTATATGCAATACGGTTTTGACAAAGCGGGCGATTTTCAGATTGAAACCGGGATAATCAACTAAGATAACCACATCCGGCCGGAAGTTTTGAATCTCGTCTTTACAACTTTTCAACAACTTGAATAAGGTTGGAAGATTGCGTATGATGGGTATAATGCCCATAAATGCCATTTCTCTGTAATGGGTGACCAACGTTCCGCCGACGGCTTGCATCTGGTCCCCTCCGAAAAAACGAAATTCGGCATCTGCATCCAACTGCGTCAATGCTTTCATCAGGTTGGAGGCGTGCAAATCGCCGGATGCTTCTCCTGCAATCAGAAAGTACTTCATGCCTCCGGATTTTCCGTTTGTTGCAATCGCTCCAAATAAGCGTAGTCTGTTACATCAATCCGGCAAGGTACCAGCGATGCATAACCGTTGTCGAGGGCCGCTGTATCGTTGTCGGCATGGATAGGAAGGCGGTTTTCAAAATTGCCGGTCAACCAGTATACCGGTTCACCTGTCCCATTCTCCGATGGTTTGAATTCGTTTACCCAACGCCCGTCTGCTTGCCGACAGGCTTTTATACCTTTTACCGGCGAAATGTTCGGGATATTCAGGTTCAGATACGTCCCGTAAGGAAGTCCCTCTTTCAGCACCTTTTCGACGAGCATTCGACCTAAACGGCAGCTCTCCGAAAAATCGGCATCTTTCTGATGGTCCAACAAGGAGAGGCCAATGGAGGGTACTTGGAAGACAGTCCCTTCGGCAACAGCCCCCATCGTTCCGGAATATTGTACGCAAATCGCATAATTCCCTCCGTGGTTGATTCCGGAGACCAGCAGATCCGGTTTGCGATCTAAAACGACATTTAAAGCTAATTTTACACAGTCGACCGGTGTTCCGGTGCATTGAAAGATTGTCAACCCCTCCTCCTTTTCAAGCAGCGAATACTTGATCGGAAACAGGGATGTGATGGCGGAAGACATCCCCGAACGAGGTCCATCAGGAGCAAAAACAATCAATTCGCCCATATCGCGCAGGCTTTTTATCAGTTCGCGTATCCCCTTGGCGTTTACTCCATCATCGTTTGTTATCAATATCAGCGGTCTGTCTTTCTTCATATCTATTCTTTTTAGATACAAAAATACGAATAAAAAGTGATAAACGAAAGTAGGCCGCCGGGCTTGTATATTGATCCGGGCAATTCAAAAAAAGCAGCCTTTGTCACACTTGTGACAATACGCTGTCACAACTGTGCCAATACGACGTCACAACTGTGACAGCGGGAGTGTTTTTTTAAAACTTCCGACAGACAATTTTTTCGGGTTTTCTGCAGACAGGAAAAGGGCGTTTTTCAATATAAAATCAAACCTTCTGGCATGATTCACAAAAAAGGATTCAAACAATTTATTTCGGAGGAGTTAAAAAAGCAAAACCTGCGATTTCCACTGGAAAGGAGATCCCGCAGGTTTTATAATAATAAATAGAAGTGGAGCATATCGGACTCGAACCGATCACCTTCAGACTGCCAGTCTGACGCTCTAGCCGGATGAGCTAATGCCCCGTCGCTGAATTTTCATTGCAAATATAGTGCTTTTCCTGATATATCCCTATCTTTGTAGAAGTTTTTATCGATAAAAAATGATTTTATATAACATAACGTTCCATATTGAAAAAGGGATGGAGGCCGAGGGTATTGGCTTTTTGAGAAGCAGTTATATCCCTCAAGTAATTGCCGGCGGTTTTTTGCATCATCCGCATTTGTATCGGATTATGCGTACCGACGAGGACGAGGGAACCAATCTGGCGTTGCAATTTCAAGTGAAAAATATCGAAACGCTTGATTTCTGGTTGCAGCACGAAGGAAAAAAAATAAACGCCCTGCTGACCGATCGGTTCGGATATAAAATTGCCGGATTCACAACATTACTGGAGGAGATAGATTGGGAACATTTATAAAAGATAAGATCGTGTTGGGGATCGATCCCGGAACTATTGTGATGGGATACGGCGTGTTGAGAATCACGAATAACAAACCGCTTTTAGAGGCGATGGGGGTGCTCCAACTGAATAAATACGAAGATCACTATCTTCGCTTGCGAAAGATTTTCGAACGAGTACTTTCGCTTATCGATCAGTACCATCCCGACGAATTGGCGATCGAAGCACCTTTCTTCGGTAAAAACGTGCAAAGTATGCTGAAGTTAGGACGGGCCCAGGGGGTGGCAATGGCGGCGGCGTTGGAAAGAGATATCCCTATTTTCGAATATGCACCCCTGAAAATAAAGATGGCGATTACCGGAAACGGAAATGCTTCTAAAGAGCAGGTAGCCGGAATGTTACAGCGTATACTTCATATTCCGGAAACATCCATGTTGCCTCAGTTGGACGCGACCGACGGGCTGGCAGCAGCAGTCTGTCATTTTTTTCAGTCAAACCGTCCCCACCAGGAACGCTCATATTCCGGATGGAAAGATTTTATCAGTAAAAATCCCGACAAAGTTCATTGAAAAAGAGGACCGTGTCAGAAAAACAGACGTTCTTGTAGGCTGGTGTTCCCCTATGCAAAATGTAAGGGGATGCGCCAAAACGATCCGTTCTGACACATCCCCTCTTCTGTATAGACACACCTTAGATATTAAACAATCCCTTGTGCCATCATAGCCTTTGCCACCTTCATAAAGCCGGCAATATTGGCTCCTTTTACATAGTTGATATATCCATCGCTCTTTCCGTGGGCTACACATTGTTCGTGGATGTCGCTCATGATCTGGTGTAAACGGGCGTCCACTTCGGCAGCTGTCCATGAAATATGCATGGCGTTTTGTGTCATTTCCAAACCGGAAGTGGCCACGCCACCGGCATTGACGGCTTTACCCGGAGCAAACAGTTGTTTGTGTTCGATAAAGAGATCTACGGCTTCGGCTGTACATCCCATGTTGGAAACTTCGGCTACACACAGCGTCTTGTTTTCAATCAGTTTGCGGGCATCGTCTGCATTCAGCTCATTCTGGGTTGCACATGGCAAAGCGATGTCAACTTTCTGTTCCCACGGTTTGCGGCCGGGATAGAATGTTGCACCTGGGAATTCGTCGACATAAGGAGCAACGATGTCGTTTCCTGAGTTACGCAATTCCAACATATAGTCGATCTTTTTGCCGGAGATCCCTTCCGGATCGTAGATATAACCGTCCGGGCCGGAGATTGTCACGACTTTTGCTCCTAATTCGGTTGCTTTTGCGGCAGCCCCCCAAGCTACATTTCCGAAACCGGAGATGGCTACGGTCTTGCCTTTAATATCGATGCCGTGGGTTTCCAACATCTGGTGGACGAAATAAAGTGCTCCGAAGCCGGTAGCTTCCGGACGCAGGATCGATCCGCCGAATTCCATTCCCTTACCGGTCATTGTTCCTGTATTTTCGCGGGCCAATTTTTTATACATGCCATACATGTAACCTACTTCGCGACCGCCTACACCGATATCTCCGGCAGGTACATCGCGGTCAGGACCTAAATTGCGCCATAATTCAAGAATGAAAGCCTGGCAGAAACGCATGATTTCAGCATCGCTCTTTCCACGGGGAGCAAAGTCGGAACCGCCTTTACCGCCACCCATCGGTAAGGTCGTCAATGCATTTTTAAAGGTCTGTTCAAAACCTAAAAATTTCAAAATAGACAGGTTCACAGACGGATGGAAACGAATACCGCCTTTGTACGGGCCGATTGCATTGTTAAATTGAACACGGTATCCCAAGTTTACCTGAATTTCACCTTTATCATCTACCCAAGGCACACGGAATGTAAATATGCGTTCCGGTTCAACCAGACGTTCGATGATCTTTGCTTTCTCGAATTCGGGATGCTGGTTGTACACTTCTTCTATCGAAAGAAGAACTTCTTTAACAGCTTGCAAGTACTCCTTTTCTCCGGGGTGCTTTGCTTCCAATGCAGATAAGATTACTTCTGTTTTCATAGGAATAGATAGTATGTAATATGTTTTTAAGATAACATTCTGTTTGCAAACATAGGTAATAACACGGGGTCAACCAAACATTTTGCTTACTTTTTGTCACTTCTTTTTTATGTTTTTAAATTATGTTATTAAAGCATTGCTTTTCTCCGCTTGATTCGCTACTTTTGAGGATAACAATTTTGAGAAATCCTCTATGAATGAAATACCTGATTATAAGAGTGTTGTTTTTAAGGATACCTCTTTTGCCAATTTGATGAACAAGCGTATTTACAATGTGTTGCTGATCGCAACCAAATACGATGCTTTCATGTTGGAAGATGACGGGCGGGTGGATGAACAGATTTTCAACGAGTATACCTCGCTCAGCCTCCGTTATCCTCCGCGTTTTACGCAGGTAACCACCGAAGAAGAGGCGTTGGCGGAGCTAAAAGACCGTAATTTCGAATTAATCATCTGCATGCCGAATATGGACCATCGGGATATCTTTGCGGCGGCAACGGAGATAAAGGTGCACTATCCGGCTATTCCGATTGTGGTGTTGACCCCTTTCTCGAGGGAAGTTTCCAAACGGATCGCCAACGAGGATCTAAGTGCAATCGACTATGTTTTCAGTTGGTTGGGAAATTCGGAATTGTTATTGGCAATCATCAAACTGATCGAAGACAAAATGAATGCCGCCGATGATACGGCGAGCGTAGGTGTACAGATAATCCTTTTAGTAGAGGACTCGATCCGTTTTTATTCTTCGGCGTTACCGCATCTGTACAAGTTCGTTTTGGAACAAAGCCAGATTTTTGCAAAAGAGGCCTTGAACGATCATCAACGAACGCTTCGTATGCGTGGACGGCCGAAAATCAAATTGGCAAGAACTTATGAGGAAGCGGTCCGGATTTTTGACCAGTACCGCGACAATATATTGGGGATCATCTCCGACATGAGTTTTTTGCGGAATGGTGAGAAAGATCCGTATGCCGGTTATGAATTCGGGCAGTATGTACGGAAAACGGGCTTGATCATTCCTTTCGTGTTAGAATCGTCGGAAGCAGGAAATTATATCTACGCCAAGAAATTGAATGCCTCATTTATCGATAAGAATTCTAAAAGTTACCCGCAGGATTTGAGAAAAAAAATCATGCAGCGTTTTGGATTCGGCGATTTTGTGATCTTGAATCCACAAACGAAAGAGGAAATTATGCGCATCAAAGATCTGAAAGATCTGCAGAAAAAACTTTTTCAGATTCCCGACGAATCGCTGGTTTATCATTTGAGCCGAAACCATTTTTCACGTTTTTTCTACTCTCGTGCCATGTTCCCGCCTGCCGAAGTGCTCAAACGGGTGGACGTAAGCGATTATAGCGACATGAATGAGGCCCGGAAGCTGATTTTCGACCTGATCGTACAATACCGCCGCATGAAAAACTCCGGTGTCGTGGCCGTCTATCAGAAAGAACGGTTTGACGAGTACAGCTATTTTGCCCGGATCGGCGACGGTTCTTTAGGAGGAAAAGGACGTGGCTTGGCATTTATGGGGGCGATGGTCAAACGTTATCCGGACCTGACACTCAACCATTTCGCTGTAACAATTCCCAAAACTGTGGTTATCTGTACCGATATCTTCGATGAATTTATGGATACCAACGAACTCTACCCAATGGCATTGAGTGATACGGATGACCAGACGATCTTGAAGTATTTCCTGCGAGCCAGCTTGCCGACCCGGCTGATCGAAGATTTAATGGCGTTTTTCGACGTGGTGAAGGGACCGATCGCTGTCCGCTCGTCCAGTTTGTTGGAAGATTCTCATTATCAGCCATTCGCAGGAATTTATTCGACCTATATGGTCCCGAAGATAGCAGATAAATATGAAATGTTGCGAACGGTGAGCGATGCGATCAAGGCGGTCTATGCCTCTGTCTTTTATCATGACAGTAAAGCCTATATGACGGCGACTTCCAATCTGATCGATCAGGAAAAAATGGCTGTCGTATTGCAGGAAGTGGTCGGAAACCATTACAATGATCGTTTTTATCCCACGATTTCGGGGGTCGCCCGTTCGCTGAATTTCTATCCCATCGGCAATGAAAAGGCGGAAGATGGAATTGCCAATATTGCATTGGGACTGGGAAAGTATATTGTTGATGGCGGACAAACGTTGCGTTTCTCTCCGTTACATCCGCATAATATTCTGCAGATGAGTACGATGGACTTTGCTTTGCGTGAAACGCAGACCCGTTTTTATGCTTTGGATTTGCAGAATCTGGCTGAACAGTTTTCGGTTGATGACTCTTTCAATTTACTGAAATTAAGTGTGAAAGAGGCTGATTCGGATGGTTCGCTCAAATATATAGTGTCGACCTACGATCCCTACGATCAGATTATCCGGGACGGTTATTATCCCGGAGGACGGAAGGTGCTCTCGTTTGTTAATATCCTTCAGCATGAGGTGTTTCCGCTCGCCGATACGTTGCATAAGATACTTCGTATCAGCCAGGAAGAAATGGGGAGGCCGGTCGAGATCGAATTTGCCGTCAATATCTCCGCTACCGATGCGAAGCAGGCTACGTTCTACTTGCTTCAAATCCGTCCGATTGTCGATAACAAAGAGGTCATGGAGGAGGATTTGTCCCTTATCCCGCAAGAAGAGACGTTGCTTTCTTCGGTTAGCGTATTGGGGCACGGCATCATCAATGACGTACAGGATATTATATATGTGAAAACCAGTAAATTCAATTCTGCCAATAACCAGGCGATCGCCTATGAATTAGATAAAATCAATAGCCGTTTTTCGGAACAGGGAAAAAGTTACGTGTTGGTCGGTCCGGGGCGCTGGGGGAGTAGCGATCATTGGTTGGGGATTCCGGTCAAATGGCCGCATATCAGCAATGCGCGGGTCATTGTGGAATGCGGATTGGAAAATTATCGGGTCGACCCCAGTCAGGGAACCCACTTTTTCCAGAATTTGACTTCGTTCGGTGTCGGATATTTCACCATAAATCCTTTCAAGGGAGACGGCTGGTTCGATGAGGATTACCTGAATCGTTTTCCGTGTGAAACGGAAAGTGATTTTTTGCGTCATATACATTTTGAACAGCCAATTACGATTAAAATGGACGGAAAGAAAGGATTAGGTATTGTGCTCAAACCGGTATCCCTTTCGGAATGAACTGGCTAAGCCAGGGCAATCCATCTTTCTGGGTGTTGTTGTACAAATAAAAAGGGCTGTGCCAAACATTACATTGTCATGTTGACACAGCCCTTTTTTATTATGAGGAGAATCAAATTGGATCGGCTTATTTACCGGTCAATTTTTCTTTCAAGGCTGCCAGTTCTTCAATGTCGCCCAGTGTTGTTTTTTCAACAGGAGTCGACGTTGTTACTTCTTCCTCTTTCTTTCCGCTCCGTTTTGCTTTCTTTTCGCCTTCTTTTTTAGCACCTTTTTGTTCGTCTTCAAAAATGCGGCTGTGAGAAAGGATGATACGTTTAGCTTCTTTGTTGAATTCGATTACTTTGAATTCCAATTTTTCTTCGGCTTGTGCTTGCGAACCGTCTTCTTTCACCAAATGTTTGGGAGTAGCAAATCCTTCTACACCATATGGCAAGGAAATGACAGCACCTTTATCCAATACTTCGGTGATTGTACCTTCGTGTACAGAACCTACTGTGAAGATCGTTTCGAATACATCCCACGGATTCTCTTCCAATTGTTTGTGGCCGAGGCTCAAGCGACGGTTTTCTTTATCGATTTCCAATACCTGAACTTCGATGTCTGCACCGATTTGTGTAAATTCAGACGGATGTTTGATTTTCTTTGTCCAAGACAGGTCGGAGATGTGGATCAGTCCGTCTACACCCTCTTCGATTTCTACGAATACACCGAAATTGGTAAAGTTACGCACTTTGGCTGTGTGACGCGAACCAACCGGGAAACGTTCTTCGATGTTTTCCCACGGATCGGCTTTCAACTGTTTGATACCCAACGACATTTTCCGTTCTTCGCGGTCTAAGGTAAGGATAACAGCTTCGATTTCGTCGTCTACTTTCATAAAGTCCTGTGCGGAACGAAGGTGCTGTGTCCACGACATTTCCGAAACGTGGATCAAGCCTTCTACACCCGGGGCAATTTCTACAAATGCTCCGTAGTCGGCCATCACCACTACTTTTCCTTTTACTTTGTCGCCCACTTTCAGATCCGGATCCAAGGCATCCCAAGGATGAGGAGTCAATTGTTTCAAACCTAAAGCGATACGTTTCTTTTCGTCGTCGAAGTCGAGGATAACCACGTTGATCTTCTGGTCCAACTGAACGATCTCTTCCGGATGTGAAACACGGCCCCAAGACAGGTCGGTGATATGGATCAAACCGTCTACGCCACCCAAGTCGATAAACACACCATAAGTAGTGATGTTCTTGACAGTACCTTCGAGGATTTGTCCTTTTTCCAGTTTGGAGATGATTTCTTTTTTCTGTTGTTCGAGTTCGGCTTCGATAAGGGCCTTGTGCGAAACAACTACATTCTTGAATTCCTGATTGATTTTTACTATCTTGAATTCCATCGTTTTGCCAACGAATACATCGTAGTCGCGGATCGGTTTGACATCGATCTGAGAACCCGGCAAGAAAGCTTCGATTCCGAATACATCGACGATCATACCGCCTTTTGTACGGCATTTCACAAATCCCTTGATGATTTCGTCTTTTTCAAGCGCTTCGTTTACACGATCCCACGAACGTGTAGCACGTGCTTTTTTGTGAGAGAGGATCAATTGTCCTTTTTTGTCTTCCTGATTTTCGATGTACACTTCTACTTCGTCACCGATTTTCAGTTCAGGATTGTAGCGGAATTCCGACATCGGTACGATTCCGTCCGATTTGAAACCGATATTGACCACTACTTCGCGTTTGTTCATGGCGGTTACAGTACCCATAACCACGTCTTTGTCTTTAACGGTATTCAACGTATCGTCGTACGTTTTTACCAAATCTTCCTTACCTTGTTGCGAGTAAGCTTGCCCTTCTTCGAGGGCATCCCAATCGAAATCCGACAGGGGTTGAATGTTTTTCAAATGTTCCATTCTTTAAATTGTTAATACTTAATTTGTTTAATTAGTAAGTTAGACATTATGTTGTCAGCTCTCAAAATTGTGGCAAAGATACTGCTTTTTTCTGATTTGCAGTACCTTGCTGTGAAAAATATGGAGAAATGTTTGGACAGCCGATTTAGCGGAGGTTTTTTGCCTGTTGTTTCTTGCGGAAAAAAAGGCGTATCCGGTAGTCGATAATCAAGAGCAGCAGGGCGATTGATCCGATATAGCCATAAAAAAAGAGGAGGGAGGGAGTCGGCATTTTCGGTAGATGGATCGTCGGAATCCCTATGTAGATGAATGAGGATAGGGCGATTCCCAACATGATGATCGAGGCGGCTATGACGGCGATCAGTCCTTGCCGTTCTCTTCTCCTCTGCATTTTTTCGGCTTCTGCAAAGACGCGTTTCATGACATTTGCCCGGAAATTGGCGGGCAACTCTTCGCTCCGGATTTCTTCAAAGAGCTTTTTTAATGAATTGTTTTGCGGTATCATGTCTGTTCCTCCAAATCTTTTAATAGTACAAATAATTTCTTCCGTATCCGGAAAAGTTTGATTTTTACATTCGAAACGGTTATCCCGGTGATTTCTGCTATCTCTCCGACGTTTTTTTGCTCCATATAGAACAAAAGAATCAATGCGCGTTCATCGGGAGGCAATTGTCCAAGTGCCGCCTCCAACCTTTCTACCCGATAGATTGCGTCGTTTCCGTCGGATGTTTGCTGCATCTCCTCTTCCGAAAGATCGCTCTGTTGATATTCATCGATGGAAAGGCTGACGGGACGTTTCTTTCGGGTGGCCGAGATGGCGGTATTGTAGGCGATGCGATAGATCCAGGTCGAAAAGCTGCACATCCCTCTGAATGTCGGCAATGCCCGGAATGCTTTCAGGAAAACATCCTGTGTCAACTCTTCGGCATCTTCCCGGTTTTCGACAATTTTCCGTATGAGCGAAAATACCTGTCGGTCATAACGGTCGAGCAGGCATCCGAAACTGTTGATGTCGCCGGCCTGTATACGTTCTATATAGTATGTATCGCTGTATAATTCCATCTCTTTACCAAATGGACGCGTTCTTTGCGTTTCGGTTACAGCCGAGAAACAAAAATACGAAAAAAAATTTTTGTAACCATTCTCTTGGAGCTGCGTCAAATAAGCAGAGAAACAAATAAACAGTATGGATTTTAAAACAGTACAATTATGATGGATTTTATTACGGTCCCGTTGGTGACGGGCATTGTCTTTGCGGCTATTTATGCGTTGTTTGAATTGTTTGTTCGGCGGAAAGAGCGATTGATGATCATCGAAAAACTGAGCGACCGGCTTGAAGCATCGGTAGTCGATAACAAATTTTTTATGCCGACGTATGCCGGTAAGCGTATTTCGTTCAACGCATTGAGGATCGGATGTCTGCTGGTTGGCTTCGGGCTGGGATTACTGATTGGAACGTATCTGGCGATTTCAATTGCCGATAGTGCTGGTGTCAGTGTGGCTACGGCAAATAATTGGGACGGTTGGTTTCATGGCGAGTTTGTCGGTGTAATCTATGGAGCTTCGGTATTGCTTTTCGGGGGCATCGGATTGTTAGCCGCTTTTTTGATCGAAATGCGTATAGGAGGAAAAGATAGTAAGTAATAATTGTGTGGTGATTAATAAGGATGGTGTATGGTAAAGGAGCCTTGCATCATCCTTTTTTATGTTTTGCTTCAGCCGGTAACGTTTTACCTGAGTGTGTATGATAAATCTATACGTATTTTTTAACGTACGCGCGAACATTAATGTTATATATATTATGCAGATGAAATCGGGAGATGTCGTAGCGGCATGCTTTTTTAATCGAATCGGTCGGCAACTTCGATGCAATACCTGAATGTCGTAGCGAGGCGCTCCAAAAACGGTTTTCCGGTGGGAATGGAATCGGCAAAGCGATCGATTCGTCATGAAACCCCCCTGTTTTGTCCATAAATCACTGTCTAATTGATAAGAAAGCCCGTTAGATGGAAAAAATATCAATTAAAAGAGTTGCAGGTTAAAAAGGATTATGTATTTTTGTGTCGATAAAGCAACCATTAGGGGAGCGTGTCTCCGTATGTTGCAAGAAATGGTGAGTAAAATCAAAATTTCAATTATAGTATTATTCATTTTAATTAATTAAATTATGAACAAAAAGTTATCTACTCTTTTGGCAGGTGTTGCTCTTCTTGGAGCAATGAATGCTAATGCAGGAGATCCGGTGAAATCGCTTGTTTACGATGCGAAGAAACCGACTCCTCTGTATCAGTTGGAAAGTGGTGGTTCTGTTTTGGCTATGTCGGACGCTGGAAAGTTGTCGATGGAAGCTGCCGTTACGACTGCTAACTTGGCTAACACTTTGTGGTGCGTAGAAGTTGTTGATGAAGTGCTGGGTTCTGCACCCCGTTATAACTTTATCAATAAAGCTACCGGACAGAAATTGGATATTGTTTTTGCCGGAACAGAATTGGAAGGTTTGCCTCAATTGACTCCGACGACAGATTATGAAATCGGAGGTGAAATCTCTAACTGGGCATTCTCAAAACAGTATAAAAACGATTTGAAACCGGCTACTTTGTATGCCTATTTCAAACAAGACTCTGTAATCGGTCTTACCGTTAATGGAACAGATGTAGAAATTCAGAAACAAGGAGCTACGGATGCTTATGCTGAAGCTGCTGCTGGTGGTACATTCTCTTTGTTTACATTGCAAGAAGCCGACATGATCCGTTTGGATGCAAAAGCACTGAATACTTATATCGGTATGCAGGACGAAAAGAATGGTGTAGCTTTGACTTTCAACCCGGATGAAAAAGGCGAAAAAGTAAAAGTAGCTAACCCGTTCAACGGAAAGAACGCTGGTAAATTCTTTGCTGAAGATGCTGAAGCAGATTATGTATATGTAAGAACTGCAAAAAGAGCTTATCTGCGTGTTGATAACTCTTTGACCAACGAATCGGGAGCCAAATTCCGTGCATTTGCTTGGAAAGACTTGAGCGCTACTGCTGATATGGCTGCTGCTCACGCTGCTTTGGCTGCAGAACCGTTGAAAGAACAATATAAATTTGCGTTCACATTCTATCCTTCAAAAGATAGCTTGGTAATCCAGGTAAAAGAAGCATTGGACTATGACGATGCTACTGAATCTTTTGTGGCTGATGCTAATCCGGCTAAACTTCCGGTTGTCGGAACTCCGGGTGAATATGACTTCGTTACTGTTCAGGACTTGATCGCTGGTAAAGTTCGTATCGTTACTGTTGACGATAAGAAAGAAACAGATATCAACCTCGGTTTCGCAGGTTGTGTAGCTGTTGGAAGCGCAAAAGTTACTTTGGATGAAGGTCTGTATTTCATCAGAGACGCTAAAAAACGTTATTTGGCTTCTCCGATCCACTTCGAACATGCCTTTGGCCCGAACATGGGTACAACGAAATGGGCTCAGGTTAACCCGAACGAACAAGCTCCTGCTCACATGCCGGCTTATCAGTGGGTTGTCTTGAAAAAAGGTTTCCAGAATACATTCACAAACCGTGAATATCCGACTCAGAAACATGCTTTGCAGGTTTATAAAAACCCGGGTGCTAAATATTACTATGTAGCTGGTGGTTGGGCTGGTGCTGACTCTTTGGAAATCATCCAGATCAAAGACGCTGCTGATGTTCCTGCTGCTGATCGTAAAGCTGCTTATACAGATCCGTATTTAGGATATAAGAAAGTGAATCCGGTTGACTATGCTGTTAAACAGTATCTGTTCAAATATCTGCACCCGTATGCAATGGGCGAAAACGCTAAATTCATCGGAACAAAGGCTAATCAGGTATTGAATGTATTGGAAAACAAGAATGCATACCGTCTGTTGGATAAAGATCCGGTAGATGCTGCTTATGGTTTCCCTGTAACTGACGCTGTTAAGAAAGCGATCGGTATCGTTCAGTTGGTTCGTAGCGAATATGCTATCAAAGTGAAAAACGCTTCTGTAGCTCAGAATACAGAACTTGAAAAATATCAGTTGCAGAATGTTGCTGCTGCCGATATGATCTACTTCTATCTGAAAGAAAACAACTATGTAGAAAATGAAAACTACTATGCTGTTCTTCAGACAGTAGCTACTCCTGGCAATAATAATATCGAAGATAATAAATTCGGTGTAACTGACGACATGATGGATGCTTCTATCAAGATTCAGGATATCAAAGAAACAAGAACTTCTGCTTTTGCTATCTATCCGGACGAAACTCCGTTGTATCGTCGCTTCAACAACACTAACTTAGGTGAAAGCGCAACTGACGGTCGCGACACATTGAGATTCGTTGAATCTGTTCGTAAAGAATATCTGATGGACGAAAACAACCGCGAAGGTGGTTTGATGCATGAAACTGTTAATTATGCAGGTATGTGGACTGCTGACAAAGCTACAGGTCTTGGTTTCCGTATCGATACAGCTTGGGTAAACCGTGGTTTAGGTTATATCAAACCGCAATATCTGATCTCTGTTGCTCACAACGATTTCGAAGGTTATACTCCTGAATGTGAATGTATGCCGGGTATCGCTGGATTCGAAAGAGCTAAATATTTGGTAAGCTTCCAGGATTCTGTTGATACTTACGGATGGGACAAACCGTATGCTGATGTTATCAAAGGTTATACTCGCGTAGGTTTCGTAGAAGGTGTTCGCGTGGCTGATACATTGTGGATCCTGCCTGCTAAACTGAGAGCAGTTGAAAACAAAGCGTTGATGGCTGAAATCAAGAAATTCGGTGTTGTTGGTAACCTGTTGAGCGGTGACAACCACAAGAACTATACTTGGTCATTCCGTTATGTACATCCTGAAAATGCTCCGTACAAAGCAACTGAAGAAGGCGAAGTAAATCGCTTCTTGTTCGAATCGAACAACTATGACGGTTTGGATATCGCTCCTGAAAATGCTGCTTGGATCAAGATCCAGAACGGTTGCGTTGTATTGACAGACAACAAATCTACATTCTCTAGCGCAAAAACTGGTGGTGACGGCGCTCTGATCTTCAATGTAGAAAACTTGGCTGACGACACATTGGCTACGGATAACGAAACAATCGCTGCTGCTGAAGTTGCTGTAGTTGCTGAAAAAGCTGCTGTTCGCATCTTGAATGCAGAAGGTAAGAAAGTAGTTGTTTCTAACATCCTTGGTCAGACAATTGCTAACACAGTTGTTACTTCTAGCGATGCTACAATCGCTGCTCCGGCAGGTGTTGTTGTAGTAGCTGTTGAAGGTGAAGCTGCTGTTAAAGCTATCGTTAAGTAATCTGATTACGATTAGATCATATAAAAATCCCCGGAGAGTTTTCTTCGGGGATTTTTTTTGTCTCATGATAGAATGTTTTTTCTAAAAAACTGTTTATGATATATTAAAAAAAACAGATATGTATGCCTTGCATGTTTCTTTTTATCAAATAGCATGTATATTTGTAATATGAATGGGGCGAACATATAATCATTATCATGATAGGGTTGGTTGAAAAAGGACTTGTGATAGGTATGCTTGTTTCTGCTCCGATGGGGCCGGTTGGTATTTTATGTATACAACGGACCTTGAATAAAGGCCGTTGGCATGGTTTTATCACCGGATTGGGTGCGGCATTGTCGGATATGATCTATGCGGCGCTTACCTGTTTGGGGATGGGGGTCGTCGTTAGCTTCATCGAGGCTAATCAAGGACCGCTTCAATTGTTGGGTAGTATCGTGTTGGGAATTTTCGGTTATTATATTTTCCGGACGAATCCTGTACGCGGACTTCGGAAACAGAAAGAGAAAAAGATGTCGTTTACGCAAGACTTTATTACAGCTTTTTTGTTTACATTCAGTAACGTATTGATTGTCCTGTTGTATATAGGATTATTCGCTCGTTTCGGATTTGTTTTACCCGACTATTCGCTCTGGATGCTCTTTGTAGGGATACTCTGTATTGGTGCAGGCGCTGTGCTGTGGTGGTTCGGTATTACGTATATTGTTTCTAAATTAAAAAAATGGTTTAATGTACGAGGTATTTGGTTGTTGAATAAGATTGTGGGAACAATCATAATAGTGCTTGCTTTAGCAGGTGTATTATCGGTATTTTTATCTTTTTCCGTTCAATGGCCGCTACTTCAAATCTGTCGTTAAAATGAAAAAACTGAAAGTTCCTTTTCTGGCCACACTGGATGTGTTGGATCTCTCTTCTGCTGGTTTCCTGTTGGAAGGGAGAGCGCAACGTGAGTATATTGATGTTGTTAACTGGGCGGATTTTCCTTACAAGCCGATCGTCGCTTTCGATATCGCTCGTTCGTCGACACATCTGTATATTCGCTATTTTGTAAAGGGGAATTCGTTGAAAGCCTCTTGTGATGTTGATGGATCGCCTGTCTATACGGATAGCTGTGTCGAGTTTTTTATGAAACGGGTCGACGACAATCACTATTTTAATTTTGAATTCAATTGTATTGGCTTTTGCGATGCCGCCTATCGAGAATCGAGAAATAGTAAGCGATCGTTTACTTCGAAAGAATATGCGTTGATCCGCCGCCATTCTTCATTGGAGCATAAAACATTTTCCGAAAAATTGGGGGTCTATAGCTGGGAACTGACGGTTGCTATTCCTTTTACGCTGATGGGATTGAATGCGGATTGTTTGCCTGAAAAGATATTGGGTAATTTTTATAAATGTGCAGACGATACCGAGACTCCTCATTTTTTAAGTTGGAGTCCGATCGCTTTGCCGTTACCTGATTTTCATTGTCCGGACTTCTTTGGCGAAATTTATTTTTGACAATCGATCTTTACTTGGCAGGGTGTGTGCTGTTTATATAACCTTGCCAGTACTTGTTCTATAAAAAAATAGCCGATAGACAAAAAAAGGATGAAAATAGTTTGTGGATAAAAAAAAAACTGTACCTTTGCATTCGTAATTCAAAAACGGGATGTAGCACAGTTGGCTAGCGCGCCACGTTCGGGACGTGGAGGTCGGAAGTTCGAGTCTTCTCATCCCGACTGATAAAAAGGTAAGTATCTGATAAAAAGATATTTACCTTTTGTTTTTTATATGCTTTGTAGAGTATAGGGTTCTGAATATGTCCGCGGACTCGAATCTAATGGGGTTGTTAAAATTTTCATACGCATAGTTTAGATAATCTGAAGAGGGAGAAGAGGAGATAGGTATAGGTGTAATCTTTATTTGCTGTTGATTTTTTTTGAATCGAGGAGGCGGAATAGTACCTGCTGAAGAACAAAAAAAGGTTCATCCCCGAATTGCGTTGGTTTTGTAGTTTCCTATCATATGAAAAGCTGACAAATCATTATCTTTGTGGTTCCCCAACCATATCAGATATGAATGCCAGCTTATTATATCAGGCCTACGGAGTCAAGAACTATTCGTATGGCAGTACAGAGTACAAAGATAATGCAATTTTCCTCAATCTCAAAACAATTCTGCCCCAAAAGCATGTATGCCCTCATTGTGGCAGCCGCCATGTTATACGAAATGGTACGGTTCTTCGTCACATCCACAATCTTCCTTTCGGCAGCAAAGCCTGCTACCTGTCCCTTCGGATACAACGCTATTGGTGCAAGGAGTGTGAGAAGGCATGGCAGTCCGACATTCCTTTTACTCACGGAGAGGTAAGCTACACCTACAGGTTCTCCCGCTATGTGCTTGACCTGCTGCGAATGGGCAACACCATCCTGGACGTTGCCCGACACCTGCATGTGGGGTGGAACATGGTAAAGGGCATCCACAAGAAGTATCTGAAAGACAAATACTCCCGTCCTGACATAAAGGGTGTAAGCCGCATAGGGATTGATGAGTTCGCCACCAGAAAGGGGCATGTCTACAAGACTATTGTCGTTGACCTTGACACAGGCCGCATCATCCATGTGGGGGACGGGAAGGGAAAGGAAGCACTTGCTGGATTCTGGAAACGGGTCAGACGCAACAAGGTGAAGATAGAGATTGTCACCTCAGACCTCTCGGCGGCATTCATTGCCTCTGTGATGGAGAATGTCCTCGATGCAATCCACGTATACGACAAGTTCCATGTCTCCAGGTTGGTTACGGATGCTGTTGACAAGGTGCGCAGGAGTGTCTACGCCCAAGAGACAGACCTTGAGAAAAGGAAGATAATAAAAGGCTCAAGATGGCTGTTGCTCACTAAGGACAAGGATGTGTTCGATGACGAGAAGAAGAGAAGACTTGACAATATCCTCACTACCAATACACCGCTGTTCCATGCATACTATCTCAAGGAAGACCTTGACCAGATATGGAGCCAGGAAAGTAAAGAGGAAGGAGAGAAGCAGCTGGCTTATTGGTGCGAAGGGGCCAGGGAAACAAAGCTACAGCCGTTTGTAAAGGTCGCCAACACACTGATGGCAAGCAGGACCGGAATACTTGCATGGTATGATGCCCCACTCACGAATGCCATCCTTGAAGGCATTAACAATAAAATCAAGGTCATGAAGCGCAGGGCCTATGGTTATAGAGACGACGAATACTTCAATCTACTACTGCTCGGATTGCATGACAAAACCAACGCAATTCGGGGATGAACCCAAAAAAAGCAGTTATAAAACTATAACCGCTTTTATATGGGTAGCGAGACCCGGGATTGAACCGGGGACCTCATGATTATGAATCATGCGCTCTAACCAGCTGAGCTATCTCGCCATAGAAAATAGATTGTTCTATTTTTTTTATTTTGACGCTGCAAAAGTAGAGGATATTTTTATATTATGCAATAGTTGTGGTAAAATATTTTGCTTTTGGATATAAAAAAGCGATACTACTCTATTATCCTTTATTCTTTTTCATAAGATGGATTTTTTTTTGACTTTTCTTTCTTTATTCATCTTGTTTATTATCAGTAGTTTTGTGCTTGGTTCGTTTTTTTCGGCAAAGATTTTTGAAAAAAAGGTTCTAAAAAGTTTGGATGATATGTTTTATAGCATTACTTTTGCACCCGCATTCGAGACCGGATGCCTGCCTTTCCGGGTTTTTGTCCCGGGGCATGCCGCAAAAGGGGCTT
>JBHCAZ010000017.1:0-2536 GCA_041798765.1 Parabacteroides sp. | reverse complement strand
TATCATTCGAAAATTCCAGTTAGGATATAGTTTAGATCAGAAAGACAATCTGTTTCAGACGGCCATCCGAAGCGGATATAAAAAAGAATTTTTAGAAAAAACCGGTTTAATCATCTCGTACGATAACGGAACTGTAAACGACCGTTTCAGGGGACGTGTCATGTTTCCGGTCCATTCGCTCAGCGGAAAAACAGTCGCATTCGGCGGACGTGTTTTAAAAAAGGATGAAAAAACAGCAAAATATATCAATTCTCCGGAAAGCGAAATCTATCATAAAAGTAATGAATTATACGGTATATTCTTTGCCAAACAAGCCATCGTAAAAGCCGACCGCTGTTATTTGGTGGAAGGATATACGGATGTTATTTCCATGCATCAGGCGGGCATAGAGAATGTGGTCGCCTCGTCGGGAACCGCCTTGACATTAGGACAGATCCGGATGATCCACCGTTTTACAAACAACATCACGGTTTTATATGACGGTGATGCGGCTGGCATAAAAGCGGCTTTACGCGGAATCGACCTGTTGCTTGAAGAAGGTTTGAACGTCAAGGTTGTACTGCTTCCGGACGGAGAAGACCCGGATTCGTTTGCTCGCAAACAAAATGCCTCCGGATTTATCGAATTCATCAAACAGCATGAAACTGATTTCATCCGGTTCAAAACCGCATTATTATTGGAAGATGCAGGAACAGATCCAATCAAACGGTCGGTGCTGATTACCGATATTATCCGTACCGTTGCCATTGTTCCCGATAATATAGCCCGTCTGTTATATATTCGCGAGTGTAGTGCAATGATGGAAATCAGCGAACAGGTATTGCTGAACGAGATCAACAAAATCCGCCTTACAAAAGAGGAAAAACGACGAAATGTTCCGTCGCCACCGCCCCCCTTGGACGAATCCCAACAAACGGAAACTCCCGTATATCCGGAAATACCGGATTTTCCCCCGATACCCGAAGAAGAACCGGTCGATCAAGGTGCTCAAATACCGGAACCTCCTCCTATAGAGGAACCTCCGGAGTCATTGGAAGTTCGACAAGCGGTATCGAACCGCATTACACAAAATTTGCAATATTCGCCCTACAAGGCCTATGAGCAGGCATTGCTCCGTTATGTTGTGCGATATGGAGAACGTATTCTGTTTGAGAAAGAAGACAAAGAGAACCATCAACTTACCGCTGTCAAAGTACCGGAATATATCCAGTCTACATTGGCTTGCGACGAACAGGAAATCCAGACTCCGATTTTAAAAAGAATGCTTGAAGAAGCGATCAGTCATTGTTCCGATGAAGGATTTATCGCCAGCCGTTATTTTTTGGCACATCCGGATCCGGAAATCAGCCGTTTAGCTGCCAATATGTTAGGTGACAAATACCAATTAAGTAAGTACCACACAAAATATAAGGAAATCGAACAAGAGGAGGATCGTCTTTTGGCATTAGTCATGCACGAATTATTTGCATTGAAGAATGTCTATATACAGCAACAAATCAAGCAGATAGAAGCAGAAATTAAAGATCTGCAAATGCAGAAAGATTATGACATGCAGCTCATGTTCGATTTATTGAATCGAAAAAAATTTCTGGATGAATTAAAGGAACTCTTGGGAAAAAGATTAGGAGATAGAATTGTATTAAAACTTTAATAAAAAAAACTGATATGAATTTCTTGGAAACAGAAAACGTAGTCAAACAGTATGCAAACCATCTTGCTTTAGACAAGGTGAGCATTCAAGTTCCGGACGGGCGAGTTTTCGGACTCTTAGGTCCGAACGGGGCGGGAAAAACAACCTTGATCCGCATTATCAACCGGATCACGGCGCCGGATAGCGGTTTCGTTCGTTTCAATGGGCGGGAAATGCAACCGGAAGATATTTATCAGATCGGCTACCTCCCGGAAGAGCGCGGATTATATAAAAAAATGAAAGTCGGCGAACAAGCCATCTATTTAGCACAATTAAAAGGCCTCTCCTATTCGGAAGCCCGCAAACGATTAATTCGCTGGTTTGAAAAATTCGAAATCATGCCTTGGTGGAACAAAAAATTAGAGGAGTTGTCCAAAGGGATGCAGCAGAAAATACAATTTATCATCACCATTATACACGAACCGAAGCTACTGATATTCGATGAGCCGTTCAGCGGCTTCGATCCGGTAAATGCCGAATTGTTGAAAAAAGAAATTTTAGATTTGAAAAAGGCTGGGCATACAATTATTTTTTCGACGCACAACATGTCTTCAGTAGAAGAAATATGCGATGATATCGCGCTGATAAATCGATCGCAGGTGGTGCTTTCCGGAAATGTAACGGAAGTCCGGAACCGATATAAAACGAACAATTTCAACCTTCGCTACCAACTCAGATCCGAACGTCTGCAATCGTTCGATCCGATATTTGAAGTGTTAAATGAAACAGAAGTATCCGGAATCATAGAAACACGCATACATAAACAGCCGGGAATCAGTAATTCCGCATTACTGACCGCTATAGCGCAACAGATTGAAATTCTCTCTTTCTCCGAAGAAATTCCTT
>JBHCAZ010000016.1:0-4147 GCA_041798765.1 Parabacteroides sp. | reverse complement strand
CTCTCCTCGCAGCTTCATTTCCATCAGGCGATGCGTAGTCACCTTTCTATTATCTTCCAAATCTCTCTTTGCTACAGACATTGCATTTGTTTTCTATAAATTATAAGGCACAAAAGTAGAGAAAAATATTCAGACAAGCGTACTTCATGCAAAGCCTTTCTATGTGAAGTCATTTTTTTAAAAGACACGTTGTGAAAACGATTCAAGTAAAAACCAATTATTTTTTAATCCTTTTTTGGAGAGAGGGGATAAAATAAAAAAAGGCCAAACAACGCTCTCTTTTCGCGTCGAATGCCTCCACCTTTTGCTCTCACCCGTCTTTTAAAAGACTTCGGGTGAAGAGTTTTCAAACATCTGATTTACTTCTCTTTTTGTTTCAATTTTTCACGTTCGATTCCATTTGATTCATCAAATGACGAATTTCCCGGTTCAAACGCTGGCTCATCAAGCCATTTCCTACAGACTGATAACGTTCAGCCTGATAGCGTAACATAGATAATGTACGCATACTTTTTTCATTTTCTCTAATCATAGTCATCTATTTTTCTTCTCCACGCCTGGAGAAGCCATTTGTAATTGAAAACCTAAAAATCTTAGTACCTATTAAACTAAAGCCTTAAACTTAACTTCACTTTTTGTTTACGCTGCAAATATACAACATTTTCTTTAATTGTATGCTATAAAACATATAAAAATATTTTTTATTTCACAACAAATCTAATAATAATCCGGTAAATTACTACAAATAAACACGATACGAATGATTCTAAAATAGGCGAAAATCTTAATTAATCCGCTCTTTCCGCTAACACTCTCCTTGTTTTTTTATCGATTACAACAGTCCTTTTGTAGAGGGAAGTTCATACCGGTAAATATCCCGTTTGACAGCCATCTTCACCGCGCGGGCAAAAGCCTTGAATATACCTTCTATCTTATGATGTTCGTTCATACCTTCTGCTTTGATATTCAAATTCATACGAGCAGCATCACTCAAACTTTTAAAGAAATGCATAAATAGTTCGGTGGGCATATCACCTATGCGTTCTCGACGAAAATAGGCCTCCCAAACCAGCCAAGGGCGTCCTCCGAAATCGAGCGCCACATTACACAGGCAATCGTCCATCGGCAGACAATAACCATAGCGCTCAATTCCCCGTTTATCTCCCAAAGCCTTTAGCAAAGCTTCACCCAGCGCTATCGCAGTATCTTCCACCGTATGATGTTCGTCTACCTCCAAATCGCCTTTTACCTGAACTGTCAAATCGATATTGCCGTGTTTCCCGATTTGGTCAAGCATATGATCGAAAAATCCGACACCGGTAGCAACAGCCGTTTTTCCCGTTCCATCGAGATTCATTTCAATAAAAACATCCGTTTCACGTGTTGTCCGTCGGATCCTCGCCCGACGTTCGCCGGCAAATAAAAACTCTGCGACCCGATCCCAATCGTCGGTAATCAATACCGGCTTAAGTTCCGGATATGCTTGTAAAAGCGACTCTTTTTCTTCATTATCCGGATGTAACCAAATTCCTTTGGCTCCTAAATTGGCCGCAAAAAGCATATCCGTCAGCCTGTCTCCTATCACATAGCTTTCCATCAAATCATATGCGCCGGAAAGATACCTGCCCATCATGCCCGTTCGCGGTTTACGATTCGGCGAATTTTCTTCGGGAAAAGAACGGTCTATCAAGATATCATCAAAACAAATTCCTTCTCCTTCAAATGTTTTCAAGATTTTTTCATGAGCCGGGAAAAAAGTTTCTTCCGGAAAAGAAGCCGTCCCCAGACCATCTTGATTCGTAACCATTACAAACTCGAAATCCAATTTTTTCCGAATAAAATAGAGATTACGGAATACTTTCGGGTAAAACTCCAATTTTTCCAAGCTATCTAATTGATAATCAATAGGAGGTTCGATCACCAATGTGCCGTCGCGATCAATAAACAAAGCCTTTTTCATGCGTTTCTGTTTTTTAAAGCGTCCAATAGTATATTATTTTCTTCAGGCGTACCGACTGTGATCCGAAGGCATCCTTGGCAAAGGGTCACAGTCGTACGATTTCGAACAATGATCCCCCGATCGACCAACTGCTGATAAAGAGCAGTGGCATCCCCCACATCGACCAACAAAAAGTTGGCATCCGTCGGATATACTTTACGGATTCCGGATAATTCCGGCAAAGCTTGTTGCAAACGATTCCGTTCGGAAAGAATCATCCGAAGTTGTTGCTGCATTCGTTCCGGATTCAAAATTTCCAAAGCTCGTTGTTGCGTCAGCAAATTCACATTGTATGGATATTTGATTTTATTCAATAGGGCAATCACTTCCGGAGATGAAAATGCCATGCCCAAACGGATGGCAGCAGCTCCCCAAGCCTTTGAAAGCGTCTGCAGGACAATCAGGTTCGGATACTGTTTCAATTCTGTCAAAAAAGAGGCTTCGGTTGCAAAATCGATATAGGCCTCATCGAGCACAACTATGCCTTGAAAGGCATTCAATAACTGATAAATGCGATCCCGGCTCAAGATATTTCCGGTCGGATTATTAGGGGAACACAAGAAAACGACTTTCGTCCGGTCGTCAACAGCCGCAAACATACGAGCAACATCCAAATCGAATGCGGTATCTAACGTTACTTTCCGAAATTCGACGCCATTCACCTCTGCTGCCACCTCATACATGCCATAAGAGGGGGTTATACCGACTATGTTATCGACACCCGGATCGCAAAAAGCACGGATCACCAAGTCGATCGGTTCATCGCTTCCATTTCCTAAAAAAACAGAGGAACAATCCACTTGTTTCAGTTCGGCAATGCATTTCTTCAGCTCCCACTGCATCGGATCCGGATAACGATTATAGGGCGCATTAAACGGGTTTTCATTCGCATCCAAAAAAACGGAAGCATTTCCTTGAAACTCATCCCGGGCGGATGAATAGGGCTTCATATTCCAGACATTCTTCCTCACCAATTCCTTTAACGTTCTCATAAGCTGTTCAATCTGACTGTTACTGCGTAGCGATGGGCTTCTAATTGTTCATTAGCCGCCATCGTACGGATTGTTTCTCCCAATTGCCGGATGCCATCGGCGGTAATTTCCTGAAAAGTAATTTTCCGGACAAAACTGTCTAAATTTACACCACTGTAGGCTTTCGCATACCCGTTGGTAGGCAACGTATGATTTGTTCCAGACGCATAATCGCCAGCACTTTCAGGAGCATACGGCCCTAAAAACACACTACCGGCATTCTCCACCTGTTCGGCAATTTCCATATAATTTGCCGTTTGAATGATCAGATGTTCAGGAGCATACACGTTGGTAAAATCGGTCGCCTCCTGCAAATTGTTCAAAAGGACAATACGGCTTTGCTGCAGAGCCTTTTCGGCAATATCCTTACGGGGAAGTCCGTCCAATTGTATCCGGATCGCTTCCACCACCGGTTCGATAAGCTGTTCGGAATCTGTTATCAAAACCGACTGACTATCAGATCCATGTTCTACCTGGGAAAGAAAATCGGCTGCTATAAAGGTCGGATTGGCGGTCGCATCTGCCAAAATCGCCACTTCGGAAGGACCAGCGGGCATATCGATAGCAACATCTTTCAAGCCTACCAACTGTTTGGCTGCTGTCACATATTGATTTCCGGGACCGAATATTTTATAAACTTTCGGAACGGTTTCTGTTCCGTAAGCCATAGCCCCAATAGCCTGAATGCCTCCGATCTTATACACCCGATTGACCCCAGCCTCTTTTGCGGCAAACAAGATGGCGGGATGAATTTTCCCCTGCTTATCCGGTGGCGTACACAGAACAATTTCTTTACAACCAGCTATACGGGCGGGAACTGCCAACATCAAAACGGTCGAAAACAAAGGGGCGGAACCGCCCGGTACATACAATCCTACTTTTTCGATCGGAACAGCCTTTTGCCAACAATTCACTCCGGCGGTTGTTTCTATCTTTTCTCCCATAAAACGTTGGGCCGCATGAAACGTCTCAATATTTTTCTTCGCATCCCGAATCGCCCGTTTTAACGGTTCCGGAACACATGCTTCCGCCTGTTGTATTTCCTCCGCTGAAACAGAAAACGAAGTGCATGAATCCGGAATGAACTTATCGAATTTTTCCGTATACTTACCCACGG
>JBHCAZ010000015.1:0-4266 GCA_041798765.1 Parabacteroides sp. | reverse complement strand
CTCCTTGCTCTTGTATACGATTTTAGGAACGACTATTGGTGCCCGCTTAGGACACTGCCTGTTTTATGCCCCCGGATATTACCTGGCAAATCCCATCGAAATACTGAAAATATGGGAGGGCGGTTTAGCCAGCCATGGAGGAACATTGGGCATCATCATCGCCGTTTATTTTTATTCCCGGCGGGTATCGCATAAAAGTATGCTTTGGACCTTCGACAAGTTAGTGGTTCCGACCGGATTAGTTGCGGCCATGATCCGCCTGGGGAATTTAATGAATCATGAAATTTACGGGCATGCGACTGATCTGCCCTGGGCCTTTCGCTTCATCGAAAACCTGCATGCATGGAAACGAGGAGCTGAACCTGTATTTTCAGCTCCGAGCCACCCTACACAACTCTATGAAGCGGCCTGTTACCTGTTGATCTTTGCCGTATGCATGTGGCTGTACTTCCGGAAAGAGGCCTGGAAAAAAGAGGGGCTGATTTTCGGGGTATTCATGATCACCCTGTTCAGCGCCCGTTTTTTCATTGAATTTTTAAAAAACGACCAGGAAGCATTCGAGGCCGATATGTTGTTGAACATGGGACAACTACTCAGCATACCATTTATCTTGTTAGGTATTTATTGTGTCCGAAGAGCTTTAACGAAGAAAAACTCTATTCATCATGTATAAATTAAAAGAAATAGCAGAAAGCATTTATTATGTCGGTGTGAACGACCGCCAGAAAACGCTTTTCGAAAATTTATGGCCGTTACCTTACGGAGTTTCCTACAATTCTTATCTGATCGTCGATGAAAAAACCGTTTTAATCGACACCGTCGATATCTGTTATTCCGACATCTTTTTGAAAAAGATTGCCGATGCACTGAATGGGCGCACATTAGATTTTCTGATTGTCAACCATATGGAGCCCGATCACGCCGGAAGCATCCGACTCTTGCGCCAACAATATCCGAACGTACAAATTATCGGAAACAAACAGACATTCGGGATGTTAGACGGTTATCACGGAATAACCGACGGGCTGTACGAAGTAAAAGAAGGAGATATGTTAACAATCGGTCGGCGCCGGTTGAGTTTCCACATGGCACCGATGGTACATTGGCCGGAGGTGATGTTCACCTATGATCAGACAGACAAGATCCTGTTTTCGGCAGATGCATTCGGCACGTACGGCACATTGGACGGCGGTATAATCGACACAGAAATAAACGTCGAGCACTTCTGGGAAGAGATGATCCGCTACTATTCCAATATTGTCGGGAAATATGGCAATCCTGTACAGCGAGCCTTACAAAAACTCTCCGGGCTGGAGGTCCGGACCATCTGTTCCACACACGGCCCTGTCTGGCGTGAACATGTAGCCAAAGCAATTGATATATATGATCGTATGAGTCGTTATGAGGGCGAAGAAGGTGTAGTCATCATATACGGCAGCATGTACGGGAATACGGAACAAATGGCCGAAGCGATCGCATCGTCTTTAGCCGACAACGGCATCCGAAACATCGTCATGCATAACGTCAGCAAAAGTCCGGCATCCTATATCCTGAAAGATGTATTCAAATACAAAGGAGTCATCATCGGAAGCCCGACCTACAGCGGGCAACTCTTCCCCGAGGTGGAATCGATACTGAGTAGAATCGAGCTGAGGGAAATTAAAAACCGTTTCTTCGGTTATTTCGGTTCCTTTACTTGGGCCGGCGCTGCCGTGAAAAGGTTAGCCGCATTCCAAGAGAAAATAGGCTGGGAAACCATTGGAGTACCTGTGGAACAGAAACAGGGCCTGAAAGCCGACAAATATGACGAATGCAGGGCTTTGGGAGAAGCCATGGCTACTCGCTTGAAAGAAAAATAACATTAAAAGAATATGCTATGAGATTAATTATCGAACCCGATTATGGACAATTGTCAAAATGGGCTGCCAATTATGTAGCTGCCCGTATCAAAAAAGCCAACCCGACGGCCGAAAAGCCGTTTGTATTGGGCCTACCTACCGGCTCCTCTCCATTAGGGATGTACAAGAACCTGATCGAACTGAATAAACAAGGGGTCATTTCTTTCCGGCACATCATCACATTTAATATGGATGAATATGTCGGACTTCCGAAAGACCATCCGGAAAGTTACCACTCTTTCATGTGGAACAACTTTTTCAGCCACATTGATATTCAACCCGAAAACGTACATATTCTGAACGGAAATGCAGAAGATCTGGAAGCTGAATGTGCCGCTTACGAAGCCAAAATGAAAGCGGCTGGCGGAATCGATCTCTTTTTGGGAGGGATCGGACCGGATGGGCACATTGCCTTCAACGAACCGGGATCCTCTCTTTCTTCGCGTACACGCGTGAAAACATTGACAACCGATACGATCATTGCCAATTCGCGCTTTTTCGACAACGATGTGAACAAAGTTCCGAAAACCGCAGTGACGGTAGGCGTGGGAACCGTGCTCGATGCCAAGGAGGTATTGATTATGGTCAACGGACATAACAAAGCCCGCGCATTGCAACAAGCTGTAGAAGGTGCTATTAATCAAATGTGGACCATTTCGGCCTTGCAGATGCACCCGAAAGGAATCATCGTCTGCGACGAAGCCGCCTGTGCTGAAATAAAAGTAGGCACCTACAATTATTTCAAAGATATCGAAAAAGATCATTTATGCCCTTCTTCCCTGTTGAAGTAAAAACGCACAAATGAACAATCATAAGGGGATGTGTCAAAAAATAAGATATGGATGCATCCCCTTTCACATGTTATTGGTTATACCGGTCTTTGTGATAAAAATCCATAATCCGGATCAACTGGTTATAGGCAATCCGGGCGGGACTTTCAGGATTCAGATCCATCGCTTCCAAATAATGGTTCATCGCCTGCCTGACATCCCCTAATTTACGGTAAGCATTACCTAATAAATAGTGCGTTTCTTCGGCACATTCCTTTTTTTCCAAGCGAGCATTCAGTAATCCGATAGCCTCTTCCAGACTGTTTTCATCGATCAATTGTTTGATTGTTTCCATCTTACATGCTTATTTGTAATACAAATTTAACGGATAATTCACAAATCTCAATTCATAATTGTCGGATTTTATGTAAGTTTGCACCCGATTTCAAAAAGAGAAGATGTTATTATGCAAAAGAATCTGGTAATTGTGGAGTCTCCTGCAAAGGCAAAAACGATTGAAAAATTCCTTGGGAAAGAGTATAAAGTGATGTCAAGTTACGGTCATATCCGCGATCTGAAAACAAAAGAATTCAGTATTGACCTCGAACATAATTACACCCCCCTGTATGAAATACCTGCCGAGAAGAAGAAGTTGGTGAGCGAACTGAAAGCCGCTGCCAAGACGGCCGAACAGGTGTGGCTTGCTTCCGATGAGGACCGGGAGGGAGAAGCGATTTCGTGGCACTTGTACGAAGTCTTGAAGTTGAATCCCACGAATACCAAACGCATTGTTTTCCATGAAATCACCAAAAATGCAATCCTACACGCCATCGAAACGCCAAGAGATATCGACATCAATCTGGTAAATGCCCAGCAAGCGCGCCGGGTACTCGATCGAATTGTCGGCTTCGAACTCTCTCCCATCCTGTGGAGAAAGGTTAAACCGGCGCTGTCGGCCGGACGTGTACAATCGGTTGCCGTTCGCTTGATTGTTGAACGCGAACGCGAAATCAACGATTTCGTCAGCGAAGCCTCTTTTCGGATCGTTGCCGAATTTCTGCTTCCGGATGGGACAACGACATTAAAAGCCGAATTGAACCGCCGGCCGAAAGACCTCAAAGAGGTACGCGCCTTTTTGGAATCATGCAAAAATGCAACCTTCACAATTGAAGATATAACGACCAAACCGGTACGAAAATCGCCGGCCCCTCCTTTTACGACATCGACCTTGCAACAGGAAGCGGCCCGTAAGCTCGGATATTCCGTCTCGCAAACCATGATGATCGCCCAACGACTCTACGAATCGGGATTGATCACCTACATGCGAACCGACTCCGTCAACTTGAGCGACCTGGCTCTTGGAACCGCTAAAGAAACAATCGTCGATACCTACGGAGAACGTTTTTATCAGTTCAGACGCTATCATACCAAAAGCAAAGGCGCCCAAGAGGCCCATGAAGCCATCCGACCGACATATATTTCGAATGTTGAAGCCGGAAATTCCCCTCAGGAAATCAAATTATATGACCTGATCCGTAAACGGACAATCGCCAGTCAAATGGCGGATGCCGAACTCGAACGGACGACCATTTCAATCG
>JBHCAZ010000014.1:0-17699 GCA_041798765.1 Parabacteroides sp. | reverse complement strand
TATGCACCGGCAGAGAGATGTCAAAATCAAAACTTATAAAAACAAATCGTACAGCATGGCTAGCCATGCTGTACGATAAAAGATGTATTTTTGTCCAATAACTGTAACGGTTATTTAGGACTAGTCAAATGGGCCTGTACCCACTCGGATAAGAAACCCTTCTAAAAACACCTGGCAACATGTCTGTCGGCAGGGTTTGAAAAAACGCTCCCGACGTCACAGTTGTGACAGCGTATTGTCACACTTGTGACAAAGGCTGCTTTTTGAATAATTGTCGAAAAATCTTTCGGGCGAATACTTGCCAAAGCTGGACTGAATACTTTTGAAAAGTAATCGGGGCCTTCTTTTTCGATACAGTGTAAAGAGGACAATATATATTGGCGAAATATTTCTTTAATCGCTTGCTCCGTATAGGGATTTAGCATACCTTTGTCTCCAACAATTATAAATAAAAGAAATTTTTTAATACAATTAAATAACTTAAATTATTCTCTTATGTGGTTACTTAATTCTTCTATCGGGAAGAAGCTGATAATGAGCATATCGGGTCTCTTCCTTGTGTTGTTCTTGGTGTTCCACCTGTCAATGAATGTGGCGGCGGTCTTTTCGGGCGAAGCCTACAACATGATTTGTTCGTTGTTAGGTGCAAATTGGTATGCTGTGGCGGGGACTTTGCTATTGGGCGCCGGAGTTGTAATTCACTTCGTGTATGCGATCATCCTGACTTTGGAGAACAGAAAAGCGCGCGGAAACGACCGGTATGCCGTAAATGCCCGGCCGAAAGGGGTTGAATGGGCTTCGCAAAACATGTTGGTGCTTGGAATCATCATTGTTTTGTTTATGGTTCTTCATTTCAGCCAGTTCTGGTATAAAATGATGTTTGCCGAATTGATGGGAAACCACTCGGTTACATTGTGCGACGGGATGACCTCGCTCTCTCCACAAGATGGAGCCGGCTTTATCAATTACTATTTTAAAGGCAACATGCTGATTACCGCCTTGTACTTGGTATGGTATGTAGCGTTGTGGTTCCACTTGACCCACGGTTTTTGGAGTGCCATTCAAACAATCGGATGGAATAACACCGTTTGGATGAGCCGTTGGGAATGCATTTCCAAACTGGTGGCAACCGTTATCTGCGGTTTGTTTGCCGTTATTACAATCGTATTTTTCTTAAGAGGAGTCGGTGTGTAAAAATCGCTTAAGCGTTTTATTAAAGTGTAATCATTTGAAAATAAACGATCATGACAGAAATAAATTCAAAAATTCCACAAGGCCCGTTGGCTGAAAAATGGAAAAATTATAAAGATCACCAGAAATTGGTAAACCCCGCAAATAAACGTCGGCTGGATATTATTGTTGTCGGAACCGGATTGGCCGGAGCATCGGCTGCCGCTTCTTTGGCGGAAATGGGATTCAATGTACTCAATTTCTGTATTCAGGATTCTCCTCGTCGTGCACACTCAATTGCCGCCCAAGGGGGTATCAATGCTGCAAAGAATTATCAGAATGATGGAGACTCGGTATATCGTCTCTTCTATGATACGATCAAAGGAGGAGACTACCGTGCCCGCGAAGCGAATGTCTATCGTTTGGCTGAAGTTTCCAACAGCATTATCGACCAATGTGTTGCTCAGGGAGTGCCTTTTGCACGTGAATACGGAGGTTTGCTCGATAACCGCTCGTTCGGTGGTGCTCAGGTTTCACGTACATTTTATGCACGCGGACAGACGGGACAGCAGTTGCTGTTAGGCGCTTATTCGGCATTGAGCCGTCAGATCGGTTTAGGGAAAGTAAAAATGTATACCCGCCATGAAATGTTGGATGTCGTTAAAATCGACGGACGTGCACGTGGTATCATTGCCCGTAACTTGGTTACCGGAAAAATAGAACGTTTCGCCGCCCATGCCGTGGTGGTGGCTACCGGAGGATATGTAAATACATTCTTCCTTTCCACCAATGCAATGGCCTCTAACGGATCGGCTGCATGGCAGTGCTACAAGAAAGGTGCTTATTTTGCAAATCCTTGTATGGTGCAAATTCACCCGACCTGTGTCCCTGTACATGGCGATTATCAATCGAAACTGACGTTAATGTCGGAATCGTTGCGTAACGACGGCCGTATCTGGGTGCCTAAAAAATTGGAAGATGCCAAGGCGCTGCAGGCCGGAACGAAAAAAGGGAAAGATATCCCGGAAGCCGATCGTGACTACTACTTGGAACGTCGTTATCCGGCCTTTGGAAACTTGGTGCCGCGTGATGTTGCTTCGCGTGCCGCTAAAGAACGTTGTGATGCCGGTTTTGGAGTGAACAATACCGGTTTGGCGGTGTTCCTCGATTTCTCCGATGCAATCAACCGATTGGGGAAAGAGGTGGTGAAACAGAAATACGGAAACTTGTTCGATATGTATGAAGAAATTACGGCGGATGATCCATATGAAACTCCGATGATGATTTATCCGGCGCTTCATTATTCGATGGGTGGTCTGTGGGTCGATTATGAATTGATGACTTCTATTCCCGGATTGTTCGCCATCGGAGAAGCCAACTTCTCTGATCACGGTGCCAACCGCTTAGGAGCTTCTGCTTTGATGCAGGGATTGGCTGACGGCTATTTTGTACTGCCTTATACGATCCAGAATTATCTGTCCGACCAGATCCAGGTTCCGCGCTTCAGCACCGACTTGCCTGAATTTGAAGAGGCTGAAAAGGCAATTAAAGCCCGCATACAAAAATTGATGAATATTCATGGTAAAGAATCGGTCGACTCGATCCATCGTAAATTAGGACACATCATGTGGGAACACATCGGTATGGCACGTGATGAGAAAGGGCTGAAAGAGGCTATTGCCATGTTGAAAGATTTGAAGAAGGAATTTTGGACGAATGTGTATATTCCGGGAAATGCAGAAGACTTGAACGTCGAGCTTGAAAAAGCGCTTCGTCTGGCCGACTTCATCGAAATCGGAACATTGATGGCGCATGATGCACTCGATCGTGCCGAATCTTGTGGAGGACACTTCCGTTCGGAACATCAGACAGAAGAGGGAGAAGCTTTGCGCCACGATAACCAGTTCATGTATGTATCCTGCTGGGAATATCAGGGCGAAGAAAAAGACCCGGTTATGCTGAAAGAGGATTTGAACTATGAATTCGTAGTTCCTCAGACTCGAAACTACAAGAAGTAATAATCATCAATCACAAAAAAGAATCATGGATAAAGATATAAATATCACACTGAAGGTTTGGCGTCAGAAAGGTCCGAAAGAAAAAGGCCATTTCGAAACTTACCAGCTAAAGAATATCAACCAGGGTACTTCGTTCCTCGAAATGTTGGATATCCTGAATGAACAATTGATCAAGGAAGGTAAAGAACCTGTCGTTTTTGATCACGACTGTCGTGAAGGTATCTGTGGAATGTGCTCGCTTTATGTAAACGGACATCCGCACGGCCCGGCAACAGGTGCAACGACTTGTCAGTTGTATATGCGCCGTTTCCACGATGGTGAAACGATTACGATTGAGCCGTGGCGTTCTGCCGGATTTCCGGTCATCCGCGATTTGATGGTCGACCGTTATGCGTATGATAAAATTATTCAGGCCGGAGGCTTTGTTTCGGTAAATACCGGAGGGGTGCCGGATGCGAATGCCATTGCTATTCCGAAAGCGGATGCCGATTTGGCTATGGATGCTGCTGCTTGTATCGGTTGCGGAGCATGTGCTGCTGCTTGCAAGAATGGATCGGCCATGCTGTTCGTTTCTGCTAAAGTCAGCCAATTGGCCCTTTTGCCGCAAGGAAAAGTGGAAGCAGCCCGCCGTGCCAAAGCCATGGTGGCAAAGATGGATGAGTTAGGATTTGGTAATTGTACCAATACGCGTGCTTGCGAAATGGAGTGCCCAAAGAATATTTCAGTTAGCAATATAGCACGCCTGAATCGCGAATTTATTGCTGCCAAATTGAAGGATTGATCCTTCAATTTTGACAAAAAAAGAAAGAGGCTGTCAACATTTTGATGTGCCCCCGAAAAGTTGGTAAATTCCACATTAATTATTTAACTCTCTATAGTAGTGAGCTCGGTATTGTACCGGGCTCATTCCTTTTAACCTCAATTTTATTCTTTTGTTGTTATACCACTCAATATAATTTCTTAATGCTCTTTCAAAGCATTCTATACTTTCAAACTTATTGGCATATAAGAGTTCGTTCTTCATCAGTCCAAAGAAATTCTCCATCATGGCATTGTCCAAGCAGTTGCCTTTACGCGACATGCTCTGCGTGACATTATGGTCTTTAAGCATCTTCCGGTACCTGCCATGCTGATAATGCCAACCTTGATCCGAGTGTAATATGAGCCCATCTGTTTGTGGATATTTCTTAAAAGCCTTCTGAAGCATGGAGATGACCATCTTCAAGTTTGGACTGGTAGAAACGGAATAAGATATAATTCCGCCATCAAACATATCCAATATGGGCGACAAATATAGTTTCCTGTCGTTTATGCATACTTGTGTAATATCTGTAGCCCATTTTCGGTTGGGTCTGTCTGTACCAAAGTCACGTTCCAATACATTGGGGGCAATCCTTCCTATCTCCCCCTTGTAGGAGTGATAGTGCCGTTTCTGGACCTTTGCCTTAAGTCCCATCTGATTCATCAGCTTCCGTACAGTCTTGTGATTAATAATTATATCTTCATTGCGCAATTCCATACAGATTCTCCTGTACCCGTAGCGTCCATGATTCCGGTCATATATCTGCTTTATACGTTCCTTGATCCCATCATATCCATCATTATCGTCCATATGTGATATATGGTAATAGAATACAGAACGAGCCATCTTCATCCTATGCAGCATGAACTGCAGGGGATGTCCCTCACGCCTTAGTTCTTCGATGGCTCTTGCCCAATCGCGAGTAGACGGGCATTCCTTTCCTCGACTAAGGCTCTCACTTTTTTTAGCAGAGCATTCTCTGTCTTCAGCTCCCGGTTCTCTTTACGGAGTCTTTCAAGCTCTGTGAGTGGTTTGTTGTTCTTTCTCGGTCTTCCCATGCCCGGTGGTCTGCCTCGTTTCTTTGTTCTCTCTAATGCCGTCAGCCCTCCGTCCCGGTAGGCTTTCAGCCATACAGATATACGCTGGGAGCTGGCACCATATTTTAACGAAGCTGCGTGCAAAGTTAAGTGATTCGCTTCAATATCAAGCACGATGTCCTTCTTTAATTCATAATCTGCCTTGATGTTCTTCTTCTTCTTCTTCAACAAACCTGTCTTACCTTGTAATAGATACCGATTCCATAATACATGGAGGCGATTCTCATTAATTCCGTACTCCACATGTATAGAATGAATGGACCTTCCTTCTTTAATCATATGTATGTAGTTCAAGCACTCTACATAACCATGTTTCTTTCTTTTTGACATAATAAACCCCGAAAGTTTTTTGTCTAACTTTCGGGGTTCACTTCATTTATAGTTAGACAGCCTCTTTCTTTTTATTCGTTTTTTTTCGATTATTTCTGATTTTTCAGCAAATCGCGGATTTCAGAAAGCAATTGAATATCTTCTGCCGGAGCAGCTGGGGCCGCCGGAGCTTCTTCTTCTTTCTTTTTCATCGCGTTCATTCCTTTGATTAACAGGAAGATGGCGAAAGCTATAATGATAAAATCGAATGTTACTTGTAAGAAATTGCCATAAGTGATTGCAACTTCGGGAGATACGACATTTTCTCCATCCATAACGGCTTGTTTTAATATGATTTTCAAATCGGTGAAGTTCACCCCGCCAACCAACAATCCGATAACCGGCATGATTACATCTGCGACAACAGAGGAAATAATCTTTCCGAAAGCACCTCCGATGATGATACCGATAGCCATGTCTACAACGTTGCCACGCATGGCAAATTCCTTAAATTCTTTCAATACTTTTCCCATTGCTCTTTATTTAAAATTGGTTTTTATTATTCCTTTACAAAAGTAGTGAATTCATTCGGATAAATAGCCGGCTTTTTCTTTGCTTTTGTAAAAATCTTTTTGCGTTTTATTGAGGATACTGAATGGTTATGATACGCATTTCCATTGCCTCTTTGTCTGTACGGAGCTTGACACCCGACGGTTTCAGATAGTTGGATATGCCGACCGTATATTCGGTGGGAGTACCTCCCCATTGACTATTGGATGTTTCGGTACGCCTTTCAACAGGGATAACACTTAAGACAAGGTCTTTATTCGGGTTCGTTTCCAAATGACTTTTCAGTAAATTTGCAATATTTCCAAACGAATAGCTGCGGCTTGAAGCCGTATAGCTGCCACGGAAAACGCTTTGGTTGTTCTCGATCCGATTGTTTCGGAAGAAAAGTTCTACGGAGTCGGTCGGCAAAATCAGCAGATTCTGCGGAATATCGAAAGCGTATTTCCAATTGTCTTGAGGCAAAGCCTTTAATGTGAGCGACATGTCACTGATAATGCGCCCCTTTATTTTTTCGTTGAGCGACTGGAGGGGAATGGTCAGTTGTGTGTAAACTCCTGCCGGGCTTTTCAGATAAGAGATACTGTCGTTGGGTTTCAGCAGATGTGATATGTCGGTATTTTTAAAACGGTTCAACTGAATAACTTCAATGGTCGAACTGAACATAATCCTTGCATGGGCGATCGAATCCTTTCCGTCAGATCCCTTGGCCGTATACCGGTAGTGGATATTCATATAAGAACGGTCGATATTCAGTATATTGCCGCTGCCGTATGTGTTGGTTACATAAATACCGGGGAAGAAATTGTTGAACGCCTGCTGGTTTTTGAATACTTCCGGCGTCTGGACGGTGGCATTGTAAAACGTTTGTCCGATCTCTTTCGGCATTTTTATTACGATTGCCGGAATATATGCTGATCCTGAGGTGTTTTTCCGCGTATTCCAAAGCGAATCGGATATGCCCATGTTGCGGGCCGTATAAATTTGCGAACCGAAAGACGCTTTCATGTTGCAGTAGTCGGCCGGATCTATATTTGTATAGAAATTTTTTTGCAGGGCCTGTGTAACCGGAAATAACTGCACGCGCATAGGAGCAAGGGAGTCGCCGGTCCAGCTATTGTATTCGATCCGAAAATCGACCGAGTCGATTTCTCCGTTTAGGGGCGTGTGCTCAAAACGGAAGTTTTCCGGACTGTAAAACTGACAGATGAAGTCGGATTTCAAATTTCCGTATAACGGATCGAAAATTTCACCTAATGACCCGTAGATGGTTCTCGCATACACAGAATCCGTCTGCACGGTTTTTGCTTGCATGTAGCAAGTGTCGGCATATACCGTCGGCCGGTCGTTTTTAGGTTGAATACCGGTTCCTACCTGTGTCAACGTATCATTACATCCACCCAGAATTGTAATTCCAAGAGTCAGACTAAGTGCCAAAAACTTAATTTTCATCGTCTTTATTTGTTTGTGCCTAATACGACATCGTAAAACTCGTTGATTTTGTCTATGTACGTATCCTGTGGCTGATAGGGCAAAAATAATATATTTTTCTTTGATTCAATGTATGTTGAAATTTCCGGGTTGATATTTTCGCTACCCTGTATGATGCCGTCTGCCATATTGATGGCGAGTTTGGTTAGGTTGATGAAATTGCTTTCGGCCTTTAATCCTTTCAAATCCATATCTTTGGCTCCATCAAGTTTCAATTTGTTGGTGAATTCCTTTCTGAATGGCGTTTGAAAATCGTCGTTATAAATCGAATAAACGACTTTTGCATTTCGCAGACACGGATCATCGGTATACATCCGCTTTATATACAGGGCAGTCAGGGCCGACATCCATCCATGACAATGGATCAGGTCCGGTATCCAACGGAGTTTCTTTATCGTTTCCAATACGCCCCGAACGTAGAAAATCGAACGTTCGTCATTGTCTTCGTATTCTTTTCCCGTTTCGTCGCTGATGGTCTGCTTGCGTTGGAAAAAATCCTCGTTGTCGATAAAATAAACTTGCATTCGGGCAGACTGAATGGATGCTACCTTGATAATGAGCGGATGGTCGGTATCATCGATAATTAAATTCATACCTGACAAACGGATTACTTCGTGCAATTGGTTGCGCCGTTCATTGATATTTCCGAATTTGGGCATAAATGTTCTGATTTCTCGACCACGCTCCTGAACCCCTTGCGGTAAATTTCGGCATATGGTTGCAATTTCGGATTCCGGAAGGTAAGGTACTATTTCTTGAGCGATAAACAAGATTCTTTTTGCATCCATTCTGTACATTCATTTATTAAAGATGCTACAAAGATACGAATTTTCTTTCATTTACCGTAATTATTTATTTGCTTTGCACCGTGAATAAGCATCTGAGCGATGAAAATAGTACATACTGTTAAAGATTTGCAAGGTTATCTCGCTGAAGGAAAGCGAAATAATCAGAGGTTGATCGGATTTGTCCCGACGATGGGAGCTCTTCATGCCGGACATTTGAGCCTGGTGAAACGATGTGTGCAGGAAAATGATGTGTGTGTGGTCAGTATTTTTGTGAACCCGACGCAATTCAATGACAAGCATGATCTGGAAACCTACCCGAAAACATTGGATAAGGATTGTGAATTATTGGCACCTGCCGGATGTGATTATGTATTTGCCCCGACGGTAGAGGAAATGTATCCCGAACCGGATACGCGAACATTCGATTTTGGAACGGTTTCGGCGGTTATGGAAGGGGCACGTCGGCCCGGGCATTTTAATGGAGTAGCCCAAATTGTCAGCAAATTGTTTTATATCGTAAAACCGGATAATGCCTATTTCGGAGAGAAGGATTTTCAGCAGATCGCTGTGATCCGGGCAATGGTGAAACAGTTGAGTATCCCTGTGAAAATCAACGATTGTCCGATTTTACGCGAATCCGACGGTTTGGCATTGAGTAGCCGAAATGTCCGACTGACGCCCGAGCAACGGCAAAAGGCACCGCTGATAGCCCGCACCTTGAAAGAAAGTGTTACCTTTGCTGCCGGAAAAAGCGTACAGGAGGTTATCGATTTTGTGATTCGTACAATCAATGCCGAACCTGTAATGCAAGTAGAATATTATGAAATTGTGGATGGCCATACAATGGAATCGATTCAAGACTGGAAAGACACGGATTATCCGGTCGGATGTATTACCGTTTATTGTGGAGAGGTTCGCCTGATTGATAATATTAAATATTGATTTTTTTGTTTCAGTCTTGTTTTCAAATACATAACTTATGTTGATAGAGGTGGTTAAATCGAAAATTCATCGGGTTACGGTAACGGAAGCCAATTTGAATTATATCGGCAGTATTACAATCGATGAGGATTTGTTGGATGCAGCAAATCTGATCCCCCACGAAAAGGTGTCGATTGTAAACAATAATAATGGAGAACGTTTTGAAACATACGTTATTAAAGGAGAGCGCGGCTCGGGAGTGATCTGTTTGAACGGAGCTGCTGCACGTAAAGTTCAGCCGGGTGATATTGTGATCATCATGTCGTACGCTTTGATGGATTTCGAGGAAGCAAAAATGTTTACGCCTGCTGTGATTTTCCCCGATACGGCTACTAACCGGTTGGTATAAGCATGTGAAGCAGAAAGCGCATAAGAAAGCCTGCCCGGAAAAGGCAGGCTTTTTTATGAGAATAAAAAAGAGAGAGAGGCATATGTATACGAATAAACAAATTTGGGATGTCAGTTTTCCTATTTTTTTGAGCCTGTTGGCCCAGAATGTAATTAATGTGACCGATACTGCTTTCTTGGGAAGAGTCGGTGAGATCGAATTGGGGGCTTCGGCTATGGGGGGGCTGTATTATTTCTGCGCTTTCACGATTGCTTTCGGTTTCAGTACTGGCTCCCAGATTGTGATCGCCCGGCGTAACGGAGAACGGAATTATGGCGAAGTGGGGCCGGTAATGATTCAGGGCACATTTTTCTTGTTGGGGTTGGCTGCCGTAATGTTTTTCTTGTCGCGTCTTTTTGCCGGCGACATCATGGGCGTGTTGATTTCTTCCGAACCGATCCTTTCGGCAACCGAAGAGTTTTTGAATTGGCGGGTATACGGTTTTTTCTTTTCGTCGATAACCGTTATGTTCCGGGCATTATTTATTGGCATCACACGTACAAAGGTGTTGACAATGAATGCGGTAGTGATGGCTGCTTCCAATGTCTTGCTGGATTACCTGCTGATATTCGGGCATGGTGGCTTTCCGCAGTTGGGGATCAAAGGAGCTGCCATTGCTTCGGTGATGGCTGAGATCATTTCCGTTTTGTTTCTGTTGATTTATACCCGGTTGACAGTGGATATCCGTACTTATGCGCTGGATCGTTTCCGTTCATTTGATTTCGGTTTGTTGAAACGGGTTTTGTCCATTTCCATATTCACGATGTTTCAATATTTTATCTCGCTCAGTACTTTTTTCTTCCTTTTTATCGTGGTCGAACGTTTAGGACAGCGTCCATTGGCGATTGCCAATATCGTACGTAGCGTATATATCGTATTGATGATTCCCATCAATACGCTTTCTACGGTTGCCAATACACTGGTGAGCAATTGTATTGGAGCCGGTCATAAAGAGCAGGTAATCCCGATCTTGCTCCGTATTACTTGGATTTCTTTATTGGTGACGGCTGTTTTTGTGTTGATTACCAGTCTGATGCCATCGTCTATTTTGTCGATCTATACCAATGATGAGTCGCTGATAAACGATTCTGTTTCATCTGTTTATGTGATTTCAGCGGCGTTGTTGATCAGCGCTGCCGCCAATATTTTTTTCAATGGGGTCTCCGGAACCGGCAATACGCGGGCTGCCTTTGCCATGGAACTGGTTATTTTAGCCATTTATGGCGGATGTATTTACCTTTTCGGCATGGAAATGCGTATGCCGGTATCTGTTTGTTTTATGGCCGAAATTGTATATTATATCGGTCTGTTGCTTGTGAGTGTCGTCTATCTGAAAAAAGGCACTTGGCAGAATAAACAAGTCTGATTGGATTTACAACCGGCTGAATATAAGCGTGAATGATTCTTATGAGACGAAAAAAGCATTGGATAGTTGATGAAAAGTCTTTGCCTCTTTTTTGGTAAATCGCCAACCGTTATCTGAGAATAATACGTATATTTGCGAAAATAACAAAATCGGCGTATATGCTGATTTTACGGAAGGGAAGAACATACATGGCAGATACGAAAGAACAGTTCGAAAACGTAATTTCTCTTTGTAGGGAACTCTTTGAGAAAAAATTGAAAGACTATGGGGCTTCATGGCGAATTATGAGGCCTCAATCTGTTACTGATCAGATTTTTATAAAGGCGAATCGCATACGAAGCTTGGAAATGAAAGGCTTTAGTATGGTTGATGAGGGGATACGTCCCGAACTGATCGCCATTGTCAATTATGGAGTTATCGGGCTGATCCAGTTGGCTAAAGGTTTTTCGGATACCGCTGATATGGAGCATGATGAAGCACTTGCACTATACGATCGTTATATAACGGAAACGAAAGAACTGATGTATGCGAAGAACCACGACTACGATGAAGCGTGGCGGAGCATGCGTAGCAGTTCGTATACCGATTTGATTTTGATGAAAATTTATCGGACAAAGCAGATCGAAAGCCATGGTGGTGAGACATTGGTTTCGGAAGGGATTGATGCCAATTATATGGATATGATTAATTATGCGCTGTTCGGACTGATCCGTCTGGAATACGGAGTATGAATCAGGGCGTTGACTAACAGGAAATGAAGGGAAGAGAGACCGTTTGGAAAATCATCGCGGAATGTAGCCGTGTACTGATCGGAGTTGTATTTATGTTCTCCGGTTTTGTAAAAGCTGTCGATCCGATGGGGGGGAGCATCAAGATCGGCGATTATTTGACGGCTTTCGGCCTGGATAACATGCAATCTTTTGCATTATTGTTTTCTTTTAATCTGTCGGCAATCGAATTTGCATTGGGATGCTGCATGTTGTTGGGAGTGTATCGCCGTTATACCTCTTTTCTTGTGTTGGCATTTATGGTGTTTATGACGCCACTTACCCTGTATTTGGCCATTTATAATCCGGTATCCGACTGTGGGTGTTTTGGCGATGCGCTGGTTATTTCCAACTGGGAAACGTTTTTCAAAAACCTTGTGTTGCTTGCGGCTGCCATAGTTGCTTTTCTCCATCATCGGAAACTTTTTCATTGTTATACGTTTCGGGCCTACTGGTTTATCCCGCTCTATACCTATCTGTTCGGAGTTGGCTTTGCTTATTATAACTACAACCATCTTCCGGTTATCGACTTCCGGCCGTATAAAATAGGGGCGGATATCCCGAGATTGATGGAAATACCGGAAGGAGCTCCGGAAGATGAATACCTCTATACCTTTGTGTATGAAAAAGAGGGAGTGAAAAAAGAATTTTCGCTGGAAAACTATCCGGCGAACGACAGCAGTTGGACATTTGTTTCGTCGGAAACAAAATTGCTTAAAAAGGGATATACCCCGCCTGTTCTCTCTTTTGATATCTTTAATGAAACCGGAGAGCAAGTGTCCGACGAAATTATCCGGAATCCCGGTCCTGTAATGTTGTTAATTGCCGCTAAAATAGAAGAGGCCGATTTTGATCGTATGGATCAGATGAATGATTTGTATGATTATGCTCTCGAAAATCAGATTCCTTTTTATTGCGTTACCGGATCTGATACGGGTGCTATCGATGAGTGGATTGACGATACTGGAGCTGAATATCCGTTCCGTATGGCTGATGAGGTGCTGCTGAAAACGATCATCCGCTCTAATCCCGGCCTGGTTTTATTGAAAGACGGAACCATTTTGGGAAAATGGCATTTTAATGATTTTCCGGATGAAAACGAGATACAGCGCCTGTTGAAAACAAAAGAAATAGAAAAAAGACTAAAAAATAAAGAAGGGTCTTTGCTTCGAACCAACTTATTGACTTTTGCCGTACCTTTGTTGCTCGTTTGGATTTACGATTATTTTCGTTTCCGCCGAAAACCGAAAGGGAAAAAGAAGTGATATCAAGTTTATTATATAATTATTTTAGTTATTATGCGAAAAAATATTGTTGCAGGAAACTGGAAAATGAACACAACATTGGCTGAAGGTATAGCTTTAGCTAAAGGTTTGGATGAGGCCTTGAAAGGCAAAAAGACCAATTGTGACGTAATTATCGGAACGCCGTTTACCCATCTGGCAAGTGTTGCCGCCGTAATCGATACAACTAAAATCGGTGTTGCTGCCGAAAACTGTGCAGATAAAGCTTCCGGAGCTTATACCGGTGAAGTTTCGGCTGCCATGGTTGCTTCTACCGGTGCAAAATATGTGATTTTAGGTCATTCGGAAAGACGTGCATATTATCATGAAACGCCGGAAATCTTGAAAACGAAAGTAGAATTGGCTTTGGCTAACGGTTTGACCCCGATTTTCTGTATCGGAGAGGTGCTGGAAGAAAGAGAAGCCGGCAAGCATTTTGAAGTGGTCGATGCACAAATAAAAGAATCTTTATTCGACCTCTCTTCTGCCGACTTTGCAAAAATCGTCTTGGCATATGAACCGGTTTGGGCGATCGGGACCGGAAAAACGGCTACTGCCGATCAGGCAGAAGAGATACATGCCCACATTCGTGCAACGTTGGCTGCCAAATACGGTAATGAAATAGCCGAAAACTGCACGATCCTGTATGGGGGTAGCTGTAATGCCGGCAATGCAAAAGAATTGTTCTCTAAACCGAATGTGGATGGCGGTTTGATCGGAGGTGCTTCGTTGGGCGTAGACAAATTTATGCCGATTATCGAAGCGTTTGATAAGTAATATAAATAGATCGGAAAGAGGGAGGATGGATTGTCATATCCGCCCTCTTTCTGTTAAAAAAGATGCATGATGAAACGATTTTGGGAAATCTTATCTGTATGTATCGGGATGAGTATTGGAAGTATGGTTGCCCAGACCGGTTTCGACAGACAGACGAGGACGATTGTCGATGCCCTGCAAGAACCGGTTCCCGGAAAAGGTACAGTCATTATACGACAACCGGAAGGATTGAAAAAAATGATAGGTGTTTCTCCTTATAGCGAAATGCCCGATTCAACGGCTTTTATGAAAATACAAGGGTACCGTACGCAGGTTTTTTCCGGAAATGACCAACGCCGAGCGAAAGACGAGGCATTCAGCAAAGAGCAGGCAATCAAAGAATTATTTCCTGATATCCCTACATATGTTACCTATAATGCTCCTTTCTGGCGCTTACGTGTAGGCGATTTTCGTTCTCATGAGGAAGCGTACCGTATGCAGCGATTGCTGATGACGGCTTTTCCCGAGTACAGAAAGGAAATGTATATTGTAAAAGAGGAAATAAAGGTTCCTTTATATTAGAAAAAATCATGAAAAGAGACGAAGTTGATGATAAAATGTTATCGGTTGGTGCCGATTTAGCAGATCATTATAAACAAGTCATACAATTATTGGGCGAGGACCCGGATAGGGAAGGACTGCTGAAAACGCCAGAACGTGTGGCAAAAGCCATGTTGTATCTGACAAAAGGCTATCGCGAAGATCCGACAGAGGTGTTACGCAGTGCCATGTTTCAGGAGGAAGGCTATAAACAAATGGTCATTGTAAAGGATATCGACTTCTTTTCGCTCTGCGAACATCATATGTTGCCTTTTTTCGGAAAAGTACATGTGGCTTATATCCCCCGGAATTATATAACCGGATTGAGTAAAATCCCGCGTGTTGTCGATATTTTTGCCCGCAGACTTCAGATTCAGGAACGGCTTACGATGCAGATCAAGGACTGTATTCAGGAAACCCTCAACCCGCTTGGCGTGATGGTGGTGGTTGAGGCCCAACACATGTGTATGCAGATGCGGGGGGTTGAAAAGCAAAATTCGTTGACGACAACTTCCGATTTTACCGGCTTTTTCCAGCAGGCGAAAACACGCGAAGAGTTTATGAACTTGATAAAGCACAACCGGTAAGGGTGTGTTTTTTCGTTTACGCCGCGATAAAGGCGCGTCTGTCCGTTATCCGGCCGTTTCTCCGTTGATACCTAAGGCTAATCAACCGTTAAATAGACACTGTATTGCGTTTCGTCTTCTACGGGACAAAGCGAGAGTGTGCCTTTCCGGATACATCCATCAGCCAGCACTATCGGATGCAGATGCTCCATTTCCTGTTTTTGTTGCCACGTGGCATCAGGGTGGTTGCTGTAGCAGAACAACAGCTTGCCGGACGCATCGGGATGTACGAAATTTTCGAATAACCGGATGGCCAACATCCCCATCGTATAACGCAGATTGACCTCTATGCAAGGGTGGATGAGCATGTGTCCGCCGCTATCTTGGTAGCTCATCATGTCTACACCTATATAACCGGTGTAGATGGATCCGTATGTTTGTCTGACTGCTTCTAATACCGCCTCTTTTACGATCAAAAAAGCCTCTTCAAAGATCTGTAAAAAGTCCCTTTCCATGCTTTGCTGGGAAGCGATGCGATTGGATGCATAGGCCCCTCTCGCTTTTGTATCAAAAACGGAAAGTCCTTTGTAAGTGAGTGTCCCTTTTCCATCGGAATAAAATTCCATGGCAAAATCCGTCTGCTTATTTTCAATGACCGGTTCGATGCTTACACAACCTTGCCGTTTGAGTGCTCCTTCTATCCAAAGACAGTCTTTTTCGGTCAGTTGATAAGATTGCAGCCATTGTAAACCTCTTCCGGAAGAAGAAAAAGGGGTTTTTATCAGCGACCGGCAGGATTGTTTTCGTAGATAATGCTCGATATCCCGTACCGATTTGCAAAATACGGGAGTTGCGGGAAATGTATATTCGGGAAGCAATCTTTTGATTTTATCAAGGCATACGGCGGCCGTCTGCCGGCTGGTCAGCAAAGTGTAAGCATCGTTCCATTCGGGAATGGTTAAGTCCCACTTGCTCTTTTGAGCTACTTGCTCAAAGAAGTGGATACTTTGCGGAGAAAGCCCCCAAGGAAAAACGTCTGCCGGAGGAAGTTGCTCCCCTTGCCGAAGAATTTCGTCTGTCGAAATCGGTTGGCCGAAAGGTTTTTGGGGGATAGGCAGGTTATCAATAAAATGAGGTGCGTTTTGTCTTCCGGTAAAAACGAAATCGCCGGCTTCTGCATACCAAATAGGCAGATATGCCAGATCTTCGCTCATTTGGCGGACGTTGGCAGGTGGAGTATAGTTTGATGTCCCCTGAAGTACCGCTGTTTCATGGCCGGGATTGAATATATGCAGTTTAGGCTTCATAAATGCTTCTGTACGAATAAAAAAGCGTTAATATACATATCGGAGATGCGGCAAAATAAAATCATTTTGACACATCCCCGATTATTGTTATATAAGACCAGGCAAGACAGGATGTATTGCCTGATCTTGATGATGCTACCCTTACTCTAAATTTTCGTCTATGGTTTCGATCTTCTTGATCGTCAATTCCATATCCTCTTTCAGTTTCTCGATCTTCCGTTCCATCTCTTTGAGAAGACCGCTTCCTCCTTTGGAAGAGATACTTAGGAATCCGATATTGTTTTCGTATGTCTGCAATTCGTTTTTCATTCGCTCATAAATACGCATCAGTTTTTCACGTTCACCGTAGAGTTTGTTTTTTCCGTGTTCTCCACCACCCATATCTCCTAAATTGGAACGGAACGTCTGCATTTTCCGATCATTCTGATCGATTCTTAAACGATCGAACTGCTTGTCTACAGCTTCTCGATAGCGGGCATATATTTTATCCTTTTCTTTAAAAGGTACATGGCCGATTGCATTCCATTCTGCCATATATCCTTTCAAGATAGCCAATGCTTCATCGTGATTTGTCTCTTCGAGTGCATTGATTTTTTCGATAATCGCTTTTTTTGAAGCTAAATTATTTTGTTCTACCGTTTTGCCGGAAACGAAGTTTTTGTTTTTCTGTTCGAAGAAGTAGTCGCAAGCTGAAATAAAGCGCTTCCAGATCGCGTCCGAATGTTTGCGGCTTACTGTACCGATCGTTTTCCATTCTTTTTGGAGTGCGATCATTTTCTCGGTTGTTTTTTTCCAGTCGGTACTGTCTTTCAGTGCTTCCGCTTTCTCACAGAGGGCTTTTTTAAGATCGAGATTTTTTTCCATCTCGCTCTTAATTTCTTTATAGAATTCGCTTTTGCGGTTGAAGAATGCGTCGCAAGCCTTTCTGAATCGCTCAAATATTTTAACATTCGATTTTTTAGGTGCAAAACCGATTGTTTTCCATTCTTCTTGCCAGGCTACGATTTTTTTACTGGCATCTTCCCAATCTTTAAACGATTTCAGCGTTTCATAGTCTATCTGTTCGACTTTCTCGCAAAGGGTCGTTTTGATCTCTAAGTTTTCTTTAATTTAAGCACCGTTTTTTTGTTGAAATACAAAAATAAATCCTTTAATTTGTAACTGAATCGGGGGATAGATACTCCTTTTCTTATAATGTGAATGAATATTAAGGACACTCTAGAAACTAATTTACCGGCAGAAGAAGCCGCAAAATTGGAAGCAGCGAACGTTCCGGAAAATACACCGGAAGAGAATGTATCGAAAGAAGAGGCGACAGACGCTAAAGTTATTGAAAAATCCATCTCAGAGGCTGAGCAGGCCGAAGCGGCGGAACAGACTGCCGTATCCGTGGGCAGAATGTCTAAACAGGAAATAGTCGATAAACTATCCGAGTTAGTCAAT
>JBHCAZ010000013.1:0-46650 GCA_041798765.1 Parabacteroides sp. | reverse complement strand
TACATTCGAGTCCTATATCCTGGAGAAAGATAAGAAAGATTAGCAAACGTTGAGTAATATCGGCCGATTTCGTATCTTTGTCTGAAAATAACAAAAGGATGAAAAAATATATGCTGGATATGACGGTAACAGAAAACAGCCGTCTGCATACGCATTATTGTCTGCTGAAATTGACTGCCGGCCGGCCCTTGCCGGATATGATCCCGGGACAGTTTGTACAGGTGCTTGTAACTGATTCTCCGACAACCTTTTTACGGCGTCCGATTTCGATCAATTATGTGGATAAAAAGAAAAATGAACTTTGGCTGCTGATCCAACTGGTAGGAGACGGAACTCGACGGATGGCACGATATCAGCCCGGAGATGTGGTTAATTTGTTGTTGCCTTTAGGAAATGGATTCACCTTTCCGGAAGATACGCAGGAGAAAGTACTTCTGATCGGAGGAGGTGTCGGTACAGCGCCGATGCTCTATTTGGGCGCCGAACTACAAAATGCAGGGTATCAGCCGGAATTTCTGTTGGGTGCCCGTTCGGATAAAGACCTCCTGCAAGTAGATGAATTTGAACGTATAGGCACTGTTTATACAACGACAGAGGACGGTTCTTCGGGCGAAAAGGGATACGTGACGAACCATTCCGTTTTGCAAAACAGACATTTTTCTCGGATCTATACCTGCGGACCGAAGCCGATGATGATGGCTGTAGCCCGTTATGCTGCTGAAAAAAAGATTACATGTGAAGTCTCTTTGGAAAATACAATGGCTTGTGGTATAGGATCTTGTCTTTGTTGCGTTGAAAAAACGAACGAAAATCATCACGTATGTGTGTGTACGGAAGGACCTGTTTTTAATATAGATAAACTGACATGGCTGAATTAACTGTTAATATAGGCGATTTGCAATTCAAGAATCCGGTAACGACTGCATCCGGAACATTCGGATACGGATTGGAATATGCCGACTTCATGGATATTTCCCGCTTGGGAGGAATTTTTGTAAAGGGTACGACCATCCAGCCGAGAGAAGGCAATCTGTATCCCCGGATGGCCGAGACACCAGCCGGCATGTTGAATGCTGTCGGGCTTCAAAACAAAGGAGCACATTATTTTGCCGATCATATTTATCCGGATATAAAGGAGATAGATACACACATGATCGTAAACGTAAGCGGTTCTTCTATAGACACATACGTAGAATGTGCAGAAGTGATCGCTCGTCTCGATAAAATTCCGGCCATCGAATTGAATATTTCCTGCCCGAATGTCAAACAGGGCGGAATGGCTTTTGGAGTATGTGCCGGCAGTGCAGCAGAAGTGGTGAAAGCTGTTCGAAAAGTATATCCTAAGACTTTGATTGTCAAACTTTCGCCGAATGTGACGGATATTACGGAAATCGCACGTGCCGTAGAGGCAGAAGGTGCCGATGCTGTATCGCTGATTAACACGATGTTAGGAATGGCAATCGATGTTGAAAAACGAATGCCGGTACTGTCTACCGTTACCGGAGGGTTGTCGGGCCCGTGTGTTAAACCTGTTGCACTTCGAATGGTATGGCAGACTTATCAAGCTGTTAAAATTCCGATCATTGGTCTGGGAGGTATATCCGATTGGAAAGATGCGGTCGAGTTTATGCTGGCAGGTGCTACTGCTATTCAAATAGGAACCTATAATTTCATAGATCCGACTGTCGGTATCAAAGTGATAGAAGGTATTGACAACTACTGCAACCGGCACGGTTTTGCTTCCGTCCGTGAACTGACAGGCGCTTTGAAGGCTTGAACAAACGAACATAAAACCCGTTTACAAGAGCCGGTTTGTATATTAAAAAGAGGAGTTGATTGATGAAAAAATACAGGATAAACCTTGTCATGCTGTTGGTCGGCTTACTGATGGCGTGCACATCCGGAAAAAAGCCGGAAAAGGATAATCAGGGCGTTGCCATTGATAGGAGTTCGCCGAACGAACAGGTATGCGCTTTGTATGCCGAAGGTTTTTCTTCGGATTATCGGGAGGGATATGTATTGGTGGATATCCGAGACCCCCAAAAGGAAGAGGGAACCTCTTTTCATTATGCCTTGGTACCGCGAGGAACACGCCCGAAAGATATTCCGGCAACCTATACGGTAATCGAAACACCGGTCAGGAGCGTAGTTTGTATGACAACGCTTCAATTATCGAATTTTATTAAAATGGATGCCTTGGACAAAGTGGTTGGTATTACAAGTACACGCCATCTGTTTAACGAAGAAATGAATCGTCGTTTAAAAGAGGGTAAAACTGCCAAAATCGGCATTGAAGGAAATTTTGATAGTGAGGTGATTATGAGTATGAATCCTGATCTGATTCTAATATCTCCTTTTAAAAGAGGGGGTTATGAAACATTGAAAAATGTCGATATACCCTTGATACCTCATTTGGGATATAAAGAAATGAGTCCGTTAGGACAAGCTGAGTGGATTAAATTCATCGGTCTGTTGATCGGAAAGGAAAAAGAGGCGAATGAACGTTTTGCGGCTATCGAAAAGCGATATAATGCCTTGAAGGCATTGGCTGCATCCGAAAAAAAACAAAAACGACCGGTCGTTTTAAGTGGCGAAATGCGGGGAGGTGTATGGTATGCTGTAGGAGGAGACAGCTTTCTGGCACGCTTGTTCCGTGATGCCGGTGTCGACTATTTTTTGAAAAACGATACACGTTCCGGAGGAGTGAATTTAGACTTTGAAACGGTCTATAATCAGGGATATGAAGCCGATTACTGGCGTATCATGAACAGTTATCCGGGCACGTTCAGTTATGACGCATTGAAAGAGCAGGATGCCCGTTATGCTGATTTCAGAGCTTTCAAAGAAAAAAAGATTCTCTATTGCAACATGAAATATACGCCCTTCTACGAAAAAATGCCGGTTGAGCCGGATATTGTACTGGCCGATATGATACACGCATTCTATCCGGATCTTTTGCCGGATCATGCTCCGGTTTATTACGGGCTGTTAAAATAAGAGCAAAAAAACGATGAAACTTTCTACATCTACCTGGATGCTGTTGATCATTGCAGCTATTTTTGTGCTGTTTTTCTTGAATCTGATTTTAGGATCGGTGGCGATTCCGCTGAAGTCGGTCTGGCATATTATGTGGCATAGCGCAGAGGAACCTCAGGCGTGGCAAAATATCGTTTGGAAATCTCGTGTTCCACAGACGCTGACGGCCTTGATGGCCGGCGCCGGATTGTCAATCAGTGGCTTGCAGATGCAGACGGTATTTCGCAATCCCTTAGCAGGCCCATCGGTGCTGGGAATCAGTTCGGGAGCCAGTCTGGGAGTCGCTTTTGTTATTCTGTTGAGTGGCAGTTTGGGAGGAACGGCACTCAGTAAGATCGGATTCATGGGCGAATTGGCCATTACGGTCGCCGCCATTGCCGGCGCTTTATCGGTAATGGCCCTGATTGTACATGTTTCTCAGAAAGTGAAAGGAAATGTGACATTATTGATCATCGGTGTCATGATCGGTTATGTGGCCAATGCGATTATCGGTGTTTTGAAATTTTTCAGCGTAGAAGAGGATATACGTGCGTATGTGATATGGGGATTGGGTAGTTTCTCAAGAGTATCCGGCAACCAAATCATGTTGTTTATCGGCATCATGCTTTGTTTGATACCTCTTTCTTTTTTATTGATCAAAACGTTGAATCTGATGTTGCTCGGAGATGCTTATGCACGCAATTTAGGATTGAATATCAAGCAAGCGCGTTTATGCGTCATTTCCTCTGCCGGGATTTTAATCGCTATTGTAACAGCCTATTGCGGCCCGATTATTTTTTTAGGGCTTGCCGTTCCTCATTTATGCAGAGCCATTTTTCATACCTCAGACCATCGTATTCTGATGCCAGCCGTACTGCTTGTAGGAGCAGCTATAGCCTTAGCATGCAACCTGATAGCTCGAATGCCCGGTTTTGAAGGAGCTCTACCGGTCAACTCGGTAACAGCTTTGGTCGGAGCTCCGGTTGTCGCTTCTGTTCTTTTCCGGAAACGTAAAAATGATTTTAACGAGTAAGTGTATGAGGCAGGAAACAATTCACATACAGGATTTAGCGATCGGATACCGAACGAAAAACAATACGAAATTGGTGGCAAACCATATCCATACATCGATATACAGCGGTGAATTAACATGCCTTTTAGGTGCCAATGGAGTTGGAAAATCGACGCTGCTTCGTACATTATCGGCTTTTCAACCTCGGATATCCGGAGAAATCACAATTTTAGGACGGGAAATCGATCGTTTTTCCGATAAACGGCTGAGCCGGACCATCGGGGTGGTACTGACCGAAAAGTGTGAAATACGGAATATGTCGGTCAGGGAATTGGTCGGGATGGGGCGCAGTCCGTATACAGGCTTCTGGGGACGTTTGGGGAAAGAAGATCAACGTATTGTGGATGAAATGATTGCGCTTGTGAAAATAGAGAATCTGGCCACCCGTATGATTCATACCTTATCCGATGGAGAAAGGCAAAAAGTAATGATTGCCAAAGCTTTGGCTCAAGAAACACCGGTAATCTTTTTAGACGAGCCGACCGCTTTTTTAGACTTCCCCAGTAAAGTAGAGATCATGCAATTGCTTCACCGGCTGACACGTAAAACGGATAAGACGATTTTTCTTTCTACGCATGATTTGGATTTGGCTTTACAAATTGCGGATAAAATCTGGTTGATGGACCGGGCAAACGGCATATCAGTCGGAACGCCTGAGGATCTTGCGCTGAATGGGGCGTTGAAGCAGTTTTTTGCATGTAAGGGGATCTCTTTTGATACGACAACAGGATTATTCCGTATTGAAAACCAATATGTGGCCGAAATCCGTATTACCGGAAATGGACCAAAATATGCGATGTTGCGGAAGGCATTGGAGCGTATCGGCATACGGGCGGACAGCTTGGTGGATTCTGCCGTCTGGATTGAGACCGACGATTCCTCCGGTAATTTTGTCATTCATTCCGATCAAGGAAGCTCACGGACAGTGACTTCCATCGAGGAAATGTTGTCATATGTTACCGGCTGTATACAAGATCTCCCCGGATTCGTTAATCAATAGAACCGATAACTTTTCTTCCGGAAATACAGACCCGCAGTGCTTTTTACATGCTTGTAGAAGCTGCGGAAAAAAACGTTGCTGTTCGGAAACAGAGAGAAGCGTCCATAATTCACGTGCCAACGTGACGGCATCGATTTTCTCAAGGGTCTTTTGATCGCATCCGGCTTCTAAGGCTATATTCTTTAAAAAGGTCTTATTCATAACGACTTTCTTGCTGTGTGTATCCAGTGCACCTTCGGCCAATTTGACGGCTTTCCCGATCATAATGCCTAAAATGACATGCTCAAATTGCAATTGTGCCGCTATTTTCAGTGTTTCACCAATGAAATTTCCGTAATGAATAAAGGCTTGTGCCGGTAAATCATTGTCGGTATACCGCTCTGCTAAAAAAGATTTCAGAAAGCGTTCGCTTTTAGCCCCCGAATTAATGACTATACATGGACAACCGACCGCTTTTGCAACCTCTTCCTCTTTTTTTATCGAAGCAATGAACGCATCGTTGGAGAAAGGGCGGACAATGCCCGACGTTCCAATGATGGAAATACCTCCGACAATTCCCAATTTGGGATTGAATGTGCGGGAGGCAAGTGCTTTCCCTTCCGGAACAGAAATCGTCACAACGACTCCTTTTATCCCATTATTTAGCTTCCGGTCTTTTAGGAGAGCGGTCAATTCATTCATTATGAGACGGCGGGGAGTGGCATTGATGGCCGGTCCGCCAATTTCCAACCCTAATCCGGGCAAGGTAACCGTTCCCACCCCTTCGCCTCCTTTAAGCACAATGAAAGGAAATGTATCTTCCTTTTCAAATAGCTGTATATCTGCCGGTTCTACACTTACGACGATGGAACAGCCATTGGTAACATCCGGATCATCTCCGGCATTTTTAACGACCGTACAGGTTGCACGATCTTCATCCCATACCGTTGATGCTACCGGTAGCGTAACGATTTCGCCGGATGGGAGTGTTATATCGCTGTTTTGGGAGCTCGTTTTCGTCAACAAAGCCAGCAGGGCTGCTTTTGCCGCAGCTGTAGCACATGCACCTGTTGTATAACCACTCTTGAGTGGAAAAAAATCGGGTTGTAATTGTTCGATTGCTTTTCGTAATCCTTCCATACCCCTTACAACGGTAAAGGAATCCGGAAGAGGAGGACGCTGGATTACATACACCGGTATGCCGTATAGGCGGGCTGCCTCTACTTTTTCGGAAAAAAAGCCGGTTTCTCCACTCTCCTTAGTTAAAATAGCGTCCGGACGAAGTTGCTCCAATAAGGCATATTCGTCGGCTCCGTCTTGATAAAACAGGATACGTTCTCGTGGAAATCCATTGGTTTCGGCGATGGATACCGACTGTTCCCGCGGTAAAATCCGGAACCAGCAAGGATGTTTGTCCCAGTAGGGACGTAGTTTCGCAATCGTTTTAACCCCTGATAAGGCCAATAGATTCCGAATGCCGTCGGCCGTCAATTTATTCACCGCTTCGTCATAATCCCGGCACCAGATAAAGGATTCATCTCGTGGAGGATATTGTCGTTCCAAACGAATAACAGGAAGCCGGAGCGATTGGGCAACGTTGGCGATGGTTTGGTGCAATTGGATAGCAAAAGGGTGAGCTGCATCGATCAGCAGCGAAATCTGTTTTTCGCGACATAGACCTTCCATCTCTTCGAGGGTCATTCCGCCGGTTAAACGGATGGCATGTAGGGCGTTTATTTCCTGCTCTTTGCCTACTGTCGAGTAAAAATAGCTCTTGCCGGCCTCTTCTACGACCTGTACGGCCATTCGTCCTTCGGTGGTCCCTCCCAAAATCAGAATCATCGGTTTATTTTCGAAAGAGGTGTTTAAATTCATCTGCATACAAACGGGAGAGCCCTTTCCGGTTGTCAATGGCATCACCTACAACCAATAAGGTTGTCAGTGTCAATTTGTTGTCTTTGACAATCCGGGCTAAATCCTTTAATTCGCCTCTATAAATCCGTTCATCCGGCCAAGTTAGTTTATAACAGGCAGCAACGGGTGTTTCCGGCGCATAATGTTGCAGCAATTCCGCCTGCACCTGATCGGCGATACCGGCACTCAAGAAAATACACATGGTACTTTGGCTGGCAGCCAGTTTGTGTAAATGCTCTTTTTCCAGCATAGGCGTACGTCCTTCTCCTCGTGTCAGAATAATGGTCTGCACCTTTTCCGGAATTGTAAATTGAGAACGGAGTGCAGCGGCAGCAGCCTGGAAAGAGGAAATACCCGGTGTGATATGATAGCTCATCCTGTATTGATCGAAAAAGGCCATTTGCTCCTGTATCGCTCCATAGATGCAAGGATCTCCGGTATGCAACCGCACGACAAACAATCCTTTATCGTAAAAATCTTTCATCAGGGCAAATTGTTCGTCTAAGTTCATGTCGGCAGAACTGCGGACGGTTGCCCCTTTTTTTGCACAGAACGTCAATTCTTTCGGCACTAAACTGCCTGCATAGAGGATTAAATCGGCCTTTTCGAGCATCCTGCGTCCACGAATCGATATCAGATCCGGATCTCCTGGACCGGCTCCGACAATTTCGATATGCCCTTGGCGAAGTAGAGCTTTAGGTATGGCGACGGCATAGGTAAAATCATTACATTCGCCACACTTTCCTTTCTGTTTTTCAAGCAATAATATACCATCATCGGCCCGATGAAGGGCCGCTGCTTCGGAGATGCTGTAGGATTGCGTCGTCTGCTTGACTTTATCGGAAGGGTTTGGTACGTTGACCGCATCTAAAACATCTGCCGGATAAGTGATAAACGGGCGATGCAGATATTCGGATGTATACTGCTGTAAAACAGGTTCTTCCTTTTTCAAATCGATTGATGAGACATCGGCAAGTGCCTCCGGATATAACCGATGTGCCTGTAAAGTCTCGGTAATCTGTTCGGCAAGGCGTGCCGTGCCGGTAACCCCTTTTTTACAGCCTATCCCGAGATGCAATACAGGAGGAATATAGATGATGGAGGGAATCGGTATTTCCGGGTGGATAAAGGGACTGATAGCCAATAGTAAATCGTAGCGGTTAAAATCAATATCCGACAGCCGGTAATATATATCTACGTGCGCAGGACAACTCTTTTCGATATAATCTGTTTCGTGTGTCCGAATATCAAGCAGCAATGCCGTTGGTTTGCCATTGACAAATGCTGCGATACATTGATTCATGCTGGATGCGCTTACTTCCTCCCGAACGATCACCTTTTGTGTCCATCCAAAACGATCGGCCAGTGTATCCAATGCCCAAAACCCTTGATTGTCGCTTTGCGTGGTAATAACCGGTTCCGCTCCGAGCGCAACCGCCAATGTTTCCGTCAGCGAATTGGCACCTCCGATATGTCCGGAGAGCACAGAGACGACATGTTTACCGGTACTATCGATACAAATGACCGCCGGATCGACATATTTATCCCGTATATAAGGGGCTATGCTACGTACACATATACCTAAGGCACCGATAAAAATGAGTACATCCGAAACCGGAAATAACGTTTTTACCGTTTCGTCCAACGTGTGGATAGGTGTTGTATTTTCTCCCTCTTCCTTACAATGGATTGTTGCGGAGCTGCCATATATATCGCGGATTTTATAAGCTAACGGCAGACTACCTGCCGATACGACGACAATATTAAGTTTCTTTTTGTCCATATTCTTTACAAGTCGCTTTTAAAATTTTGATCGGATTGTGTTGATCGATTGTCAGATCCATTTCCATATTTATAACCATATCAGAAGCTTCAATGGATTTGCAAAATAGAGCATGACTGGCCTCAGAAACAGAATTGAATACAATTTTTCCGGAGAATGGATCCAAATGTTTTTTTATTTTTTCGACTATTTCTTCTAATTTGCCGCCATGTCCGCCAATAAAGACAGCATCTACCTTACTTGCAGGATCAATAGCCGCTTCTATAAAGTCGCCGATGTGAATGTTAATACCCGGAGCGCTGAATCGGCGGGCATTTTGATCGATAATCTCCTGACAGGCCTCCCGGATTTCGAAAGCATCGATTTTCAGATGCGGATATTGCCGGCGTGCTTCAACAGATACAGAGCCTGTACATGCTCCAATGTCCCAAAAACTGGAGCTCCGATGTAGTTCCAATACACTCAAATCGATGATCCGAACAGGAGCTTTTGTTATCATTTTCAGCCGGTTATCCAACAAAACAAACTCTTTTTCAGGAATCCCCATTGCTGGCCGGTAGTTCGTATCGGTTTCCGATCGGAAAAGCAATACGCAATTCGGATTTTTGAAATGCATTTCCGCTATTTCGATTGCCGTCCGGTTATGCACGATCCGTTCCTCTTCAGGGTTGCCGATATGTTCGGCAACAGATAGCGTATAATATCGGTCCATTCGATATTCGAGCATCCTTTTAGCAATGGCATCCGGTGTATGTACTCTGTCGGTCAAGATTCCGATTAACGGCCGATGTTCCAATAAAGCGCGATCCAATTCATGCCATGGCCTGCCCGTAACGGATACGGCGTGCATGTCTTGATAAGGGATTTGCAGGCGGTGTGCAAACTGTTGGAGGGAATTGAATGCCGGATAGACTTCCAATGCGACTTCCGGCATATTCCTTTTTATTGTTGTGGCAAATCCGTAAAAAAAAGGATCGCCCGATACAAAGACCACAATGTTTTTATGTTCGTGAATTACCCGACGATAACGGTCGATTACCCCACTGATCGGGATGGATACTTCGATCCAGGTACTGTTTTCCGGCAGGAATTTTCCGGCAATTTCGAGATGTCGTTTTCCTCCGGAAAAGATGCCATCGTGTTTGATTTTCTGCAACAGTACAGGCAGATGTTCCGGATATGGATGATCATCCATGCCGATTACATGTATGGTCGGTTTCATACGTCTCTTCCCGGTTTAAACTGACAGGCATCATCGTAACATAAAATGGCATTTACCAGCGTCGCAGCCAAATTGCTACCTCCTTTTCTTCCTTCTACAATTAATTTCGGAATGTGGGAGAAAGGTTTTGTCATGTGTTTGGATTCCTGCACATGTACGAATCCGACCGGAGCGGCAATGATACCGGAAGGGACAGCTTTTCCTTTCCGTATCAGATCGCACAGTTCCATTAATGCCGTAGGCGCATTACCGAAAACAAAGAGTGCGTCCGGATGTTCTTCGACTGCGATCCTTATACCCGCCTGTGTACGGGTAATTCCCTTTTCAGCAGCCATTTTCACAACTCGCTCGTCTTGGAGGTAACAACGGACTTCGATCCCCATCCGTTGCAAAGCCCCTTTACGTATACCGGAAGCAACCATTGTCACATCGGTGACGATCGTACGTAATTTCCCGGAGCTGAACTTTTCAAATAAAACCGGAACAGCATCGGTATCTATTCGGAGCAGATGTTCCATTTCAAAATCGGCTGTCGTATGGATAGCATGTAATAGGGCCCATTTTTTATCAATGGAAATCTCCGGATGTTTTAATTCTTTTTCGATCGTTTTAAAACTGTTGATCATGATATCCTGCCCAATAGAAACATTTTTACTCTCGGCTTCACTTCCAACTTCATATCCGCGCGGCGTAATCAATTTGCCTGCACTGATATAAGACTGGGAATTCCCGATCAGGATAACAGTGAACATATCCACCTGTTCAGGGTCAAAATCGGACAATGTCGTCAGGTGTATCTCTTCCTCTTTGCGTCCGGCCTGACGGACATAGCCGACCGGGGTTTGGGGAGCCCGCTCTTCGAGAAAGAGTTCTTTCATGCGATATAATTGCCAGTAACGCCCTTCACTTTTCGGATTATATACCGCTGTAATAAAATCGGCCATTGCAGCGGCACGAATCCGTTTTTCGATACGTTCCCAGGGTGTCATTAAGTCAGAAAGCGAAATGACACAAAAATCGTGTCCGATGGGAGCACCCAACAGGGCCGCCGCTTTCTGAAAAGCACTGATCCCCGACAAGATCTCTATTTCGACCGATTTCCGCTGTTCGTCGTTCAATTCTTTCGCATATATTTCATAGACAAGCGGTGCCATACCATATATTCCGGCATCTCCGGAACTGATAACGGTTACCTTTTTTCCCGCCAGCGCATATTTGAATGCTTCATCGGCGCGGAGTTTTTCCCGTTTCATTCCGGTGTCGATACACTTTGTTTCCGGATGCAGGTATTGCTGAATAAATTGAAAATAATATTTATATCCAATTATAATTTCCGATTGATCAATGGCCGACAGAATTGCCGGAGTGATATCTGCTGAATTACCCGGTCCGATGCCGGCAACAAAAATTTTTCCTTTTGTCATACTGTTTGCTACTCTATATCTATACTTGCCTGATAGTCTATATGGGCAGTTTTTATCGTTTTTTGCTTTTTATGAAGCAAAGTTACATATTAATTCGGCTTTTACCCATTTATCCATGTGATAAATGGGTAAAAGCAATGAGAGGAGGCTACGACCTTTTATCAAAAAGACAGTGCTGAACCGGTCATTTTCTCTCGTGCCTGCTGAAAATCGCTCATTATCTCTTGCATGACCTCCGAAACGGTTTGCTGTCGGCGGAAAAGCGAGGCTACCTGTCCGATTTCCAATTCACCGTCTTCTAAATCACCTTCAAAAATACCTTTCTTGGCACGTCCTTTTCCTACTAAAGCCCGCAATTCTTCTTCCGATGCTCCTCGCGCTTCAGCCTCTTCGACAACTGAGGCGAATGTGCCTTTTACCAAGCGGGTAGGCGATAGTTTTTTCAATAACAGCCGGGTATCTCCCTCTTCTAAACTCAAACAAAGTTGCTTGAATTTTTCGTGAGCCGAGCTCTCGTTCGTCAGTGCAAATCGTGTTCCGATCTGTACACCTTCTGCTCCCAAAGCAAAAGCGGCCAACATGGCCTCGCCGGTCCCGATACCTCCTGCTGCCATCAATGGGAGCGAGGTTACACGACGTATTGCCGGAATCAGGCACAAGGTGGTTGTCTCTTCCCGTCCATTATGCCCTCCGGCTTCGAAACCTTCGGCTACAATGGCATCGACTCCGGCTGCTTCGCATTTAAGTGCAAAACGAGAATTGCTTACCACATGCGCTACTTTGATACCATGGTCTTTCAGATAAGCAGTCCACGTTTTCGGGTTACCAGCCGAAGTAAACACACAGGTGACTTTTTCTTCTACAAGAATCTTCATTAATGTGTCTATTTCAGGATACATGAGCGGGACATTGACGCCGAATGGTTGATCAGTTGCGGCCCGGCATTTGCAAATGTGTTCACGTAACACCTCCGGATGCATGGAGCCGGCTCCCAATAGCCCTAATCCACCGGCGTTACTGACGGCAGAAACCAGTCGCCAACCGCTACACCAAACCATCCCTCCCTGAACAACCGGATATTTTATTTTAAAAAGATTACAAATACGATTCATACCGTTTTTTGTTTTTAGCATGCTTAATTGATTGCAAGATATATATTCTTTTTCGATATAGGCCGATTGATTTGTTTTTTTTTAGATTCGTTCAATAATATCCGGCAGAGCGTCGGATTATTTCCTGAAAAAAGCGTGCTGAATAAATGGAATCGATTGGCTCATAGATATTTTGAATTGGAGATAATAACAAAAATCCTTACTTTTAGAACATAAAAACCGCGATTATTACTCAATTAAATATATAAAATATGGTGTACGATGTTGAAATGCTACAAAGTTTTTACGAAAATTTTCCCCAAAAAGTAAATGAAGCCCGTTTATGTGTAAGGAGACCGTTGACCCTTGCCGAAAAAATTTTATATGCTCATTTGTATAGAAGGGAGGAAGTGCGAGACTTTCGCCGTGGCGAAGATTATGTAAATTTTCGTCCGGATAGGGTTGCCATGCAGGATGCGACGGCCCAAATGGCCTTGTTGCAATTCATGAATGCCGGAAAAGAAAAGTCGGCAGTTCCTGCAACTGTTCATTGTGACCATTTGATCCAGGCAGATAGCGGTGCTGAAAACGATTTATCGGTGGCTAATCAAACAAACAAGGAAGTCTATGATTTTTTGAAATCGGTTTCCGGAAAATATGGCATCGGTTTTTGGAAACCGGGCGCCGGCATTATTCATCAGGTTGTTTTGGAAAACTATGCGTTTCCGGGAGGAATGATGGTTGGAACGGATTCGCATACACCCAATGCCGGAGGTTTGGGCATGGTGGCTGTCGGTGTAGGAGGAGCTGATGCCGTCGATGTAATGACCGGCATGGAATGGGAGCTGAAAATGCCGAAGTTGATAGGTGTCAGATTAACGGGTGCTTTAAATGGCTGGGCTTCGCCGAAAGATGTCATTTTGAAATTAGCCGGCATACTGACGGTTAAAGGAGGTACGAATGCCATTATCGAGTATTTCGGTCCGGGTACAGCCTCGCTGTCTGCTACCGGGAAAGCTACAATCTGTAATATGGGAGCCGAAGTTGGAGCCACAACTTCTCTTTTCCCGTTTGATACCCAAATGGCCGAATATCTGCAATTGACCGGTCGTTCTCAGGTTGCAGAATGGGCGACCAAGATAACGGATTATTTGGTTGCAGATAAAGAAACAGCTGAAAATCCGGAGCTTTTTTACGATCAAGTGATCGACATCGATTTATCGGCATTAGAGCCTTATATAAATGGCCCTTTTACGCCGGATGCAGCAACTCCCATCTCCAAATTTGCGGAAAAAGTCAAACAACTCGGCTATCCTCGTAAAATGGAAGTCGGATTGATCGGTTCCTGTACAAATTCTTCCTACCAAGATTTAAGCCGGGCGGCCTCCATTGCCCGTCAAGCAGCCGAAGAAGGAATTTCGGTAGGAGCAGACCTGATCATTAATCCCGGTTCCGAACAAATCCGATACACTGCTGAACGAGACGGATTAATAGCCGATTTCGAACGGATCGGCGCAACGATCATGGCAAATGCCTGTGGACCTTGTATCGGACAATGGAAACGGCATACCGACGATCCAACACGTCGAAATGCGATTGTGACCTCTTTCAACCGGAATTTTGCCAAACGAGCTGATGGAAATCCGAATACACATGCTTTTGTGGCTTCTCCGGAACTTACCATAGCGTTGACTATTGCCGGCGATTTGTGTTTTAATCCTTTGAAAGATAGCCTTAAAACAGCTGATGGACGTGAAGTTTGCCTGAAAGAACCTCAAGGGTCCGATTTTCCGCCTCTTGGATTTGATGTAAAAGATAACGGTTATTTGGCTCCGGCAGGACAAGAGGAGGAGGTTGTGATTCGTCCGGAATCCAACCGCTTGCAAAAATTGACGCCTTTTACACCTTGGAATGGTGAAGATTTGCGCAACATGCCGCTTTTGTTGAAAGCCGAAGGAAAATGTACGACTGACCATATCTCGATGGCTGGTCCGTGGCTTCGTTTTCGCGGGCATTTGGAAAATATTTCCGACAATATGCTGATGGGGGCTGTAAATGCATTTAACGGAAAAACGAACAGTGTGTTGAACCAGTTGAATGATGCGTATGAAGCTGTTTCGGCTGTTGCCAAACAATATAAAGCAAAGGGTATTTCATCAATTGTCGTAGCCGAAGAAAATTATGGAGAAGGGTCTTCGAGAGAACATGCTGCCATGGAACCCCGTTTTATGCATGTGAAAGTCATTCTTGCTAAAAGTTTTGCCCGGATTCACGAGACAAACTTGAAAAAACAAGGTATGCTTGCACTTACGTTTGCCAATAAAGCGGACTATGCTAAAATACAGGAGAGAGATACCATTTCGATCGTAGGCCTGAAAGAGTTTGCGCCCGGAAAGCCCTTGACAGCCATCTTACATCACACAGACGGAACAGAAGATGCGATACCGGTTAATCATACATACAATGAGTTGCAGATAAATTGGTTTAAATCTGGATCTGCATTAAATACAATGCATAGGAACAAATAAAAAGGAAGACAATATGGGACATATAGTAAAAAAGGAGGGGCGTTTAGTCGTACCCGACCATGTAACAATACCTTATATTGAAGGAGATGGTGTAGGGGCCGAAATTACACCGGTTTGCCAGGCGATTGTAAATGCATCTGTAGCCAAGGCTTATGGAGGGAAGCGCCAGATTTTGTGGAAAGAGGTGTTTGCCGGAGAAAAAGCGTTTAAGAAAACCGGTAGCTGGTTGCCGGAAGAGACGATGGAGGCTTTTAAAGAGTATATGATCGGAATCAAGGGGCCGCTTACGACCCCCATCGGAGGTGGAATCCGTTCGTTGAATGTAGCCTTGCGTCAAACATTAGATTTATATGTATGCCTGCGTCCGGTTCGTTGGTTTAGAGGAATCGAATCGCCTGTAAAAGAGCCTCAAAAGGTGAATATGTATATCTTCCGGGAGAATACAGAAGATATTTATGCCGGAATTGAATGGTTGCAAGGAACGCCGGAGGCAACGAAGTTTCTCCGTTTCTTACAAGAGGAGATGGGGGTTTCCAAAGTCCGTTTTCCTGAAACATCTTCATTTGGTGTAAAGCCTGTTTCCGTTGAAGGAACGGAACGTTTGGTACGTTCTGCCATCGAATTTGCGATAGCGAATCATCTGCCGAGTGTCACGCTGGTTCATAAAGGAAACATCATGAAGTTCACCGAAGGCGGTTTCAAATTGTGGGGATATGCATTGGCAGAACGCGAATATAAAGAAAAAACCTTTACATGGCTTGAATTTGAGCGAATTAAGAAAGAATCCGGGGCAGAAGCAGCCACAAAAGCATTGCAAGAGGCAGAATCGTCCGGCAAAATTATCATTAAAGATGTGATAGCAGATGCTTTTTTACAAAATACCCTTTTAACGCCTGAAAAATATACCGTGATAGCCACATTGAATCTGAATGGCGATTATATTTCGGACCAATTGGCGGCAATGGTAGGAGGGATCGGTATTGCTCCGGGAGCTAATATAAACTACGACAGTGGGTATGCCATTTTCGAAGCAACGCATGGAACAGCACCTGATATTGCAGGAACAAACAAGGTTAATCCTTGTTCTTTACTGCTTTCTTCGGTCATGCTGCTCGAATACATCGGATGGAATGAAGCCGGACAGTATATTACCAAGGCTTTGGAAAAAGTTTTTTCTGAGGGGAAAGCGACCTACGATCTTGCCCGGTTCATGTATAGTGGACAATCGTTTGGCACAAAAGAATTCGGAGAATTGATTATATCTATATTATAATAACTCAATTATAACTCATAAAAGGTATAAAGACATGAAAAAAGAATATTTAATATATAAACTGTCTGATGCATCCAGAAGTGCATGCCAGATAGATAATGATTTGTTTCCGCAATTTAATGTAAAAAGAGGACTTCGGAATGAAGATGGGAGCGGCGTATTGGTAGGATTGACAAAAATCGGAAATGTTGTCGGGTATGAGCGGTTGCCGGAAGGCGGCCTGAAAGCAATTCCCGGCAAATTATATTACAGAGGATACGATGTGGAAGACATAGCCCATGGATTGATCCGTGAAAAACGTTTCGGATTCGAAGAAGTTGCTTTCCTGCTGCTTTCAGGAAGGTTGCCTAATAAGGAAGAACTGGATTGTTTTAAAGAATTGATCTTTGACAATATGCCTTTGGAGCAAAAAACAAAAATGAATATCCTTGATCTGGAAGGGCAGAATATAATGAATATTTTGTCACGCAGTGTACTCGAAATGTATACATTTGATCCGAATCCAGACGATACATCGCGCGATAACCTGATTCGTCAGTCGATTGAACTGATTTCCAAATTCCCTACTATTATCGCTTATGCGTACAACATCTATCGGCACAGCCAGCACGGACGTTCGCTGCATATCCGGCATCCTCATGAAAATTTATCGCTTGCCGAAAATTTCCTCCACATGCTGAAAAAGGATTTTACGGATTTGGAGGCACGGACACTCGATTTATTATTGGTACTGCAGGCCGAACATGGTGGTGGAAACAACTCCACTTTTACCGTACGTGTTACCAGTTCGACCGGAACAGATACCTATTCTTCGATCGCTGCCGGTATCGGATCGTTGAAAGGGCCGTTGCACGGAGGAGCTAATATTCAGGTGGTTGATATGTTCCATCATTTGAAAGATCATATTTCCGACTGGAAAAACGTGGAAGAAATCGATGCTTACTTCATGCGGATGTTGAATAAAGAGGTCTATAATAAATCCGGACTGATTTATGGAATCGGGCATGCTGTATATACCATTTCCGACCCACGGGCCGTTGTGTTGAAAGAGCTTGCCCGCGATCTGGCAAAGGAAAAAAACAGAGAAGATGAATTTGCATTCCTCGAACTGTTGGAAGAGCGTGCCATCGAATGTTTTGCCCGTCATAAAGGTTCGAAAAAACGGGTTTCTTCCAATGTCGACTTCTATTCCGGTTTTGTATATGAAATGATCGGTCTCCCGCAAGAAATATATACTCCGCTGTTTGCTATGGCGCGTATTGTAGGTTGGACCTCTCATCGCATCGAAGAATTGCATTTCGATGGAAAACGGATTATCCGCCCGGCCTATAAGAATGTATTGGACGAACAGGAATATATTTCGATCGACAAACGATAAAAATTCAGATTTTTCACTTATGATGTGGGTGAAAGTTTGCTGACACCACGGCCAGCCGATATGGCATAAAAAGAGCTCTCGTCCTATTCGAAAAAGACGAGAGCTCTTTTTGATATAAATTGAAGTAAAACTGTTACTCTTTGGTTTTTACGTCGGTGAAGATTTCCTGTTTCTCTTTATCAAAGTCGACAACAATCGTATCCCCTTCGCCGACGGAAGCCCGGATAATCATTTCGGCCATTTCGTCTTCTATATATTTCTGAATTGCACGTTTTAGCGGACGTGCACCAAACTGAATATCATATCCTTTAGAGGCTATGAAATCTTTCGCCTCTTCGGTAAGCATGAGTGCATATCCTAAATCGGCCACTCGTTTATACAGGCCCTTTAATTCAATATCAATAATTTTATAAATAGCCTCTTTATTCAGCTGGTCGAACATGATGATATCGTCTACACGATTTAGAAATTCGGGAGCAAAAGCTTTATTCAGAGCTTTTTGTATCACGCTACGCGAGAACTCTTTATCCGGGTCGTTGCCTTGTGAATGGAAACCGATACCCCGTCCGAAGTCTTTCAGTTGGCGTGTTCCGATATTGGAAGTCATGATCAGAATTGTATTTTTGAAATCGATCCGTCTGCCCAAACTATCCGTCAAGCGTCCTTCGTCCAACACCTGTAGCAACAAGTTGAACACATCCGGGTGTGCTTTTTCGATTTCGTCGAGCAAAACGACCGAATAGGGCTTGCGGCGCACTTTTTCAGTCAATTGGCCTCCCTCTTCATATCCGACATATCCCGGAGGTGCCCCGATCAGGCGCGAAACTGCAAATTTCTCCAAATATTCACTCATGTCTATTCGGATCAAAGCATCGGACGAATCGAAGAGATATTCGGCTAATTTCTTGGCCAAATGGGTTTTACCTACACCGGTAGGCCCTAAAAACATGAATGTCCCGATCGGTTTGTTCGGATCTTTCAAGCCCACCCGGTTCCGTTGAATGGCTTTTACGATTTTCTGCACGGCATCGTCTTGTCCGATAACCTGTTTTTTCAAAATCTCGTTCATTTCAAGAAGTTTCAGGTTTTCGGCTTTGGCAATGCGCTGCACAGGTACTCCAGACATCATGGCTACGACTTCTGCTACATGGTCTTCGTCGACTGTTTCCCGATGTTCCTGCAATTCCTGTTCCCATTTTGTTTTCGCAGCTTCAAGTTGTAATAAAAACTGACGTTCTTTATCTCGGAAACTGGCGGCCAATTCAAAATTCTGCGATTTAACAGCAGCCAGTTTTTCTGTTTTGGTAGCCTCTATTTTGGTTTCCAATTCTTCAATGTTTTTCGGAACTGTAATGTTGGAAATATGCACCCGGGATCCTGCTTCATCTAATGCATCTATAGCCTTATCCGGAAAATTCCGGTCGCTGATGTACCGTTCCGTTAGTTTAACGCAGGCCTGTAAGGCCTCAGGCGTATAGGTTACATTGTGATGTTCTTCGTAGCGTTCTTTTACGTTCTGCAGGATCTGCAAAGTCTCTTCGGCGGTAGTCGGGTCGACGATTACTTTTTGGAAACGCCGTTCCAAAGCACCGTCTTTTTCTATGTTTTTGCGATACTCATCCAATGTAGTTGCCCCTATACATTGTATTTCACCACGGGCCAATGCCGGTTTCAGCATATTGGCTGCATCCATAGACCCGGCAGCAGATCCGGCCCCCACAATCGTATGGATTTCATCGATGAACAAAATGATGTTCGGATTTTTAGAAAGCTCATTTAAGATGGCTTTTATACGTTCTTCAAATTGCCCGCGGTATTTTGTTCCGGCAACGATGGAGGCCATATCCAAGCTGATCACTCGTTTGTCGAACAATACGCGGGACACTTTCCGCTGGGTGATACGCAATGCCAAGCCTTCTACAATAGCCGACTTCCCGACACCCGGTTCGCCGATTAACACCGGATTATTCTTCTTTCTCCGGCTTAAGATCTGTGCCAAACGTTCGATCTCCTTTTCCCGTCCGACAATCGGATCCAATCGGTTTTCAGCAGCAGCACGGGTCATATCACTGCCGAAATTGTCTAAAACAGGCGTGTCGTTCAACGACTTCGAGGGATTCGATGCCGATGCAGATCCGGCAGAGGAGGAGCGGGGAGCCTCTCTTTTAGAGGGAAAATCATCTTCTTCCTCGTCTTCATCATCCGTATATCCGTCGGAAATTTCGTCGGATAGGACAGGCTTGTCCCATTCGTCTTGAAATGCGGTATCAATCAGTTCGTTATATACGCGCGAATAATCGACTCCATTTGCGTTCAGTATCTTTGCTGCCACATTGAACTCTTCTTTTAGAAGGGCCAGCAACAAGTGTTCCGTATCGATTTCTTCAGCTTGTAAAAAACGGGCCTCCAACATGCTCATCCGTAAAACTCTTTCGGAGGTTTTACTTATTGCAATATCTTGTTGAACAGCATTTTCCGGTTCAAACGTGTTTCGAATTTCCCGTTCTATCTTGCTTTTAACATCGTCAATATCAATTTGAAGTTTATACAATATCTGCATCGCCTTGCTTTCGCCTGCACGAAAAACAGCAAGCATCAGATGCTCCGGTCCGACATAACTGTTTTGTAACCTGGCAGCTTCTTCGCGACCGTATTCGATAACCTCCATCAATCTTTTCGAATAATTATTTTTCATATTTATTTAATGTATACTAATCTTACAAAGCTAATTTGTTTTATACAAATACTATGCCATTCTTCATAAAAAGAATGAGACGCTGCGCGTTTTTTAAATTTTAAGATCAAATACTTTCGAGATATATGGAAAACCCTTACCTTAGTGCACTTTTTGAAACATGAAATATAGAGTGTATTAAATATAAAACTAAATGGTTGATCAAGACAGAATTATTAAGATTAACATTGAGGAAGAGATGAAATCGTCGTACATCGATTATTCGATGTCGGTGATTGTATCACGTGCTCTCCCTGATGTTAGGGATGGTTTCAAACCTGTTCATCGTCGTATCTTGTTTGGAATGAATGAGTTGGGAAATACATCCGATAAACCTTATAAGAAATCTGCAAGAATTGTTGGTGAAGTTTTAGGAAAATATCATCCTCACGGAGATTCTTCCGTCTATTTTGCTATGGTACGTATGGCCCAGATATGGTCTATGCGTTATCCGTTGGTAGATGGTCAGGGAAACTTCGGATCGGTAGATGGCGATAGTCCGGCAGCAATGCGTTATACAGAAGCCCGACTGAGTAAGTTGGCCGAAGAAATGCTTCGTGATATAGATAAAGATACGGTTGATTTTCAATTGAATTTTGATGATACATTGAAAGAACCGACCGTATTGCCCACTCGTATCCCCAACCTGCTGGTGAATGGAGCCTCCGGTATTGCCGTAGGGATGGCAACCAATATGCCTACGCACAATTTAAGTGAAGTCTTAGACGGATGTATGGCCTATATTGATGCCCGTGGCGAAATAGAGGTTTCCGATTTAATGCAATATATCAAGGCGCCCGATTTTCCGACAGGGGCTACCATCTATGGATATGCTGGCGTAAAAGATGCTTTCGAAACAGGTAGAGGACGAATTATCCTACGGGGTAAAGCTGAAATAGAGACGGAAAGCAATCACGAAAAAATAATTATTACAGAAATCCCTTATTTAGTCAACAAGGCCGAACTCATTAAAAATATTGCAGATTTGGTCAATGAAAAGCGGCTGGATGGTATTTCTAATGTGAATGACGAATCCGATCGGAGCGGAATGCGTATTGTTGTTGACGTAAAACGGGATGCAAATTCGAGTGTGGTGCTGAATAAATTATATAAAATGACTGCGTTGCAGTCTTCATTCAGTGTCAATAACATTGCATTGGTGAACGGCCGTCCGAAGCAGTTGAACCTCAAAGACTTGATTCAGGCTTTTGTCGACCATCGGCATGAGGTGGTTATCCGTCGTACAAAATTCGAACTGCGCAAAGCCGAAGAGAGAGCCCATATTTTGGAAGGCCTGATTATTGCTTCCGACAATATCGACGAGGTAATTGCCATCATAAAAGCATCAAAAAGTCCTCAGGAAGCAATAGAACATTTGATGGAACGTTTTTCGCTTTCGGATGTACAAGCCCGTGCAATTGTTGAAATGCGCCTGCGGCAGTTGACTGGACTGGAACAAGACAAACTACGTGCCGAATATGAAGAAATCGAACGGTTAATCGCCTATCTAAAAGATATTTTGGAAAATGACGATCTTTGTATGCAAGTCATCAAAAATGAACTGCAGGAAATTAAGGATAAATACGGCGATGGGCGTAAAACAGATATTGTTTATGCATCAGAAGAATTGAATCCGGAAGATTTTTATGCCGACGATGAAATGATTATTACAATTTCTCATCTGGGATATATCAAACGTACGCCGTTAAGCGAATTCCGTGCACAAGGAAGAGGAGGAGTAGGGGCCAAAGGGTCTGAAACACGCGACGAAGACTTTGTCGAATATATTTATCCGGCCTCCATGCATGCTACACTGCTTATTTTCACAGCAAAAGGAAAATGCTATTGGTTGAAAGTATTTGAAATCCCGGAGGGGGCAAAGAACTCTAAAGGCCGTGCTATTCAGAATTTGCTGAACATAGAACCGGATGACAAAGTAAATGCGTTTATCCGCGTGAAGAAACTGACAACCGATACGGAATTTATAAATTCGCATTATCTGTTGTTCTGCACCAAAAAAGGAGTGATTAAGAAAACGCTTCTTGAAGCCTACTCACGCCCTCGCCAGAACGGAGTGAATGCGATCACGCTGCACGAAGATGATGGCCTGATCCAGGTTTGTATGACGAATGGAGATAATGAAGTCTTAATTGCAAATCGGAATGGACGCGCCATCCGTTTCCACGAAAGTGCCGTACGCGTTATGGGGCGTACGGCCGCCGGTGTAAGGGGTATGACGCTGGATGAAGATCCGAGTGATGAAGTCATCGGAATGATCTGCATAAAAGATAAAGAAAAAGATACCGTTTTAGTTGTTTCCGAACAGGGATACGGAAAACGTTCGGGTATTGAGGATTACCGAATAACCAATCGAGGAGGAAAAGGAGTTAAAACGCTTAATATTACAGAGAAAACAGGAAAATTGGTTGCCATAAAGAATGTAACTGAAGATAATGATATCATGATCATTAATAAATCAGGTATCACAATCCGTATGAATGTGGCCGATTTGAATGTTATCGGACGTGCCACACAGGGAGTGCGGCTGATAAATCTTGAAAAACGAAATGATGAAATTGCTTCTGTATGTAAAGTATTGTCTCAAACGGAAGAGGAAATCGCGGAAGAAAAGGCAGAACGCGAAGCTTTAGAAGAAGGGCAACGACTTCTGATGGAAAAACAGAATGAATTTGCCGTAGAATCGAATGAAGAACTCGATACCGATACAGACAATGCGGAAGAGACAGAGGAAATATAATGTTAAATTTAAAAGAATATTAATCTCAAATCACTTATCACAACAATGAAACGAGTTTTATTTACAATTGCACTGTGTGTTGCGGCATCAACTTCTTTTGCCCAGAAGAAAGCTGTTAATGAGGCCCAAAGTATCGCCAAAGGTACAAATCCGAACTTTGGAGAAGCAAGAACACTGATTAAAGAAGCGTTGGAAAATCCGGAAACAAAAAACGACGCTAAAACATGGTACGTTGCCGGGTTTATCGAAGATCAACAAGTAAATGCCGAACGGACAAAACAAATTTTAGGGCAGCAACCGAATGAGCCGGTCATGTATGAAGCTTTGTATGCTATTTTGCCTTATTTCAAAAAAGCATACGAATTGGATCAACTTCCGAACGAAAAAGGAAAAGTAAAACCTAAATATACAAAAGATATAAAGAACATATTGAGTTCTAATCATATCCAATTGTTTAATGGTGGTGCATACTATTTTGATCAGAAAGATTATAGAAAAGCATACGATTTCTTTAATCAATATCTTGAAGTATCGGAATTGCCGATGTTTGAGGGAACTCAAACTGCAGCCAAAGATTCGACATTCATGACTGTCCAGTTCTATTCGGCTGTCGCAGCAACTCAATTAAATGATTCTAAAACAGCTATTGCCGCATTAGAACGGGCTAAAAATACGCCTTACAGACAAAATGACGTTTTTCAGTATCTGTGCTATGAATACGACCAGGCAAAAGATACGGTAAGCCTTGAAAGAACATTAGAAGAAGGTCGTCAGGTTTTTCCTAATGAAGATTATTACTTGAATAGCCTGATCAACCTGTACATTTATTCAAATAGAAATGAAAAAGCATTGAATGCATTAAATGATGCCATAGCAAAAAAAACCGGAAGATGCCAACCTGTATAATGTTATGGGACGCGTTTATGAAACCGGTTTGAAAGACGCAGAAAATGCAGAAAAATACTTTAAAATGGCGTTAGAAAAAGATCCGGATATGACAGATGCTCTTTCAAATCTTGGGCGTATCTATTATAATCAAGGTGTGAATAAATTAAGCGAAGCCAATATGATCAACGATAGTAAAAAATATCAAGAAGAATCGGCTATCGCTAAAGAATTTTTCCAGAAAGCACTTCCGTTTTTCCAGAAAGCACACGAAGCTAAACCGACAGAAAAAGAATATATGATCGGTTTAAGAGGTATTTATTACAATTTGAATATGGGTAAAGAATTGGAAGCAATTGAAGCAGAAATGAATCAATAAACAATAATTACACAACATAAACAAAAAAGCCTGTCGGATTTCTGACAGGCTTTTTTGTTTGTAAATACGTTATTTGGATCTTGATATATTTAATGTATTGATTATTAAATTAATATATAATCTAAGCCGGATTCCTGAAGATTGCTTGGCAAGAAACGCTGTCACTGTAGTGCCAATACGTTGTCACAACTGTGCCAATACGCTGTCACAACTGTGACAAAGGCACTTCACAACTGTGACAGAGGGAACGTTTTAAAAAAACAATCTCAATTGACAATTTGGGCATATCCTCTGAATGTTTTTTACATGATCCGTAATATTATATTTTCCCTATCTTCTACTTTTATTCTATTAAATTATAATTTGTATTATGTTTAATAAATAAATTGATGCAGCCTACGACCTATTATTTATATATTAGAAACCGGGATTTTAGTTCGTGTCTTTTTTTCTTAAAAACTCAAAAGGCTGCGCCAAACATTCATTTTGACACAGCCTTTTATTGTTGAATAGTTACAGTGTATTTTCGCTTTTTATTTCAATCCTCTGTTTTTCAGCAACGGATCTGTCCCCGGTTTTTTACCTCTGAAATTGACATACATATCCATAGCATCGTCAATACCTCCAGGTGTCAGTATATATTGACGGAATTTGGATGCCACTTCCTTATTGAATATATCGCCGGTTTCTTTATAGGCTTCAAATGCATCAGCATCCAACACTTCCGCCCAAATATAGCTGTAATATCCGGCAGTATAGCCACCGCCCATCGTATGATTGAAATATGTTGTACGATAACGGGATGGTATTTGACGGATTAAGCCACGCTTTCCTAATGTTTCTGCTTCAAATTCCATAACATTCAGGTCTGCCGGAATTTCTTTTAACACATGAAAATCCATGTCTAATAACGACGCAGCCAGATATTCGGTTGTAGCAAATCCTTGTCCGTATTTTCCGCTTTTATCTAATTTTTCAATCAGATCTGCCGGAATGACTTCGCCTGTCTGATAATGTTTTGCGTATACCTTCAACACTTCCGGTTCGAAGACCCAATGCTCCATTACTTGAGAAGGCAGTTCCACGAAATCACGCGGAACACCGGAACTTCCATAATAATGAACATCTTTAAACAGGCTGTGTAATCCGTGCCCGAATTCGTGGAATAATGTAGAAGCTTCATCCGCACTCAATAATGCAGGTTGACCGGCAGCCGGTTGAGAAAAATTACAAACAATCGTAACGACGGGTGCTAAACGTTTTCCATCCTTATAGGTTTGCGAACGATATGTTCCGCACCAAGCGCCTCCCCTTTTACTTTCGCGTGGGAAAAAGTCGAAATAAAGCACTCCTAAATGACTTCCGTCCTGATCTTTACATTCGAAAGCTTGTGCATCCGGATGTGGTAATGGAATATTTTCGATCGGCGTGAATGTGATTCCATACAGACGATTGGCTACATAGAAAGCCCCATTACGTACATTTTCTAATTGCAGATAAGGACGTACCTGATTTTCATCTAAATCGAATTTCGTTTTTTTGGCTTTTTCGAAATAATAGCGCCAGTCCCAACCTTCTGCCTCAAAATTGGCTCCACTCTTTTTGATCTCTGCTTGGATATCTGCCAATTCATCTTTTGCTTTCACCAAAGCCGGTTGCCAAACTTCATTCAACAGATCATACACATTATCAGACGTTTTCGCCATACGTTCCGCTAATACAAAAGAAGCATAATCATCATATCCCATCAAACGGGCTTTTTCCAGCCGAAGCGTTATTAATTGACGTACGATGTCTTTATTATCAGAAGCATTTCCATTATTCCCCCGATTCAGATAGCCTTTGAATATCCGTTCGCGTAATTCCCGGTTATCTGCATATTGCAAGAAAGGCATTACGCTCGGATTATGCAGTGTAAACAGCCATTTGCCATTCAAACCTTTCTCTTCGGCAGCTTTAGCCGCATTGGCAATCAAGCTTTCCGGCAGCCCGGAAAGATCCTCTTTCTTTTCAATGACCAGCTGAAAATCATTGGTCTCTTTCAGCATGTTTTGTCCGAATGTCAGCTGTAACATCGCGATTTCACTATTCAGTTTACGCAACTGTTCTTGTTTGTCAGCCGGCAGATTAGCTCCGCCTCGAACAAAATCTTTATAGGTCTCTTCTAATAATTTAGCCTGTTCTTTATTTAAATTCAACGTCGACTGCTTCTCGTAAACGGCTTTTATACGGGCAAATAAGGCTGCATTTAAAGCGATATCATCCGAATGTTTCGACAATAGCGGAGAAAGTTCTTTACTTAAATTCTGCATATCATCGTTTGTGTTGGCGCTGTTTTGGGCATAGAATACCGAAGAAACTCTCCCTAACAGTTTTCCACTTTGGTCGAGGGCGACAATTGTATTTTCGAAATCGGGTGTAGCCGTCTGGTTCACAATGGCTTCAATCTCCTTTTTCTGTTCGTCCATTCCCTGCAAAAAAGCCGGTTTGTAATCTTCTATACGAATTTGTTCAAACGGCGGTACTCCAAACGGTGTCGTAAACTCTGTTAAGAGCAGATTCCCGGTTGTGCTGTCTTTTTCGCTATTCCCAGACAGGCCGCACGAACCCAATAATGTAGCAAAACCTACTGCCATACATACTTTTTTCATGTTTGTCTTTCTTTTTTAATTATTTGTCCATACTATTATTTACATAATTTGTATCAAAGATACAACAAAACAAATAGAAAATACGAAGATGCATACCGTAAAATATGCATCCGATACTGCATATTGAAAAATATTTTTGCATAAAAGTGTATTTCAATTATTTTTCTCTTTATTTTTGCCTCCATAGAGCGAACCAATATATGATCAATTATCAACGACTATTAGAAGAAATCTATCAGGATATCAAGAGCTATGCTGGAAAAGGGGAACCGGCCACCTACATCCCCGAGTTGGCCAAAGTGAATCCGGATCAATTTGGAATGTGCATACACACCCTAAAAGGGAAAAAATACACATTCGGACAAGCCGATGTTCCCTTTTCCATACAAAGTATCTCGAAAGTATTTTCACTGGCTATGTGTTTGAGCTTCAATGGAGAAGAGCTTTGGGCGCGGGTCGGTTTGGAGCCTTCGGGAGCCCGCTTCAACTCCGTCATACAGTTGGAGTTAGAGAAAGGCATACCTCGTAACCCGTTTATTAATGCCGGAGCGCTCGTCATGGCAGATATGCTGATTTCTTCTTTGGAACAGCCGGAAGCACAGTTTCTTGATTTTATAAGAGCATTATGTAATGATGGTTCAGTTTCTTATAATCGTACGGTTGCCGTCTCCGAGCGACAAGTCGGCTATCTGAATGTAGCGATAGCCAACCTGTTAAAATATTATGGAAATATACAAAACGATATTGAGCGGGTGTTGCAATTTTATTTTACACAATGCTCTATTGAAATGAATTGCCATTCCCTGGCAACGGCTTTTCTTGCTTTTGCCAATCATAATCAGCCGTTTAATTTCGGAAATGTGCAATTGACCTCCTCGCAGGTAAAACGCATCAATGCTTTGATGCAAACCTGCGGATTTTATAATGAGGCAGGCCATTATTCCTATCTCGTCGGATTACCCGGAAAAAGTGGCGTAGGCGGTGGAATTGCAGCCATTTACCCGCTTCGGTATGCCGTCTCCGTATGGAGTCCACGTTTAAATGAAAATGGCAATTCGGTAATGGGAATCAAAGCGTTGGAGTTGTTAACGACAAAAACGCACGAATCTATTTTTTAAAATACGCTTTGTTTTTGAGGAAATATTCTCAAAAACCGTTTGTCGTCAGCAACTCTTTGGCATTGGCTATCGCAGCATCCGTCAAGGAAGATCCGCTCAACATCCGCGCAATTTCGGTTAGCCGTTCCTCTCTATTCAGTTGTTTGATGCAGGTAACGGTTTGATCGGGCATATCTTGTTTATAGACGAAATAGTGTGCCTTCCCCTTAGCGGCAATTTGAGGAAGGTGGGTTATTGTTAAAACCTGCATATTTGCTCCCAGATCCTGCATAATATCCCCCATTTTATCGGCGATGTCTCCGGAAACTCCAGTATCTATTTCATCAAAAACAATGGCTGGCAGTGCAACAATTCCTGCAATCATAGCTTTAATACACAGCATTAAACGCGAAATTTCACCTCCCGATGCGATTTCGGCAACCGGTTGCAGTTCACGATTCTTGTTGGCTGAAAACAAAAACTGGACTTCGTCTATCCCCGATTCTTCAGGTTCCGGCTTTTCGATAAAATGAACGGCAAAACGAATATGCGGCATCCCCAAAGGGGCTAACATCTGCTCCAACTTGGCTACGATCTGCCGAGAAGCCACTTTTCGTTGTTCACGAATGATAGCAGCCTGCCGAAGCAAATCGTTGCGTAAGAAATCGATTTCTTTTTTTTAAGTCGGTGATCTGTTCGTCAAAGGAATCTATTTCCTGTAATTTTTTTTTCATAATCCGATTGTATTTCCATCAATTCGGCAACCGTACTTACCCGGTGTTTTTGTTCCAGCGAATATAGTGTATGCAGACGCTCATTGACCCATTCTAAACGATTGGGATCAAATTCGACATCCTCCTGCATCGTTTCCGTTTCGGACGACAAATCATTCAAGTCAAGATAGGCAGAACGAAGACGTTCGACAAACATCTCCATTTCCGGATAATAACGTCGGACATTTTCGGCTGTTGCAAGACTTTCCTTCAGCGCAGAAACAATACTCTGCTCCTCTCCTTCTAACAGACGATTGATTTTGTATAATCCACTTTTTATTTCTTCAGCGTGCGACAGCATTTCCAACTCTCTCTCCAACGCATCTTGTTCCCCCTCTTCTAAACGGGATTCTTGCAATTGCTGTAATTGAAAACGGTTGTAATCTTCTTCTTCTTTGATCCGACCGGCTTTTGCCTGCAATGTTTTCAAGGCATGTTTTTGTTGCTGGTAACGAATAAAGTCGCTATGATATGCATCTAATAAAGAACTATTTCCTGCCATAACATCGACTACTCGCAATTGAAAACGATCATCGCCCAACAATAAGTTCTGATGCTGGGAATGGATGTCGATCAGCTGTCCTCCCAATTCTTTCAAGACAGAAAGCGAAACGGGCGAATCATTGACAAAAGCCCGCGATTTCCCCGAACTGTATAACTCCCGACGAATAATACATAATGGATCGTATTCCAGCTCTTTTTCTTGAAAAAAAGTTTCTAATTCATAGGCAGAAATATCAAAGGATATTTCAATCACGCATTTATCTGAGCCATTTTTAATGCTTTTTACATCAGCACGCTGACCGAGTGCTAACGCAAGTGCACCTAAAATAATGGATTTTCCTGCACCGGTCTCACCCGTTATTACAGAAAATCCATTCTCAAAACGAATATCCAATTGATCGATCAGTACGAAATTTCGTATAAATAATGATTTCAGCATATGTTATCTGCTTTTGAGCGGTTCTATACGCGTTGTCAATGCCGGATATAGATTCGATAATTGTTTATATCCGGCCTCTTTTTCCTGTGCAGTCGCTTTGGAGTAAACCTGTACTACTTCATCCAATTTTGCATCGGCAAACAATTGTAATAATGGAGAAACCGGACGCGCACTCTTTATTTGTTCCAACGTCGATATTTGTTCTAAAATGGTCAGACGCCCCCGATCGGGATTGGCCGCCATTTCATCCAATCCTTTACGATGGTAAGTATACCACATTTCACGGAATAAATCGGCCGTATTTCCTTCTGTCAAGGCTGTAGATAAAGCATGCCGGTTGCGATCGTTTTCAAATGCTTTCCACCCTCTCCACGAGGTTTGTGCCTGGGCTAAATTGACAATTTGCTGTGCTTGCTGGAAAAAAAGACTTCCTCCTTGGGGAGAAAAGCTGTCGAAATCCAATCCTAAAATCGTATATACATAATAGACAACCGTTGCAATCAAATTGTTGCTCAACGTATTTTCCGTATATTCCAGCGGTTCGAATTCCGTATAATCGAAATTCAGTTCCATATCTCTGAAATTCAATAAAGAGGTTGTATAACTCGCATTATAAACCGGACGACGCGCTTGAATTTGAATTTCTCCACTGAAACTATTATCCGAAATGATTTCCGAAATAATCAAGGTCATGCTACATTCGATGCGCTCATTTACAGCAAAAGTCGCATCAGTCCATTTCCGGTTATTGACAAACTCCGTCAGAGCCGTCTGCAATGTTGTAAAAACTTGCTTGTTAGTGCTTTGTATCTTATCGGTATTGATGATGATACGAGCGTTTAACTCCTGTGCCTGTGCCTTTCCTGTCCAGAAAAGAAACAGCATAAAAAAAATAGATGATAGCCTTCTATTCATTTCGGTTGAAAATGGTTGTCAAATGAGAAACGATATCGGAAGCCACCTCCGATTTTGTTTTTAAAGGATATGCCTTTGTGTCGCCGTTTTCATCTATGATCGTTATTTTATTTGTATCATATCGGAAACCGGCACCGGCATCCCGTAAGGAATTCAAGACGATAAAATCAAGTTTTTTCCGTCTTAATTTCTCTGAAGCATACGTATGTTCATTATTTGTTTCAAGTGCAAATCCAGCTAAAACCTGATCTTTTCGTTTGATGGCTCCCAAACTGCCTGCGATATCGCGATTAGGGACTAACCGAAGGGTTATGGCTTCAGTTTTTTCCCGTTTAATCTTTTCTTCCATCTGTATGTCCGGCCGATAATCGGCAACGGCAGCACATAAAATACCGGCATCCATTTCTGTAAATAAACGGATTGCAGCCTGGTACATTTCTTCGGCTGATTCAACATCGAATCTCTTGATTTCGGGATGTCTGGCCTGCAGGGCGACAGGTCCAGCTACTAAATAAACCTCCGCTCCTTGCTCTGCACACGCTTCGGCTATTGCAAATCCCATTTTCCCGGATGAATAATTCCCGATAAAACGTACAGGATCTATTTTTTCATAAGTCGGACCGGCTGTAATTAGGATTTTTTTCCCTTTTAACGGTGTTTCAGCTGAAAAAAACGCCTCTAAAACAGAAAGAATCCGTTCCGGTTCTTCCATTCGTCCCTTTCCAACCAAATGGCTCGCCAATTCTCCTTCTGCCGGTTCGATAATCCGGTTTCCAAATGAACGGAGACGTTCCAAATTCTGTTGGGTGGCCGGATGGGCAAACATATCCAAATCCATGGCGGGAGCGACAAAAACCGGAGCTTTACAAGACAGGTAAGTTGTCAGCAACATATTATCTGCAATGCCATTCGCCATTTTTCCGATCGTAGAAGCGGTAGCCGGCGCGATCAACATGGCATCGGCCCACAAACCAAGGTCGACGTGGCTGTTCCATGTTCCGTCACGGTTTGAAAAAAAATCACTGATCACCGGATGACTGCTTAATGTCGATAAAGTTAGCGGGGTAATAAATTCTTTGCCGGAAGGGGTTATTACGACCTGCACCTCCGCTCCTTTTTTTACCAGTCCGCGAATGATGTAAGCTGCTTTATAAGCGGCTATGCTCCCGGTAATACCTAATATGATATGCTTTCCTTTCAACGTAGAAGTTTCCATGCCTCACTGTTTGTCTATACTTTATATTCGGTTCATCAAAGGCGTAATGCCATAATTTTACGGGCCACTTTACTATCGATATTCTGATGTTCTCCCAAATGCCATCCTTGCCGGTCTATTGGGGCAACTAAAGCATCCAAGTCTTTTTCGGTAATGCCACATTCTCCCAGCCGGGTTTTTAGGCCCATCTGGCGGAAAAAAGCTTCACAAGCGTCAATGGTTTTACGTGCCCGTGCCTCTTCCGATCCTTCGGTGATACCGAATACCACATCTCCCATTCGGGCCAGTTTTTGCTGTTTCTCTGTAAACATGTATGTCATGACTCCCGGCAACAAAATAGCCAATGTTTGTGCGTGATCTAATCCGAACAAAGCGGTGAGCGAATATCCCATACGGTGCGACGACCAATCCTGAGGTACCCCCTGCCCGATCCAGACATTCAGCGCATTTGTCGCAGCCCACATCAAATTGGCACGAATAGCATAGTCATGCGGCCAGGCCAAAACGTTCAATCCCTCTTCATGAATAATCCGCATTAAACTTTCCGAAAAAGCATCCTGCACCTTGGCATTCACCGGATAGGTCAAATATTGTTCTACGACATGGATAAACGAATCTACAACCCCGTTTACAACTTGACGGAGCGGTAAGGAATAAGTGACCTCCGGATCTAATATCGAAAATTTGGGAAAGACAAGCGGATTGGCAAAATTCAACTTTTCCTGAGACGAAACGCGCGAAATAACAGACCGTTCGTTCATTTCCGAACCGGTAGCAGCCAACGTTAAAACAGTACCGATGGGTAGTGCTTTCGTGACTTTTCCTCCTTTAGCCAAGATGTCCCAAGGATCGCCATCGAAAAAACAGGCGACCGACATGAATTTTGCGGCATCGATTACCGATCCGCCACCAACGGCCAATAGAAAACCGACCTGTTTTTCGCGAATAATTTCAACCGCTTTCATGCAAGTCTCATAGTGTGGATTGGGTTCTATCCCGCCAAATTCGATAACATCGCCATGATCGCTTAATGCTTTTTTCACCTGATCATACACTCCGTTTTTCAGAATGCTTCCTCCCCCATATACCATCATTACCTTCTGGTCGGTGGGAATCAATGCCGGTAAACGGGCAATTGATCCTTTACCAAAGACGATTTTAACAGGATTGCAAAATTCAAAATTATTCATGGCTATTTGTTGGCATTAAATCCTCGCAGTTTAATCTCCGTCAATATTTTCTTTGTGTTTAACGGAAAATCTCCATTCATTATCCAGGCATAATAACTCGGATCACTTTTCAAGACTTCTTCTACTAAGCGTCCTTTATATTTGCCGAAATTAATCATCTCCTCTCCCTTTTCATTGTAAACCATACGGCCGGCAAAGTCGACATTGTTCGTAAAGCTCGAATAATCGGAAAGAAAATTAATATCATTCTTCAATTCCGGATAACGATCCAATTGCGCCATCAGAATCTCGTAAGTTGCCACTGTATCTGCTTCTGCCGTATGGGCGTTTTCCAAGTTCTTATTACAATAAAATTTATAGGCGGCCGCCAACGTTCGTTGTTCCATTTTATGGAAAATAGTCTGGACGTCTACAAATTTTCGCTTGTTCAAATCGATATCCACTCCTGCCCTCAAAAATTCTTCTGCCAGCAAGGGTATGTCAAATCGGTTGGAATTGTATCCGGCCAAATCACATCCTTCAATTTGAGCCGCCAACGATTTGGCAATTTCCTTAAATGTCGGACAGTCTTTTACATCCTCGTCCGTAATCCCGTGAATTACCGTCGATTCCGGGGGTATCGGCATTTCCGGATTGATTCGTCTTGTTTTCCGTTCCTCTTTTTGATTCGGATAAACCTTCACGAACGAAATTTCGACAATACGATCTTTTACGATGTTTATTCCGGTTGTCTCCAAATCAAAGAAGATCAACGGATTTTTCAGGTTCAATAACATTTCTAATCTTTTAACTGTTTAACGTCATTGGCATCAACAACATCATAAGTTCTTCATTCTCTTCATTTTCTTCGGGAACAATAAGTCCGGGTTTAGAAGAATCCGCCAATTCGAGTACTATATTTTCGGATGTTATATTGCTCAATATTTCAATCAAAAACGTGGCTTTGAAGCCCATAGTCAGTTCTGTTCCGTCAAAACTGCACACGATCCGTTCTTCAGCCGAAGTCGAGAAATCGATGTCATTTGCCGAAATATGCATTTCCGAAGCACTGAGATGTAATTTTACCAGACTGCTGGCCGGATTTGAAAAAACGGAAACACGCTTCAATGCATTCAGAAACGAGATCCGGTCGATGATCGCCCTGAATGGATTTTCTTGTGGAATAACACTGTTGTAATTCGGGTATCTGCCTTCAATAAGGCGACAAACCATCTCAAAAGAATCGCATTTTATATAAACGTTGTTGTCGTCAAAACGAACCAGCACTACTCCTTCTTCTTTCGCCAACAGGTTTTTTAATAAAACGGCTGGTTTTTTCGGTAATATGAAAGAGGCCTTTTCCGACGATTGTACCGACTGATTACATAAACGCACCAGTTTATGGCCATCGGAAGCCACAAAGATTAGCCCATTATCCGGCAAAATATCGAAATAAATACCATTCATGACCGGACGAAGTTCGTCGTCGGCCGTGGCAAATTGAGAACGGCTGATTCCATTTAATAGGATTTGAGCATCCATCGAAAGCGTTATTGCATGCTCTTTCAAGGGTTTCTGTTGGGGATATGTATCCCCTTTCTGACCGATAAAGCTATATTTACCGTTTTGGAAATGGAGGAAAATTTCCAGATTGTCGTCGTTTATATCAAAACTGAGCGGCTGTTCCGGTAATTCTTTTAACGGGTCAAGCAGAATTTTTGCAGAAACAGCAAAAACGCCTTCTCCCGTCACATTCATCACGTCTACCGATGTTACCAGGCGGGTTTCTGCATCCGATGCCGTAATCGTCAGTTTGCTTCCTTTCAGATCGAATAGAAAGTTGTCGAGAATAGGCAACGAATTTTTTGAAGCAATAACTTTGCTTATAGACTGCAAGCGGGATAATAACGCTGTGCTGGATACATCAAATCTCATGGTTTCTATGTTTTTTTATTAGTAATTCTTGTTTTAATGAGAATCGCTGTATAATCGGAACGATTCAAGCACAAAATAACATAAAGAGACTTTTGTGGGGATCGGTTCCGCGTCATACGATTTCCTTTATACAAAAATAGATATTTTTCTTCGAACTTGCATACCACTTCGGCAAATAAAAAAGAGAGGCTCTCCTACGATTGGGAAAGCCTCTCTTTTTTAGATATATACTGATCTGATTATTTCGCGAAATAATCCTTTACAGCTTCATTAGGAACCATTTCTTCCTGAAAGATATAAGCACCGGTCTTTGGGGATTTAACCATTTTGATTACTTTAGAATAGGTACGACCGTCACCTTTTTTAAATGTTGCAACCGCTTTCTTTGCCATTGTTTAATCTCCTCTTACTTAATTTCTTTATGTAAAGTCATCTTTCTCAGGATCGGATTATATTTCATCAGTTCCAATCGCTGTGTAGTATTTTTTCTATTCTTGGTTGTGATATACCGAGAAGTTCCGGGCATACCGCTTTCTTTATGCTCTGTACATTCCAGAATAACCTGAACTCTATTACCTTTTACTTTCTTTGCCATGATTCAATCCTCCTCTATTAAGCGCCCAAATATCCTTTTTCGGCCGCTTTTTTAATTGCAGCATCCAAGCCAAACTTATTAATCGTACGTAAACCTGCAGCCGAAACTTTCAGGCTAATCCAACAATCTTGTTCTACCCAGTAGAACTTTTTAGTAAACAGGTTTACATTAAACTTACGCTTCGTTCTTCTTTTAGAGTGAGAAACGTTGTTTCCAACCATTGCTTTCTTTCCGGTAATTTGACAAATTTTAGACATCGCTAATCTTTCTTTTTTTAATATTACGAAATTTAAGTCAACTCCTGCTATCTGTCTTCCCTTTCTGAACTGCATCACTGATCAAAAACGAAGATTCTAATAGAGTTTCTCTTCTTTATACGGGGCACAAAGATACAAAAAAAAAATATTTTGCAAATAAAATGGCAATAAATAATTTATATTTACTTGCACTTGGCTCTGCTATTTTCGTGGACTTCTTGATATACTTCGTCACCAACAGATACGAACCTGTATCACCTCAATTGCCTAAATAACAACTCAAATTTCGGAAAGATATGGGCTTATCGGTAATTTAGGTTATAAAACAGTAGATTATGGTTATTCGATTTTGATTTTCATATATTATTTTTGTCTCCAAATCGTAAGAAAATTGTATAAACATAGCGTATTTCTAAAATTTGCAAGAGATGAAACAGTTTATTCTATCTATTATGGGCATCGTGTTGCTTATGCACAGCACCCACGCACAAGAGTATGATAAACAGAAAAAAAGCTTGATTGTTTATTTTTCCGCAACGGGAACTACGGCCGGAGTGGCAAAAAACATAGCGGAAATTACAGGAGGTGAACTCTATGAGATTGTACCTCAAACGCCTTATACGAGTGCCGATCTCAATTGGCGCAACAAACAGTCGCGTAGTAGTGTGGAGATGAAAGATCCTGCATCCCGTCCTGCCATCAAAGGCAAAAAAGAAAACATTGCCGACTATGATGTTATTTTTATAGGTTACCCCATCTGGTGGAATGTAGCACCGGTTATACTCAATACGTTCATCGAAAGCCATCATCTGCAAGGTAAAACAGTTATGCCTTTTGCTACATCGGGCAGTAGCAGCATCGACAATAGTGTGGCGGAGCTGAAAAAAAGGTATCCCGAAATAAATTGGAAAAACGGGAAACGGCTTAATAACGCAGACAAACAAACGATTACGGAATGGTTGAAAAAGGAATTGAAAGAGCAAACAGATTAAGAAAATGAAAGATCTTTTTTGTTAATATATCCACAAGCTTATATTTCGTAATAATTGCTATCGATCAACTATTTTGTTCCTGTTTTTTTCAGTGTAAAAACTTCACCGGGTGCAAGAACAAATACACGTTCGGGATTTACCACACGTTTTATCAGTTCTTCGGGATTGCCGTTGAATTCTTTCATATGGGGAGCATCCACGCTTCCCCAGTGGCAAAGCAATAGGGGTGTATTGGGATAGACATTGGCGATCTTTACGGCTCCTTCCAGTCCAAAATGCCAGCTGCTGTCGGAGAAGTCAAAAAAGATGGCGTCGGCATGCGGCATTTGCAGATGTTCGTTCAACAGGCGAGAATCGCCTGGAGCCCAAATATTTCCATCCGGCGTTTCAATCCAGAAACCGCAATAATCTTCCATTTTAAATTCCCGTGTGCGGTCGGGCATCATATTTTGCCAAGCATGGTCTGCAGGGGTTAATTTTACACGAATACCGGCTATGCCGAATTCGTCATGGATATTGTGCCCGAAGGCTTTGAAACCCTCCTCTTGCATCAGCAAAGCAACGTAATTGGTTGTATGAAATTCTTTGGTAACTTTAGACAAAATACGGTTGGTAGGCACACTATAATGGTCGTTATCCACATGTGTAATTAGGACAGCATCCAGAAAAGGAACATTTTCAGCAGCAATAGGCATTTCAATCAAATGTGGCATGTCGAAACCTAATAATAAAGGGTCTACCATGATGTTTACTCCCCGGCTATTGATCAAAAAACCCGCACTACCCAACCAACGGATTTCCGTATGATTAATGGTGGTGAAAGCTTCAGCTCCGAATGGTTGTGTAGCAGGAGGTACTGCTTGTCCCGAAGGAGTGAAATTCATTTGTGCAGTTACCTTTAAACAGACAAGAAGCAAGGATAATATTATCGGAGATCTTTTCATGTGTTTTAATTATTTGTTACTCCAAATATAGATATTTTTGTCAGAAACAACGGGCTATAAAGACAAATATTATTGAAAAAATAGCAGAAACTCCCTGTTTTATCAAGATGCTTTTTGAAGAGCGAAAAGCTCCGTAGAGTGCAGCCACTATTATGCCGCAAGCCAAAAAGAAGATCCGGATATAAAACGCCCATTCTACATTGCCGATAAAGAACGACCAAATAAGCCCTGCAGCCAAAAAAACGTCGTACAGACCTTGATTGGCCGCCAACCCTTTGGTTTTGCCAAACAGCTCCTCGGGCAAAGCCCCTTCAAAACCCGTTTATCTGTTGTCCCCCCCCCACGCAAACATTTTGATATACAAATGTATAAATGCTCTATGGCTACTATTGCCGTCAATATATGGATGCTATTGTGTTCATTTTATTATTATGATTCGAAAATTTTTAAAGAGTAAAAACATCCGAGATTTGGCATCTATTGTATAGCATTCATCACCACTGACAGCGATAATTTTTACTTCCATCTTCCAAAATGCAATTGCTTATCAACATCGGGCTGATATTGTTCAAGTACGTGCTCGTCGGTGTCAGGATATCCTATGCCGATAAACACAGGTATCATATATGTTGGCGGAACCTTCAATTTCTCCTTCACAATGTCATGCTCCTGATTAAGCGGTATCCGCATAGAGCATGACAAACCTTCGGCAGTAGCTGCCAAGAATATGTTTTCAATGACACACCAAATCGTAGAGAAAGGATTCAGTTTGGAGACTGTTTCTCCGTTCAATTGTTTCGATTTGAACACGGGAATAACGACATACGGCGCATTCTTGAGCATGGTGTATTGTCGAGGCATTGCGTGTCCGTACATCTTCTGTCCCAACGTTATCGGATAGGGACGTGGCATGTTGAGGTATTTCTCCGCATTGAATTTGTCGGCAATCTTCTTGGCATATTCAAATGCATAATCTTTCTCTTCGTCGGTACGCAAAATTATGTAATGCCAGTTGCGGTTATGATCCCAAGTGGGCGCCTTATTGCCCGCCTCCAATATCTTTTTGATAATTTCGAAATCGACATCCTTGTTGAGCCACTCGCGGCAAGTACGCCGTTTGTTTATTACTTCGTAAAATTCCATTGCTATATGATTTATTGGTGTTTGTGTTGTTTTCGCTCGCTGCAATCTTTCTTGCTTTTTACAAAAATCAGTTTCATTGCTTCCTCGTCGAGGGCGGTCATCGGGACAAGCTCCAACGATTTGACCATCGGGATAGAGGCTTCCTTGTACTCCACAAAATGGGGCGATGCGAGATGCTCTTCGTAAGCTTTTTGGTTGGCGTAAATCTCCAATATACGTATTTTCATCGGATTGTCTTTCATTACCATCGGAAAAATGCACAGTACGCCTTGCTCTTTTTCTACCGAAATACCGCCCACTTTCCGGGCAATATCCAAGTATTTTTGGGCATATTCGGGATAAATCTCTATTTCGGCAATGCGGATAAAAAGTCCGTTGTCCGATTTTTGGGAAAACACATTCATTGTACTGAAAATCAAAAATATGAATAAGAGTTTTTGTATCATTTGGTGAGTTTTAAAGCTTTTATATTTAATTGTCAATAAATTACATAAAATCCTGCATCAAATCTTCCACCACAGCCTTTGCCGAACGGATTTCCTTTACAAAACTTATACTCGAACCTGCGTTGATATATTCGTTTTGATAATCGCCCGATATAGTACCCTTTACTTCGGATTTCTCGCTGAGTTGCTTTTGGGTAACTTCCGCCAAAGAAGCTCCGCTTTGGTTCATCGCTACCAATTCGGCAGTGAGCTTAGTAGGTACGGAACGAAGAAAACCGAGCGACGAACGGAAGAGGTGTAAATCTTCGGCGGTGGTTTTGAGCATCAACTCTTTGATATTTTGAGCCGTGCCACAATGGGACTGTAATCGGTATCATCAACGGTAACGACCGCCAAAACAGGTACTTTTTCCTCTATTGCCAACTCTATCATAGGGTTGGAATAGGTCATATCTTGAGCAAAAAGCAGATTTAACCCGAAAGGCTTATCGGTCAGCCGTTTTACTTTGCGGATTTCGGCACGCATTCGCTCGGTGGTTTCTTCAACAGATTTTGTAATGGTGCTTTGTCCTGCATTTGCACCTAAAACGCCCAAACCTCCTGCATTGCTAACAGCAGCAACCAGTTCGGCACTTGTAAGCCATGACATCGGGGCTTGAACGATGGGATATTTTATTCCTAAAACTTGTGTTATTCTATTCATTACTTTGTTTTGATGATTTTTGAATACCTATGTTCATCTTTTATAAAATGGTTTTGATTGCTTCTGCCAAAGGTAACAGCTCACGCCCCAAAATAGTCTCAATAGTGCTTGGGGTTGAATCCTCCTCGCCATTGTTACCTGCTATGGCATATTGTTGCATAGAACCTCCAAGCATCGTATCCATAGGCGATAAGTTAAGTGTTGCTACAAAATTTTCATACGCTTCTTTGGAAACTTCTTTTATGGTGATGTCTTTGTTTAGTGCAATTTGCACCGCTTCGGCAAATTCTCCGTAATAGAAAGGCTTGCTTGTTAAATTAATGATTTCAGGGAAATTATCACCCAAAATAACTCTTGCTCCTGCCTCTGCAAGTTCTGTTTTTAAAAGCCCCGAAACCTTGCCTTTACCTGAAAAGTACTGAATTTCGCCCGATTTTTTAGCCATATTTACAAAACTTTGATGAAGTTCCATATACCATGAATTTCGCAAAAACGAATGAGGAATGCCTGATTGTCTAATCAATTCTTCGGTATTTCGGTGGTTAATTTCTAAACCTAATTTATTAAAATCGACTCCGTAAATACTGGTGTAAGCAATAAATTTTATACCACTTATTTTTGCGGCTTCTACTACATTTTTCTGAATGTCAAAATTGGGAATAGACACAAACAAAAGTCTGTCAATTCCTTCAAAAGCCTTTATAAGTGATGGCAAATCGGCATAATCGCCAAAGCGGGCTTCCACGCCTTTTTGTCTTAATGCTTCGGCATCGGCTTCTTTTCTTACCAAACCGAAAAGTTTTACATCAGCGGATGCTAAATTTAATAAGTGTTCAATGGCAAGTTTTCCGTATTCACCGTTTGCTCCTGTTACTAATATGTTCATTTTCATCGAATTATTTATTATATTTTCTATTGATTTTGATAATATTCTCATGGCTAAAATCACCACCTGCCAAGGTGGCAAAGTTGGTCATTACCTCTTTACGAGTTTTGGCAACGCTCTCTTTGGTTTGGGAAGATTGGGCTTTCACCTCCCGCAGTTCGTCGGCAGTGTAGTCGCAACAATAGCCTGCCGAGCAGGGTTGCATTGCCCACGAATCTGCCAAGCTGCCACTGTCGCAAGGGTCGAAACCGCATTCATCAACGAGTTGCATTACCGTTTGCTTCTGCTTTTGGTCGTCGCCTGCTACCTGCATTGCCAATCGATTGGGCGTTCCTTTGGGTTTGCCGAGATTGATTAACGAAGATGCTATCAAGGTATTAAACGCCTTTACTACCGAACGCCCTATTTGCTCTGAAACCCATATGCTTTCTGTCATTCCGTTATCGATCTCTGCAATTTTTTCGGGACGAGATTCTGGATAATAATTGCCTGTGTCTACTACGATAGTATCTGACGGAAGTGCCTCAAACAGACGCTTCGGTAATTTGGTAACAGCCAACGGTGATACGGAAAGTATCACTACATCAGCTTCTTGCATTACACTCTCCACATCGTGGGGCGTGGCTCCGATTTCTTGGGCAAAAGGCATTGCCGCCTCTTTCCCGCCCGAATTGGCTACACTTACCTTGTGTCCTGCCTGTATCAATTTTTTAGCTATGGTTCCGCCAATAGCTCCTGTTCCTATAATGCTTATATTCATTTTGTTGTGATTGTTTTTTATTCCGTTATTTCAATAGGGTCTCCGTCAGGGTCGGTGATGACACTTTCGTAATAACCGTCGCCTGTTACTCTTGGTTGCCCGATACACTGATAACCGTTGCTTACAAGGGTTTCGGTAAGTTTATCCACTACCTGCTCCCTACGCTAAACGCCAAATGGACGTAGCCTTCGCTCAATGTCCTGTTGGTGCGAGCCTCCAAGCTGGGACGGTTCATAATCTCCAACCGCACGTTGCTTTCGGGAAACGACAGCAAGTAGATCTTCAATCCTGTGTTCGGATTGTGGCAGAGTTCGTTCGACCGGGCATTAAAATAGGTCTCGTAAAAAACTCGCATCCGCTCCAAATCGGGCGTGTAAAGGGCAATATGGTCTATCTTCATTTGATCAAGTGATTGGAAAAATAATTTTACAAAATTACTTTATGTTTTCTTCAAATTATCTTTAAAGAATGATTCAAATTTGCCGTAAGGGATTACTCTTGCTTGGTTCTCATTACCCAACGCCTGAAAAAGCGTCTTCACCGAATTTTTATTGTTTTTTTTCAAATAAGATGTCTAATTCTAAATATTTGTTTTTCAGCAAACTAATAGCGAAAGCAGCAGCTGTTGCATTGAGAGCCGAGTAGTCGAACACGGGCTTTATTCCCACCGAAAATAGCATCGAAAGCGAAAAAGTAAGGAGTAAAAATCCACTTAACTGGGCAAAAAATTCAGTTCTAAATCCGAGCAAAAGAGCTACGGGAAAAATGATTTCAAAAATCGTTGCCAACCAACCCGCCAGAGGAATAAGCGAAGCGGGTAGCCACGGTAAAAGCGTTTGTGTGTATTGAAGAAAAGCCTCCATATTGCCCCAAACGGAAATCTCTGCCGGCCAAAGTTCGAAGCGGTCTGCTACCGCCGAAAGCATTGCAGTAGAAACAGCAAAGCGTAATAATAATTTGATAATTTTTGGATACATACCTATTTTTATAATTTGTCGGTTGAGGTATTAATCCCAACCGACATTGTTTTTAACTATTTTGTCTCTCCGTAGGTATTGTAACTGATTACATCCCATTTCAGACGAGACTCGTCGAATGGTGGACGTTCTTCTTCGATATGTCCCAAGCAAAGGAAAGCGAACACAAAACGATTCTCTGGCACTCCGAGTATCTCACGAGCCAGTTGTACGGAATCGGCGCCTTCTTTTGACAGACGCTCTCGCATGGCATTCCATACGCTTCCCAGTCCTAAGTCGAGCGCCTGCAGGTGCATAGTCCATTGTAGCAGCCGACGCCTCTTCTATCCAGTCAAAATGGTCATGCTTGGCAATGACAGCAATAGCCACAGGCGCTTGACCTATCATTTTTCCGGCCACTGCCTTGATATTGCTTAGTTTGTCCAGTTTTTCCTTATCATCAATAACGATAAACTCAAGTTCCGTGATGGGTCCCTTATCGGCGGGAGTTATCAATCCCGCACGGAGAACGGTTTTGAGTTCTTCCTCTGTTACAGGCTGGTCTGTCCACTTACGATAGCTATGACGACGACCAATAAAATCTTTAAAATTTTCCATAATAATTCAATCAACTGTTAATTACTTGGCGGGTTCCCATTTGCAACGTACAGGCGACACAATGGCTCCCTCTTTTTTCAGCGTGGCAAAAGCCTTGTCCACTTCCTTGCGGTCGACTCCCAACACCTTGGTTATATCTCCTGCCGAAACAGGTTTTCCGGCTTCTTGCATAGCTTGCAATACTTTTTCTTTCATGTTTTTTTATTTGTTAAACTTAAAAATTAATTACATCTGTTGTTTTACCAGCCAGTTTTGGCAACCTATCAACTCGATCATCTCTATCTGCTCTTGGCTCCAATAAAAGTCTTCCTCTTCGTCGGCGAGATAGGATTTCAGCATGCCATAAGTGATGGGGCGTCTTTTAACTCTGCCATGCAGTTGTACAAAACTTCAAATTTGGTGTAACCCCGCCTGACGTAAAGCCCATGTTGACTGTAGTAAAAACATCACAGACTTAAATGTAAAATCGGATAATCTTTACCCGAAGAATCTTTCTCAGAACGACTGATCACTTTAAATCCAAACTTCTCATAAAAGCCAATTGCTTGCTGATTTTGTTCATTTACATCCACTCGTCTTATCGCATTTTTAGCAATTGCAGTTTCAAGCAGATATTTCCCATATCCTTTTCCTCTCGATCTACCTTCAACAAACAACATTTCAAGATTGTCGTCCAAAATTCCCATAAAAGCCGAAATGCGACCTTCTATATAAAGAGCATATAAATCAACTTTTGCCAAAAAATCAGGTACTCTTTTTTTGTAAAAATCAAAATCTTCAGGTTTTAAAAAATCATGTGTTGCCTTTACAGAACTTTCCCAAACCGCCATTATATCATCGTAATTTTCGAGATCAGCTCTTTTCATTTCAATATTTTTAACCGTCTTCTTTAACATAACCATATCTTTAAGCATAATCCCATTATCAAAAATCGGCTTACGGTAAATCTCCAAAAAATAATTCTTCTTTACATCATATTGAGAATAACCGTTCTTTTCATAAAAATGAAACTGCAATATTCATTATCTCTATCGTTTCTTTATCACGAGGCAATAAACAAAATACACCAATTTCTTTATTCTCTGTTCTTGCAATATAAACATTTGAGTCAAGAAGATATTTATTGATTCCTTCGATTATCCCATCTGCAATCAAAAGTAATTTATACGGATAATTATTTTCTATTTTCTCAAGTTTCATCTTCGCTCGTTTATTACTATTACAGCCAACAATGGGCTATAAAGACAAATATCATTGCCAAAATAGCGGGAGCTCCCTGTTTTATCAAGATGCTTTTTGAAGAGCGAAAAGCTCCGTAGAGTGCAGCCACTATGACGCAAGCCAAAAAGAAGACCCGAATATAAAACGCCCATTCTACATTGCCGATAAAGAACGACCAAATAAGCCCTGCAGCCAAAAAACCGTTGTACAGACCTTGATTGGCCGCCAATCCTTTGGTTTTGCCAAACAATTCTTCGGGCAAAGCCCCTTTGAAAACCCGTTTACCAGTGGTCTCCCACGCAAACATTTCGATATACAAAATGTATAAATGCTCTATAGCTACTATTGCCGTAAGTATCAGCGCTATAGCTTCCATCTTGGATTAACTTAATTGTTTGTAACTTTAAGTGTTACCTCTATATTATTGCGTGTGGCATTAGAATAGGGGCAAACCTGATGTGCTTTCTCAACCAATGCTTGAGCTTGCTCGATGCTTACCTGCGGAATGTTTACCGATAGCGTTACTGCCAATCCAAATCCGCCGTTGTCTAACTTACCTATCGAAACCTCTGCGGTTACGGTGGTTTCGCTCGTTCTTATTCTCTGCTGACGCATCACAAGATTGAGTGCGCTGTCGAAACAGGCTGCATATCCCCCAGCGAAAAGCATTTCGGGATTGGTATAGTCGTCGTTGGCCCCACCCAACGCCTTGGGCGTGCGTACTTCCAAGTTCAAAATTCCATTATCCGAAACAATTTTTCCGTTTCTTCCTCCTGTTGCCGTTACTACGGCTGTATACATTGGTGTCATAATGTTATTCTTTATTTATTAGTTTGTAAATTAATCTTTTAAATGTCTCTATCTCCTCCGATGTCAAGGTTATATCCTTTGCCAACTGAGGCGGTATTTTAACAACTTTCTGCTTTAGCTGCTTGCCCTTGTCGGTAAGGCTTACTCTTACGTTTCGTTCGTCTTGCTTGCAACGGTTGCGAGTTATCAATTCCTTGGTTTCCATTCGTTTGAGCAGGGGCGTAAGCGTGCCACTATCCAGATGCAATCGTTTGCCGATACTATTTACCGTCATCTCGTCATCTTCCCAAAGCACCATAAGCACCAGATATTGCGGATAGGTAATATCCAAATCGCCAAAATATTGATTGTAGGCCTGAATAATCTCCCTCGATGCTACATAGATGGGGAAACAGAGCTGGTTGTCTAATTTTAATAAGTCGTACTTCATTGTTATCATTATTTCCGAATGCAAATGTGACAATTAAATTGCATACAACCAAATTTATCACATATTATTTTTGCAAAATTATTTATTATAATTGATAATCAACGAGATATGGAGTAAGTGTTTTTTTAGGGCTGATTTTTAGGTTTTAATCAATAGAGAAAACAAAAAATCCCCTCGCACCGCTAAGGTTGAAGTATCCCCAAAAGTTAAACATAAAAAACGCCCGAATATTCGGGCGTTTTATCTTAGTGTTCATACCATATTGCATACAATGGTCTGGCTACGTGACGTGTCAGTAACTTTACTTTTTCCTGCACACGATGTTCCTCTTCATCCGCATTGATGTTCTGCCAACTGAATGTTTTCTGAACCACCTGACCGAAACTATCCTCAATGTACACATCGATTACCTGCTGGTCGGTAGTTCGGGAGGTATAATAGAGCCTGAATGCCTCCTTTGTGAGCGGATAGCGGTCGTTGGGCAGCAGTTTCCCGCCATAGACAAAGCCGTCTTTATTCCGAAGGGTTGCCCCATCGGAAAGGAGTTTCTCGCCCCGGTTGCTCGTTTCGTATCCGGCAAGAGCCGAACCGCCGAACAAAAACAAGAGGGTTTTATTGGGGGCGGAAAGGAAATTCAGGTAGTAACCACCCTCTGCCGTATATTAAAGAGATGGATGCCTCGGCTAAAATTCGTGGCTGGATTTTAGCCGTCCATATGGGAAGCTGGGGAGGGATAACCACTCGTATATTGGCTTT
>JBHCAZ010000012.1:0-34101 GCA_041798765.1 Parabacteroides sp. | reverse complement strand
TCTTCCGAATGTTTTTTTATTTTGCGTGTTGTCCAAGTGTCATGGTCTTAAGGTCATTCAGGTGGTTATGGCACCGGGGTTCCACCTCTTCCCATTCCGAACAGAGAAGTTAAGCCCGGTCGCGCCGATGGTACTGCATAAGAGTGGGAGAGTAGGTCGCCGCCTTTTTTTGAGGAAGGGTCCTTTTCCGTATAAGACGGATAGGGGCCCTTTCTTTTTTTTTCTCATGTCCGCGGCGGCCTTTACCGCGGCACGCCTCTCCTCCCTTTCCCCCCTTGCCTTTCCGCCTCCTTCGGGAGAGGAAGCCGGCCTGCGGTACTTTTTATTCTAAAAAAGTATTAAAAACCTGCTCTCTTTTTAGGGGAACTATCTCTTTTATGAGTCTGCTTATACAGGAGATACGTATTATAGATTATAGACTGAAAAACGAATAGCATGAAAAAGGAAATTTGGTTATGGGGGTGGTTTTTGTGGTTGTTCGGGGCCTGTTCCGGATCAAATTTTTTTATCCCGGAGCGACAATCGGATTTGCGAGCTCCGGCCTATCCGCTCGTGACTGTTGATCCTTATACAAGTGTATGGTCGTTCACTGATCATCTGTATGATGACCCGACACGGCATTGGACTGGAAAACGTACCTCCTTAGTGGGTGCTTTACGGGTGGATGGACAGTTGTATCGTTTTATGGGACAGGAAGAACTTCCGCTGCAGGTGTTGATTCCCACAGCTACAACAGAAAAATGGGAGGCCGCTTACACTGAGAAAGAACCTGCACAAAACTGGATGGTGCCGACTTTTGATGACCGTACTTGGCAGAGAGGAAAATCGGCTTTTGGAACCCCTGACATGCCCTTTCTTTCGACCTCGTGGAATACTCAGGATATTTGGATACGCCGTACCTTTGATGTAACAGACGATCTTTCAGCACGTTCTCTTTTCCTCGAATACTCGCATGATGATATATTCGAATTATATATAAATGGAATACAAGTTGTTTCGACCGGTTATATTTGGAGAAATAATGTCTTACAGGAATTATCGGATGAAGTGAAAGCCACGCTGAAACCCGGCAAAAATGTCATAGCAGCTCATTGTCATAATCGTGTGGGCGGCGGATATGTGGATTTCGGCCTTTTCTTGAAAGAAGAAAATAAAATTTGCTTCGATCGGCCGGCTGTTCAGAAATCGGTTCAAGTTTTACCTACACAGACATTTTATACCTTTGAATGTGGACCGGTACAGTTGAACTTGATTTTTACGGCTCCCTTGTTGATGGATAATTTGGATGTAATGACCCGTCCGGTCAATTACTTGTCTTATCAGGTGGAATCGATTGACGGAGAGGCGCACGATGTGCAGATCTATATAGAAGCAACGCCCGAATGGGCTGTCGATCATTCAGGACAAGCTGTAGAGTCGACTATCGGTATGAACGGAAAACTGATATATGCTCAAACCGGAACCGTCGAACAGCCGGTATTGAAGAAAAAAGGAGACAATGTACGTATTGATTGGGGATATTTTTACCTTGCTGCCGGTAAGAAATCAGAAAACAACCTTGCTACGGGAGATTATGTGCAGATGAAAAAACAATTTGCCGAACAGGGAACAACTGTTTCCGCAAAGGAAACGGATCTATTATCGGATAAGGCCGTACTGGCTTATTCGGAACGGTTAGGCATGGTAAAAGAACCGGCTAATGGTTATTTATTGATCGGATACGATGATCTATACGCTATTCAATACTTTCAAGAAAATCGGATGGCGTATTGGAAACAGGATGGGAAAGTCGACATCATGCAAGCATTGGCAAAAGCTGATGCCGAGTATGAGGATCTTATGGAACGTTGTCGTGATTTTGACAACCAATTGATGGATAAAGCGTTTAAAGCGGGTGGAAAAGAATATGCAGAATTGTGTGCTTTGGCATACCGACAAGCGGTAGCCGCCCATAAGTTGGTGACGGATAAGGAGGGAAATTTACTTTTCTTATCTAAAGAAAATTTTAGCAATGGTTCGATCGGGACCGTAGATGTGACCTATCCGTCTGCCCCTCTGTTTTTGATCTACAACCCCGAATTATTGAAAGGAATGTTGAATCCGATCTTTTATTTCAGTGAAAGTGGAAAATGGGAAAAACCGTTTGCTGCTCATGATGTGGGAACTTACCCACTTGCAAATGGCCAGACATACGGAGGCGATATGCCGGTGGAAGAAAGCGGAAACATGTTGATCCTGACCACAGCGATAGCCGTGCGCGAAGGGAATGCCGAATATGCAAAGAAACATTGGCCGGTTTTGACTCTTTGGGCCGATTATTTGCTGAAAAACGGATTGGATCCGGAAAATCAACTTTGTACAGACGACTTTGCCGGTCATTTTGCACATAATGCCAATTTGTCGATCAAGGCAATTATGGGAATTGCTGGGTATGGACGGTTGGCCGGCATGTTGGGCGACCGGGAGACGGAACGGAAATATACGGAGGCTGCCAAACAAATGGCTATCCGATGGAAAGCGATGGCGCAGGATGGAGATCATTATAAGTTGACATTCGATCAATCCGATACTTGGAGTCAGAAATATAATTTGATCTGGGATCGCTTGTTGGGATTCAATATCTTTGACCCGACAATAGCGACAACCGAAGTAGCCTATTACCGGAACCAACAGAATATATATGGCCTTCCGTTGGATAGCCGAAAAACGTATACGAAATCCGACTGGATTATCTGGACAGCTTGCCTGACTGGGAATACCGATGATTTTCATCGTTTCGTAGCGCCAGTGTATAAATATGCAAACGAAACGACTACACGTATGCCATTGAGCGACTGGCACGAGACGACAGACGGGAAATCGGTCGGTTTCCGGGCACGTTCGGTTGTAGGAGGTTATTTTATGAAAATGTTGGAAATGCAGTTGTCGCAAAACCCGACAACGAAATAAACAGCTATGATGATAAAAACGAATCTGTATATATTCGCAATGCTTTGCATTGGAAATCTTTGGATGTCTTGCCGGAATAAACCGGAAGAAAAGACTGTCGAGGCACAACTGTACCGGAATCCAGTTGTCGATTTCAGTTTGCCGGATCCGACTGTTATCCAGGCGAAAGATGGATTTTTTTACCTGTATGCAACGGAAGATATCCGTAATATACCGATACTTCGCTCATCCGATCTGATCAATTGGACCGAAATAGGAACCGCTTTTACTGATGAGAGTCGCCCCGATTTCGAACCCAAAGGCGGTTTATGGGCGCCGGATATCAATTTTATAAACGGAAAATATGTGCTTTACTATTCCATGTCGGTATGGGGTGGAGAGTGGACTTGCGGTATCGGAGCGGCTGTGGCCGACCGTCCGGAAGGTCCTTTTATTGATCAGGGAGCACTGTTCCGCAGTCAGACAATTCATGTTCAAAATTCTATAGACCAGTTTTATTTAGAAGATAACGGGAAAAAATATCTCTTTTGGGGAAGTTTTCGCGGTATCTATGGGATCGAGCTGTCAGACGACGGCTTATCCATTCGTGACGGCGCAGTGAAAGAACAGGTGGCCGGGACGGCTTATGAAGGAACTTATATCCATAAAAGGGACGGATATTACTATCTGTTTGCCTCTATTGGAAGCTGTTGTGAGGGGTTGAACAGTACCTATACGACAGTAGTAGGCCGTTCTGAACACCTGTTCGGCCCGTACACGGACAAGAGCGGAAGAAAGATGATGGACAATCACCATGAAATATTGATTCAAAAAAACGATTCGTTTGTCGGAACCGGACATAATTCGGAAATCATAACGGATACCGAAGGGAACGATTGGGTGTTCTATCATGCCGTTTCCCGGAAAAATCCTTCCGGACGTGTATTGCTGCTGGACCGGATCGACTGGGTGGATGGTTGGCCTGAAGTGGCCGGAAAGACCCCCTCTTTGGAAGCGAATGCACCTGTTTTTTGAATCAATACCTATGAATATTGTATAATCAGTAAAATAAGTATCATGAAGAAATCCCTTTTAGTATGTAGTGCGTTGGCACTGTCTTTAGGCATACAGGCGCAATGGAAGCCTGTTGGAGATAAAATTAAAACGCCTTGGGCAGAGCAGATTAATCCTCAACAGGTCTTGCCCGAATATCCTCGCCCATTGATGGAACGTCCGGATTGGAAAAATCTGAACGGCGAATGGGAATATGCGATCGCTCCGGTCGGGTATACAGAACCAGCTGCGTTCGACGGACAAATCCTGGTCCCTTTTGCAATCGAATCATCGCTTTCCGGTGTACAGAAAGAGGTCGGCGAAACGAATGAATTATGGTATAAACGGACCTTTACCGTCCCATCGAATTGGAAAGGCAAAGAAATACTTCTACATTTCGGTGCAGTAGACTGGAAAGCCGACGTGTTTGTAAACGATATCCTGATCGGTTCTCACCAGGGAGGATATACACCTTTTTCATTCAATATCACACCCTACCTGAACGGAAAAGCCGCTCAGAAGTTGCTTGTCAGGGTATGGGATCCGAGCGATAAAGGATTCCAGCCACGCGGAAAACAAACGTCGCGTCCGGAAGGTATATGGTATACACCGGTTACCGGAATCTGGCAGACGGTCTGGTTAGAACCGGTTTCGGCGGGCCATATTACGGCTGTTAAAGCCATTCCGAACATCGATGCCCATGCTCTGAATGTAACGGTCGAAACCTCTTGCGGATGGCCAGCCGGAATTGTCGATGTACAACTGCTCGACAAAGGTAAAGTAGTGGCCTCTGCGAAGGGTATCAGTGGAAAAGAAATGCGTCTCTCACTCGAAAATCCGAACCTGTGGAGTCCCTCCAATCCCTATTTGTATGACCTGAAAATATCGTTGTCTAAAGAGGGCAAAACAATGGATGTCGTCAAATCGTATACTGCTTTTCGGAAAATATCGACCGAACGCGATGCCGACGGTATTATGCGTATGTATTTGAACAATAAACCGTTGTTCCATTATGGACCGTTAGACCAGGGATGGTGGCCCGACGGATTATATACGGCGCCTACCGATGAAGCCTTGCTTTACGATATTAAAAAGACCAAAGACTGGGGCTTCAATATGATCCGCAAGCATGTGAAAGTTGAACCGGCACGCTGGTATTACCATTGCGATCGAGAAGGCATCTTGGTTTGGCAAGATATGCCGAGCGGAGATATGGGCAACAGTTGGCAACCGCATGAATATGGAGGTGGTACGGATAAAAAACGGTCGGCGGAGTCGATAAAGAATTATTATCAGGAATGGAAGGAGATCATGGACCTTTGTATGTCTAACCCCTCTGTGGTTGTCTGGGTGCCTTTCAACGAAGCTTGGGGACAATTTGATACCGAAAAGGCTGTGGAATGGACAAAAACATACGATCCCTCCCGTTTAGTCAACCCGGCGAGCGGAGGTAACCACCGTCCTTGTGGCGATATGCTGGATTTACACCATTATCCGGGTCCGAAAATGTTCTTGTTCGATCCGCAACGAGTAAATGTATTGGGCGAATATGGAGGCATTGGCCTTCCGCTTGAAAACCATTTGTGGTGGAACAAACGTAACTGGGGATATATTCAGTTTAAAAACAGCGACGAAGTTACCGCCGAATATGTGAAATACGCTACAGAGTTGAAAGAAATGGTGCGTAAAGGATTCTCGGCAGCCGTATATACGCAGACTACGGATGTGGAAGGCGAAGTAAACGGTTTGATGACATACGACCGAAAGGTAGTTAAGATCAACGAAAATGCCGTTCGTAAAGCCAACCAGGCGGTAATCGAGGTTTTGTCAAAATAAAAATAGCCACAAAATAGGGAACGCTTTATGGCTTCCTGTACATAAAAGAGGATGTGTCAAAATGAACTTTTTGATACATCCTCTTGTGCTTTCTCGCCTTTGTCAGGTGGCCTCTGCTTTCTTTTTTGTATTTTTACAGCCGGATAATGTATTTTTTATGATTTCAGTGGATGGTTTGCGAGTCGAATTCGGCGGATTTACGCTGTTTGACGACGTTTCGTTTGTAGTGAATAAAAAAGACAGGATTGCACTGGCCGGAAAGAATGGTGCGGGAAAGTCGACAATGCTGAAGATACTGGCCGGTCTGCAATCGCCTACGACAGGGACAGTCAGCCTGCCCCGGGAAGTGACGATCGGTTACCTTCCGCAGCAGATGGACCTGGCAGATACCCGGACGGTACGTTTGGAAGCGGAACAAGCATTTGAGCATATTCATGAAACGGAAGTCGAAATAGAACGGCTGAACTTGGAATTGGCCGAACGGACAGATTATGAATCCGAGGCATATCAGAAACTGATCGACCGCGTAACACTTCTTTCCGAACAGTTTCAGATGATGGGAGGAGCGAATTATCATGCAGAACTGGAACGCACGTTATCGGGATTGGGCTTTTCGAGAGAAGATTTCGACCGTCCTACTTCCGAGTTCAGCGGAGGATGGCGTATGCGTATCGAATTGGCCAAATTGTTGTTGCGCAGACCGGATGTGCTTCTGTTGGACGAACCTACCAATCATTTGGATATCGAATCGATCCAGTGGTTGGAAAATTTTATCGCTTCACGGGCCAATGCGGTAATTTTAGTCTCACACGATCGGGCCTTTTTAGACCATACCACCACCCGGACGATCGAAATAGAATTGGGGCGTATTTACGATTATAAAGCCAAATATTCCGATTATGTGGTGTTGCGCCGGGAACGCCGCGAACAACAACTCCGGGCATTCGAAAATCAGCAGAAAATGTTGGCGGATACCGAAGCCTTTATCGAACGTTTCCGATATAAGGCAACCAAATCCACGCAGGTACAGTCGCGTATCAAGCAACTCGAAAAAATAGAGCGTATCGAAGTCGACGAAACCGATAATGCAATGTTGCACTTGAAATTTCCTCCGGCGCCTCATTCGGGATCGTATCCGGTAATTGCGGAGGAGGTAGCGAAACGTTATGGAGAACATCTTGTTTTCGAACACGCCACGCTGACGATCAGCCGAGGAGAGAAAGTGGCCTTTGTCGGGAAGAACGGAGAAGGGAAATCGACCCTCGTGAAATGTATAATGGGCGAAATTACCGATTTTACCGGAAAATTACAGTTAGGCCATAACGTAAAAATAGGCTATTTTGCCCAAAATCAAGCACAACTGTTAAATGAACGGCTGACTGTTTTTGAAACAATCGACTATGTTGCACAAGGAGATATCCGGCTAAAAATAAGAGATATATTAGGAGCATTTATGTTTGGAGGCGAGGCTTCCGATAAAAAAGTGGCTGTGCTTTCGGGAGGTGAGAAAACCCGTTTGGCCATGATCCGGCTGCTGTTGGAACCGGTCAATTTCCTGATACTCGATGAGCCCACCAACCACCTCGACATGCGTTCCAAGGATGTTTTGAAAGAGGCATTGAAAGAGTTTGACGGTACGGTCATCGTCGTATCTCACGACCGGGAATTTTTAGATGGTTTGGTGACGAAGGTCTACGAGTTCGGGAATAAACGCGTCCGCGAACATTTGGGAGGCATTTATGATTTTTTGGAACATAAAAAGATCGACAGCTTGCAAGAATTGGAACGGACTGCAGTTGTCCGCAGTTCCACTACTGTAGAGGAAGAAAACCTTTCTGCAAACAAGCGTTCGTATGAGACTCGTAAAGAACAAAACCGACTGAAGAATAAAATTGAGAAGCAAATTGTCGATACCGAACGAAAAATATCCGCGTTGGAAGAGCAGATATCGTTGATCGAGCAGCAATTATCCACGCCCGAAGGGGCTTCGGACGCGACGCTGTATGAAACGTATGCCGACTTGAAAAAACAACATGCCGAAACGATGGATCTGTGGACTGCGTACACGTTGGATTTAGAAGAGTTGCAACAGGCTTAAAAAGGAAAGGAATTCATTATGTTGACACACATTATTAATGCCCGTATACTGACACCGCAAGGTTGGATGAAAGAGGGACATATCGTCATAGACGGAAATAAAATCGCCGAAGTGAGCGACCGTCGACAGGAAATTTCCGGAGCCGTACAGGTTGATGCCCAAGACATGTATGTAGTGCCCGGAGGCGTGGATATCCATGTGCATGGAGCCGGAGGGCATGATTTTTTAGAGGCCGACGAAGCGGCTTTCCGGAAAATCGTGTCGACCCATTTACAACACGGAACGACCGGCATTTTCCCTACATTGGCATGCACGACGTTGCCGGTGATTCATCAGGCGGCAACTGTTGTCGACAAATTGATGAACGAGGCCGACTGTCCGGTCTTGGGATTGCATCTGGAAGGGAATTATTTCAACCGCAGCATGGCGGGTGGTCAACCTGTCGAGTGCATCAAAAATCCCGATCCGGAAGAATATCGCGCTCTACTGGATGAAATAGATTGTATCCGGCGATGGGATGCTGCCCCCGAACTTCCCGGCGCTTTGTCGTTCGGACGGGCTGTCTCTTCGCAAGGGATTTTAGTGGCTATCGGACATACACAGGCCGGTTATGCGGATGTGAAGGCGGCTTATGAGGCAGGTTACACGCATGCAACCCATTTTTATAATGCGATGACCGGATTTCACAAACAGCGGGAATTTAAACATGAGGGGACGGTAGAAAGCGTTTATCTGATCGATGATATGACGGTCGAACTGATTGCCGACGGGATTCATGTACCCCCTGCCATTCTTCGGTTGGTATATAAGATGAAAGGGGTGGAACGTACCTGTTTAGTAACCGATGCCATGGCATGTACTGCCAGCGATAGTCGGAAAGCTTTCGATCCGCGGGTTATTATCGAAGATGGCGTATGTAAACTGGCGGATCGTTCGGCTTTGTCCGGAAGTATTGCTACAATGGACCGGCTGATCCGTACGATGGTGCGTGAAGCGGAGATCCCGCTGGAAGATGCCGTTCGGATGGCCTCTGAAACGCCGGCACGCATTATGGGTGTATATGATCGGAAAGGGTCTATCGAGCGAGGAAAAGATGCCGATTTGCTGTTTTTTGATACCGGTTTGAATCTTAAATCGGTATGGGCTATGGGGAAACAGGTGAAACAACCCCTTTCTCGAAGCTCATATGTCTAAAAAAAGGCACTCTTTGTCACAGTTGTGACGTGCCTTTGCCTGTGTTTTTACAATGCAGGCTTTCCTCATTTTCATCCAAACGATAGCGTGTAGCCTATTAAATTTAACAATCGGAACATTTAGAAATAGCCGATAAAATCGTATATTTGTAGCTTAAGAAAAAATATAACAAAAGACATGAAAACAGATCTTAGTTCGCAGATTACGTTGACGCGTGTACCGCAGCGGTATTACCGTCCGGAGAATGCTTTTGAACATTCTGCACTTACCCGATTGGAAAAAATTCCCGCCACCATCTACAAATCGGCCGATGAGGGATCTTTTGCAATAGCAAAGGAGATCGCCGATCAGATCCGCAAAAAACAGGAAATAGGAGAAAATTTCGTCATCGCCTTACCGGGTGGACGTTCTCCACAGAGCGTTTACAAAGAACTGGTCCGCCTGCATAAAGAAGAACAGTTGAGTTTTCGTAATGTAATCGTTTTCATACAGTATGAATTTTATCCGTTGACTTCTGTGTCATCCGGAAATGTTGCACAGATCAAATCCGAATTGTTGGATCATGTGGATATTTTACCGGAGCAAGTGTATGCCCCCGACGGTATGATACAGAAAGAGGATATTCTTGATTTCTGCCGGGCTTTCGAAGACAATATCCGTCGCGTAGGCGGTTTGGATTATTTATTGTTGGGAGTCGGCCATTCGAGCAGTATCATGTTCAACGGTGCCGGATCTACACTCTCTTCGCATACCCGTCTGATGTTGTTGGAAGGTTCTGCCCGTAAAGAGGCGGCCCGTGTATTTGCTTCGATCGAAAATGTTCCTGCAGGTGTGATTGCCATGGGGCTTACGGCGATGACCAAAGCGCGCAATGTCATTTTGATGGCTTGGGGCGAAGAAAAAGCGAAAATTATAGCCGAAACAATCGAAGGAAAAGTCTCCGAGAGTGTTCCGGCCTCTTTCTTGCAGAATCATACCAATGCGCGCGTGGTATTAGACCTGCCGGCTGCATCCGATTTGACCCGTATCAGTCACCCCTGGCTGGTAACTACCTGCGAGTGGGATAACAAACTGATCCGCCGTGCGATCGTCTGGTTGTGCCAATTGACCGGAAAACCGATTCTGAAGTTGACCAATAAAGACTATAGTGAAAACGGCTTGGGTGAATTGCTGGCGCTTTACGGTTCGGCATATAATGTCAATATCCGCGTATTCAACGACATCCAACACACAATTACCGGATGGCCGGGAGGAAAACCGAATGCCGACGACTCCAATCGCCCCGAACGGGCTACCCCTTATCCGAAGAAAGTGATTATTTTCAGTCCGCACCCCGACGACGACGTGATCTCCATGGGAGGCACGTTCCATCGCTTGTGCCAGCAAAACCACGATGTACATGTGGCTTACGAAACGTCGGGAAATATTGCGGTGGGCGACGAAGAGGTGATCCGCTACTGTGAATATTTGCGTGACGTATGCTCGCAATACACAGAAGATAAAACCGTTAAAGATAAAGCGGAAGAAATCATTCATTTTTTGCGCGAAGAAAAAGTGGAAGGCGAACCCGAAAAGCGGGACGTGCTTTTTATGAAAGGAACCATCCGTCGCGAAGAAGCACGTGCTGGAGCACGTTACAGTGGAATCAAGCAAGACGACCATATTCATTTTCTCGATTTGCCGTTCTATGAGACCGGCATGGTAAAGAAAAACGAATTGGGCGAGGCAGATATACAGATCGTGAAGAAATTGTTGCAAGATATACAACCCGACCAGATGTTTGTAGCCGGCGACTTGGCAGACCCGCACGGAACACACCGTGTTTGTCTGAATGCCGTGTTGGCAGCGATCGACGAATTGAAAGACGAGGAATGGATGAAGCAGTGCCGTGTCTGGATGTACCGCGGTGCTTGGGCCGAATGGGAAATGGACCATGTAGAAATGGCTGTTCCGATCTCGCCGGAAGAATTGCGCCATAAACGGAATGCGATCTTGAAACATCAGTCGCAGGCCGAGAGTGCTCCGTTCTTAGGAGATGATGAGCGGTTGTTCTGGCAGCGTGCCGAAGATCGCAATCGGGCAACAGCCGAGTTATACCATCAGTTGGGACTTGCCTCTTATGAAGCGATAGAAGCTTTCGTGCAATATATCCCAATCCGTTAAATGTATATAGACGTTTGTTTTTCGCCGGCGCTGTATCCGGCGTATCATAATCAGGAAGCCATTGTAGTCGTAGTCGATATTTTTCGGGCTACAACTACAATGGCTGCCGCTTTTCAGAACGGTGTCCGAAGTATACGGCCGGTAGCGACGGTGGAAGAGGCGCAGGCCTATAAGACTGAAGGCTGGTTGGTGGGGGCGGAACGGAACGTAAAACGGTGTCCTTTCGCCGACTTCGGCAATTCGCCTTTCGACTACACACCGGAACGGGTGGCAGATCAAGATGTGGTCTTTACAACCACCAACGGGACACGGGCCATTGCTGTTGCCCGGTCGGCTTTCCGGGTGGTGACCGGAGCTTTCGTCAATCTGCAAGCGGTTGCCGACTATTGTCTCCTGCATCAGCGGGATGTAGTGGTGCTTTGTTCAGGGTGGCAGGATAAAGTCAACGTAGAAGATACCCTTTTCGGAGGAGCGTTGACCGATTTACTCTGTTGTACAGGACAGTATATACCGGGAAGCGATGCCGCCCGTATCGCACGAGGTATGTGGGCCGCCAACCGGGAGGATCTGCCGGCTTGTATGGAGCAGACCGATCACATGGCACGTCTGAAGGCCAATCACTTGGAAGATGCCGTTCCTTATTGCTTGACACAGAGTGTTGTACAAGTTGTTCCGGAATTGTCTGTAGAAAATAATATAATGATATTACGTCCTTATAAGCCAGTATAAGATGGAAAGAAAGTCAGGAAAAGTTCGTTTTGGTGTTGTCGGTACCAATTTTATTACCGACTGGGTGATAAACGGCGCCCGTCAGGACAGCCGTTTTGAATTGGTTGCCGTCTGTTCACGCAAACAGGAAACAGCCGATGCCTTTGCCGCCCGGCATAGCATCCCACATACGTTTACCTCTTTGGAGGAGATGGCTGCGAGTCCGTTGATCGATGCCGTTTATATCGCTTCGCCTAATTTTTTGCATGCGGAGCAGAGTATTCTCTGTATGAAGCAAGGCAAACATGTCTTGTGTGAAAAGCCGTTTGCCTCGAATGCCCGGGAGGTGCGGGAGATGATCGCCGCTTCCGAACGCTATGGCGTTACGCTGATGGAGGCAATGAAACCGACCCTGACACCTAATTTCCGTGCCGTACGGGAGTATGTGAAGCGGATCGGTACGGTTCGCCGCTATTTTTCCTGTTACTGTCAATATTCCTCCCGATACGATAAATTTAAAGAAGGGATTGTCTTGAATGCCTTTAATCCGAAGCTGTCCAATGGGGCCATGATGGATATCGGCATCTACACCCTTTATCCCATGGTTGTTCTGTTCGGCCGGCCGCATAAGATCACGGCGTCGGGAATTGTACTTTCTTCGGGCACGGATGGCCAAGGGGCCGTAAATTTCGAATATGAGGGGATGAATGCGACCATTCTCTATTCGAAAATAGCAGATTCGATGCTCCCGACCGAGATCCAAGGGGAAGCGGGAACCATTACACTCGACCGGATCAATATCATCAAACAGGTAACATTCCGGCCGCGTACTACTGCTGCTTCGGGAAAAGGGGCGACTTCGGACCCGTTGGATGTCAGTCTTCCGACCGATAAGGATGAGTATTATTATGAAATTGCCGAGTTTATCGATCTGATCCAGTCGGGAAGGAGGGAATCGGAAATCAACAGCCACGCCCATTCATTGATTACGCTTGAGGTAATCGATGAAGTTCGCCGGCAGTTAGGGGTTGTCTATCCGGCTGATAAATCTTGCGGCTTGTCGTAAAAATCCGGTTGAATTGCAGATTTTAATTCTTTGATGCTTCATTCTTTGCACGTTCAATAGAGTGCCGGAGTTTTTCTTAAAAAACATAAATCGATTTGAGTGTTTATCAAGATGGTCTACCTTTGTAAAAAGGTTTGGACGGATACTTTCGATATTACAGCAAAGAAGGTCCGCGTCAATCTTTGAATTACAAAACGCTCGCTACATATTACGATGCAAATGCGGAGTAACAATGTAAACAAAACAATTTTAACATTAAAAGAAAACACTTGCTGTTAATCGGGAGGGATACTATACCTATGATAAAAATTTTCAAATTATATTTTTTTCTGATGATTCCCGTAATAATATTGGGGGGAATTTTTCTTTATGATTCACTTAGGAAGAGGTTCTTATTTGATGCGGAGAGCTTTAATTCGAAAAAATATTCCAAAGAAAGTGTCGCTTTGTTTGCTGATATCGCTTTCCGTGAAGGAGATAAAATAAGAAAATGGGAAAGCGATATACGTGTTGAGTTAGATAGTGTAAGTTTAAAAGATTCTACTTGTGTTGTTTTAACTGACCGGGTGATATCTATATTAACGCCTCTGATTAAACCGCTCAAAATTTATAGAGTCCAAGAGAATGGTAATTTAATCATTCATGCCAATGTTGATAATACACCGGTAAATAATGGAATCGGATATACAGATGTAAATCATTTTAATTTATTCTCTGAATCAATATACAAGGCCGATATTTATACAATAAAATATTGTTTGTCTGTTTTGCCTCATGAAATCTGTCATGCAATAGGATTAAGGCATCCGGAGAATAGATATCCTTTCTATACGATTATGGGTAAGAATAGTTATTTCATCAAAGAGTTGTTTGATGATCCTTCAAAGATAAAGCCGTCGAAATACGACTTGGTTTTTGACACCTATGATGATCTTGCAGCTTTTGAAAAGGAAAATATAATACCGCCACAAGAAAGAGAGGTTATAAAAATGCTTTATTCTGAAGATATTAAAGTGGGATTAATGCAAAAATATTTTTTGAAGAATTTAAAAAAAGTCGAATGAAAAGAGTTGCCCGAAAAGTCGGATAGCCTGTTTTTACGTTGTGAAACGTCGGTTGAAATTCATTCCATTCAGGCATGACAAAAAAGAAGGCATCCTTTTCGGATACCTTCTCGTTTGATGATATAGCAATCGCTTTAAAAATCGAATGCATATTTGACACCAACCTGAAACCAGAATCCGGGTTGCGGCACATCCCCGTAATCGTAGTAGGTTTTATTCAAGAGGTTATTGGCCTCGGCGTATATACTGTAGTTTTGCGCATCCCACGAAAGACGCGTATCTACCAGTGAATAAGGTGTGTATTCATGCACCTGTTTATTCGGGTCAGTATAGGTCCCGACCCGATCCTGCCAGCGGAAGGAGATATTCCAATTCAGTTTGGCGAACAGATGGAAATAGCTCTGTGCCACCAACTTATGGCGCAAATACTCCAACGAGTACCGGGATTGGATATGAGGTTTTTCGTCTTTTTTCTGCGAGATGTAATTATAACTGATATTTACCGAGCGCAGAAGATCTTGTGTAGGAAGTAACTCCTTGAAATCGACTAAAAAAGAGGTTCCGAATCCGGTTGTGTTAATCCGGGTATGGTTCACCGATTCCCACAAAGCATCTGCTATAGAATTGTCCTTGATCCAGTCGATCATGTTTTTTCCACGATTATGATAAACGTTGGCCGTAGCCCGTAAAGCGGGAGTCAGGTATTTGATCCCTACTTCGAAAGCCTGCATCTCCTCCGGTTTCAGATACTTGTCTGCCTTCCGATCCCCGATGTTATAATACAGTTCGGTGAAAGTCGGAAGCCGGAGGGAGGTATTGTAGGAAGCATACACTTTCCAGTCACGGGTTGGTTGATAGCTCAGGTCGATGCCCGGATAGAAGCGGATGGGCATTTCGTTCCAAGTATGTTTAGCCGCAATGACACCGGCAGAAAGGGCGAAATCGGAGATTTTGACATTGTGTTCGAGGTGCATGCTGGTACTGGTCCGGTTCAGTCCGACGATATAGTGTTTGTCGGTTCCGTGAATCGGCTGCGTCTCATGTAGCGGTTCGCCCAATTTGGTACTGATGATATCCTCATTGCGCATCTCCACCCCTAAAGCCGTTTTACCTAAAATACTTTCTACATATCCGTTGAAGCTTATTCCCATCACGTCTGTCCGGTGGTAGTTGAACGGAACTTTGGACGGATCGTTTTTGATCAGTTCAAACCGGTCGTGATAACGGTTCCAGTAGGCCGATCCTTTGAGTGTGAAGTTGTTCAAGTGCGTTTCTGCCTGTAGGGCTGAGAATATTTTGGCCGTATGTTCAAACTGGTTGTCGAACTTCGCGGAATAGAACGTGTTCGATCCGAAATCCTTTTGAGAATAGCCGGCATGCCAGTTGAGCCGGAAGTCCGACTGCTGATAGATCCCCTGATAAAAGAATTTTCCCGCGTTGAAATTATTACTGAGGTTTCCCGCTTTACTGCGCGTGAATCCGTCTGTCCGCGTAAAATTTCCGGAGAACTGGTTTTTAAAGTTCGATTTGGAGAGATGGAGTGCCGCCCCTGCTCCCATGTAGCCGTACGACCCGGTTTCAGCATGTACGCTGGCGCCATTTTGTGCATGTTGTTTCGTTACGACATTGATTGCTCCGACTAAAGAAGAAGTTCCGTAAATACGTCCTGCAGGGCCTTCGAGAATCTCAATGCGTTCGATTTCGTGGATGTCGACGGGGAAGTCGACGGCATTGTGCCCTGTTTGCGGATCGTTGATGTTGATCCCGTTAAGGAGAATGGTTATTTGGTTGAATTGTCCACCCCGTATACTGATATCGGTCTGCATGCCCATCTGTCCGCGTTGCCGGACATCGACACCTACCGCATACTTTAACAGGTCGTTTACACTTTTGACGGGCGCAGAGGCAATTTGCTCTCTGGTCAACACGGTCACCATACGCGCTGCCTGGCTCAGGCTGACAGGCACCCGACTGCCTGTTACCTCGATTTCCTCCAATTCGAGCAACTTTTCGCGCTGCGGTTCCGATTCCTGTGCAAGCGTATGCTCCACATTGGCGAATGTCAACATTGAAATCGTCAACACGCCGATGCTGATACGCTGATTCAGGCTGCGGAAAACAGCGAACGGACAGTTGCTGAAACGTCGGAAACGTACAGTACCGTTGTTCTGAATCTTAAAATTCTTCATCGTTTTTAAAATTAAAAATAAAGTTAGAAAATAACAACAGGGGTGCAAAGTAACAACTTTTTGCCCAATCAGACAAACAATGCCGTTCCTAATGTTTTTGCGTGAAGGTGCATAAGCGGATATGTATGTGCAAATCATATCATTGTTCGCTTGAGAACACTCCGAAAGATGATGTTGGGAATGCCATCTTGCCGGAAGATGTTATAAGCCTGTCCGACTGACAAAATGGCAGCTTTTTGAAAGAATTTCCGGAAATAATTCCCCTTTTTTGATATCCTTGCATATTAAATGCAAGAATTCACATGCAATATCTTGATGGTTAGATTAATATGTAATTAAAAGGCCGTTTGAAAAAACATGCCGTACAGCTTAAAAAAAGATTTTCGATGTAGGTTAAAAAAGCAGCCTTTGTCACACTTGTGCCAATACGCTGTCACAACTGTGACAAAGGCATGTCACAACTGTGACAACGGGAGTGTTTTTTCAAATCCTCCCGACTGACAATCTTGTCAGGTGTTTCCGGAGGCTGAAAAAAGCTTCTTTTGTATGTAAAATAGAGTCGGTCCGGCTGCCGTTTAACGGTGTAAAAGATCAATCCCTTTTTATGACGATAATCCAAATGATGTGTATATGAGGTTTAATTCCCTTTCAAGATGTTTCGGAAAGACCTGTAAAAAACAGGCACTTTGGGGCGGTGATTTAATTAAGGTTAAAATAATGTAAATAGAACACTCTTTATTGTTTTTATTAGCTTACTTTGCAGCAATAAATGATATGTGTTTTTTTATTCTTTTAGTGTGTTTTTATTCGAATAAATAATTCATAAAGAAAGAATAGTAAGAAGCTTTCAGGAGAAGCGCCCCAATGGAATAGGTAAAAAGATTGGTATCGAAACGTGTTTTTTAGTAGGGATTTATTATTTAATCATTTAAAAGTTTTATAAAATGCATCAAGAAGAAAAAAGGATTATTCCCTTTGCAGGGAATCGATTTTTGTATCGGGTGACTCAGCTTTCTTGCGGTTTGCTGTTTTGCTTGAGTTCGCATGCTTTTGCTGCCGGAGAAAAGGCCGGGATGGAGACTTCTCTTTCGGTAGATCGCATTGATCAGGCAGGCCGGACCGTGACGATTCACGTGACGGATGAGTTCGGACCGGTTGCCGGAGCCAATGTCGTTGTAAAAGGTACGACAAACGGTAATATTTCGGATATGAACGGAGAGGTCGTATTACAGCAGGTCCCCCAAGATGCTGTGTTGACCATCTCTTTTATCGGTTATGTTACCCGCGAAGTTCCGGTAGGGACTTCGAGTGTGATCAATGTACAGTTGGCCGAAGATTCAAAAGCCTTGGAAGAGGTGGTGGTCATCGGTTACGGTTCGTTGGATAAAAAACAGGTAACTAGCGCCATTACGTCGTTGAAAGCCGACGATCTGATGGTCGGAGTCAGCGGTGCCGACATTTCAGCCTCTTTGCAGGGAAAAATAGGTGGTTTGGTGATGAACAACTTAGGTAGCGCCAATGCCTCTACGACCTTTCAGTTGCGTGGTATGACCTCCATCAATGCCGGTCGCTCGCCGCTGATTGTGATCGACGGTTTCCCCGGAGGCGATATCCGTTCGCTTACACAAGACGATATCAAATCGATCGATGTGCTGAAAGACGGCTCGGCCGGCGCAATCTACGGTACACGTGCCGCTTCGGGGGTTATCTTGATCACTACAAAAAGCGGTTCGAATACGGAAGGTAAGGTAAAAGTGACTTACAGTAACGAATTTACGAAAAAACAAAATTACAATGCCCCGAAAATGTTGACCGGACGTGAATATGTCGCGCACGAAATCGGGACCGATTATGGAAGTGATGTGAACTGGTGGGATGAAATGATCAACCACAAAAACTTCTCCCAAAAACACCATGTCTCCTTGGAAGCCGGTACGGAAAAAGCACAGATGTATACCTCTTTCTTTTATGACAAGAACCAGGGGATCGCTTTGCAGGATGAACGCGAAGACTTTGGCGGACGCATTAATGCGACATTCAAACTGTTTGACGATTGGTTGGAAGTACGTCCGTCTGTAGACTACCGTCAGGCAAACCGAAACAACCACTTTCCTAATTTCCAACAGGCTATGCGTAATAACCCTTCGCGCTCTCCTTATGATTCGGAAAGCGAAACGGGCTATAATGTGTGGACCAACGAATCGCTTGATTATAATGTTGTTGCTGATGCAATGTTAGAAGATTACTTCGGATTGGATAAATGGTTCAAACCGGAGGTGAACTTCAAACTGAACATCAAACCGGTTCCGGGACTTTCATACCAGCAGGTGTTAGGTTACGAAAACCGCCAGTGGGAACATCATCTGTATTATCCCAGGACGCATCGGTACGAGCTGGAGGAATCTCGTACCGGACATGCTTACCTTGGATTCAGTAAAACGGAGAATCTTACCTCCGAAGGATATTTCGCATATGTCAAGGATTTACAGGGAGGACATAACCTGAACGCAACTGCCGGATATTCTTATTTTGAAGTGAACGGCGAAAGTTTCAACATGGATAACTACAACTTCTCGGTCGACGGAATCAAATATTGGGATATCGGACAGGGTACCTATCTGAGCGATGGAAAGGCCGGAATGAGTTCGAGCAAGCGGATTACCGAACGCCTCTTCTCACTTTTCGGTCGTGTAAATTACTCGTATCAAGATAAATATATGTTAATGGCCTCTCTCCGCCATGAAGGTTCGTCGAAGTTTGCTGCCGACAATCGTTGGGCGAATTTCTGGGCGCTGTCGGCCGGATGGCGTATCTCGAACGAAAACTTCATGAAAGAGATCTCCTGGATCAACGACCTGAAATTACGTTTCGGCTATGGTGTGACCGGAAATAACGATTTCAATGCCTCTTATATGGCAAACATGTTAGGGTCGGACACCTATTGGCTGCTGCCGAATGGGACTTGGGCCAAATCGTACGGGAAAAGCCAGAATGTAAATGAGAATTTGGGTTGGGAGGAAAAGAAAGAATGGGATCTCGGTCTGGATTATTCGTTCTTCAATAACCGCCTGTACGGAAAGTTTGACTATTACCGCCGTAAAATCGATAATCTGCTGTACAGCGTAAAGGTACCACAGCCTCCGTTTACACAGGGATCACAGTATCAGAATATCGGAAGTATGGAGAGCAAAGGTTGGGAATTTGAAATCGGAGGAGATATCATCCGTTCGAAAGATTTTACCTGGACTTCCAATTTGAACCTGACCCATAATTCCGGAAAAATCCTGACCTTGTGGGGTAATAATACCTATTATAATGGAAATGGTTTTCCTGCACCGGGCTCTCCCGGCGATGCTTCGAGAATGGAAGAGGGATCGACCATCGGCTCTTTTTATTTATGGAAGTTTGCCGGCTTTGATGAAAACGGCGGATTCCTGCTTTACAATAAAGAGGGAGAAGTGATCCCGGCAGCCCAAAAGACGGAGAACGACAAACAGTATTTGGGCAATTATACGCCTGCGCTTATCGTCGGATGGAGCCATACGCTGGCATACAAGAACTTTGACTTAGGTGTGAATATGCGTAGCTGGATCGATTTTGATGTTTATAATACCATCAATATGTATTTCGGTATTCAGGGGCAAGGTAACACCAATGTGCTGCAGGATGCTTATGGCAAATTCAGCCATATCAAGGGAGAAAAACAGATCAGCGACTATTATCTGGAAGATGGGACATTCCTGAAGATCGATGCCATCACCTTGGGATATACGCTTCCGATGAAAAAATACACCCGTAATCTGGTGGATCGCATCCGTATTTACGGTACGGTCGGAAATGTTTGTACCATTACAGGTTATAGCGGTATGAACCCCGAAGTAGATATTACGGGCTGGGATAAGGGGACGGAACGTTTCTGGAGCGATTTTTATCCGGTAGTCCGTACCTATACGTTAGGTATGCAGTTTAATTTCTAAACAGTTTAAAAGATGAAAAAAAATAATTGTATTCATTCGATCATATTGGGGGCTACCTGTCTGATGGCTGCTGCTTGTAGTGTTGAGCCGGAATTCCATTCGCAGGTGGTACCTGAAACGTTTTATACGTCACAAGATGCTGTGTGGCAGCGGTTCAACCGCTCGTTTACGCATTGGCGCTGGTATGTAGGCCACAATGAACCACGTTGGATGATGCAGGAAATCGGTACAGACGAATTCTGTCTGCCGACCCGCGGAAGCGACTGGTATGACGGGGCAAAATTTCAAAAATTCCATCACCATGAGTATACCGAAGATATGGCCTGGATTGAGACCGGATGGACCAACTTTGCGATGGGGGTCGCCTTGGCGTGGGATGCGCTGGAAGATCTGGAAAATGTGGATTTCGATGCGCTCGGTTTTCCGGAAGGTACACGTGAGTCCATGCTGAATCAGCAGCGTACGCTGGCGGCGTCGCTTTATTTAGACGGATTGGATTTCTTCGGAGGTGTTCCTTTATATACGACTACAAAAAGTGAAGTGAAGGGCCGGTCGACAGATGTAGAGACTTTTCATTTTATCGATTCTTTGTTGGATGTGGCGATTCCGAATCTCCCATTGAAAGAAAAATTGGGAGCGATGGAGAACGGAAGTATCAATCGTGCAGCCGGGGCTGTATTGAAAGCACGTCTCTATTTCAATGCAAAATCGTATATCGGCAAGGAAATGTATGCCGAGGCAGCAAAAATCTGTCAAGACATTCTGGATGGCAAATACGGACAGTATGCGTTGGATCCGGACTGGACGAATATTTTCGGATTTAACAACGAAACGAGCACGGAAATCATCTGGTCTGTCCCGAGCGAAAATGCCAAATTGGAAACGGACGGTACCTACTGGAGTTATATGGTTCCCTATAACTATAAAAACTATTTGGGCGGATTGGAAGGCTCAGGTTCGAACAACGGTATCGGATTGATCCCGAGTTTGGATCCTACCGGAAAACGTTATTCCTACAAGTTGGGTGGAGCATATGCCAAATTCAACGACAAGGATATTCGTAAACAGCCGTATGTATACGAAGGAAACGGAAAATACAGAGGGATGTTTATCGTCGGAAAATTGGAAAATCCGATGAATCCGGATTGGACCTGTACGGGTAGCCGTGAATATAGAGGAGAGGTGCTGACCATTGTCGACCAGGTAGCTTATTTTGCAAAAGTGGGTAAAGATCCGAAATATCCGAATGTAGCGTCGCTTACTTCTTCGATTGCGACTGCGGAAGAAAACTCTTGTGTGCGGGTTACGAAACGGAGTCCTCGTCCGAATCAGGATGAGCTGAAACGGAAGTTTGATCCGGATGTGCCTATCATCCGTCTGGCGGAGGTTTATTATATGCTTGCCGAATGTAAAATGCGTGCCGGAGACAAGCAGGGTGCTGCCGATCTGATCAATACGGTTCGTAAACGTTATTTTGAAGAAGGTAACGATCCGGATCCTGTTACAGCAGCCAATCTGGATAAATACCGGATGTTGGATGAATGGCAAATGGAGTTCCTGGCCGAAGGGCGTCGCCGTACAGACCTGATACGTTGGGATGCGTATGTGACGGAAAACTGGTGGGATCACAAAGCGACCAACGATAAGAACTTAAACCGTTTCCCCATCCATTACAGCCTGATTGGGGCGAATAACCTGCTTGAGCAGAATCCGGGATACGGCAAATAATAAGAAAAAGGCGACGTAACGGACGTCTATAACGTAATGAACCCCGAAAGTAAAAAACGTTCGGGGTTCATTTTTATACAGACAGCTTGCTGCCAAGCTTATCTTTTTCCCAATTTGTGATCGAGGATGCCGTAGTGATGGTCGCCATAGTTTTTCAACAGGTCGACGATTTCTTTTGCGCTCGATTCTTCTTCTACCTGCTCGCGAACGAATCCGAAGAGGAAGTCGCGGGATGCATGGTCTTTGTCTGCTTCGGCAATATTGACCATTTTGTCGATCAGTTCGGATACATGGCATTCATGTTTATATACCTCTTCAAAAACTTCGGGAACGGAAGCCCACGTTGTCGGGACCGTATTGATTTGTCCGATTTCGATATCACCGCCGCGATCGATTGCATAATCGATCATTTTCTGGGCGTGTTCCCACTCTTCTGTGGCTTGTTTTTCCATCCAGTGTGCAAAACCGTTCAAGCCGGCTTTTTTGAAATATACTGCCATCGAAAGATAAAGGTTGGAAGACCATAATTCGGCATTTACTTGTGCATTGAATGCATCGGATAATTTCTTACTTAACATCATAATAATTTACTCCTTTTTATTCTTTAATTGATAACGTTTCATTTTCTAATCGCTATTTACAAAGATACGCATAAAAAACAGAAAGTGATACACTTGCATAGAGAAAATTTATGGCATGATCGATGGCGTTTTACGGAAAAATCCCCCTTAGGAGGTGCATGCAGACTGTTTTTTATACGCAGGAATACGGGCATTTTGTCCGCGAAAAATATTAAAAAAGAGCTATTTGCTGATCAATACGGTAGCGTAGGCGGCAATTCCTTCCTGACGTCCGGTAAAACCCAACTTTTCGGTGGTTGTCGCTTTGATCGAAATGTCTTCGGGATTGACATCCATGACTGCTGCCAAGGTTTTCTTCATCGCGGGGATGTACGGGTTTAATTTCGGTTTTTCGGCGGCGATGGTTGCATCTATATTCCCTAAAGCGTATCCGGCATCACGCAGCAGTTGCATAGTTTCCCGTAGGAGGACTTTGCTGTCGATGTCTTTATACGCATGGGCGGTATCGGGAAAGTGGAAACCGATATCGCGCATATTGGCCGCTCCTAACAACGCATCACAGATGGCGTGAATCAGTACATCGGCATCGCTGTGCCCTTGAAGGCCCATCGTATGTTCTATTTTTATTCCGCCCAGCCACAAATCGCGACCGGCAGCAAAGGCATGTACATCATACCCGAAACCTACTCGTATTTTCATCATCATGTAGTGTTTATCTGAAGAGATTCCGAAGTCCATCCATATCGAACGAGAGCGAAAAACGGAGCGTCTGGTCTAAAGGGTTGTTTTGCACGGTGCTGACTAAATAGGCGGCATCCAACTGGAAGACACTCATGCGGAAACCGGCTCCGAATGAGAAATATTTACGGTTTCCTACATTGGCGTTTTCGTAAAAATAACCGCCACGTACGAAAAACTGTTCGTTGTAACTATATTCTGTTCCAACCGAAAACATCAGTTCTTGCATCAGTCCGTTGGGAGAATCACTGAACGATTTGAACAGGCCGGAGATGCTCGACATCGTTTTGTAATCGTCTAATCGTGCCTGGAAATTTTCATCGCTTTCCCCCTCTTTGCGGGTTGGCAAGTAGGGAACGGCATATTTGCTGACATCGGCATAGATTCCAATCCGGTTATAGGCATCGATCGGATACAGCAATCCGGTTCCGAGGGCTACTTTGGCGGGTAAAAAGAGGTTGTTCTCTCCGCCATCGTATGAAATCTTACTGCCGATATTGGAAATGTTGAATCCTAAGCTCCAAAGACTTTCGGCATTTCCGGTCATGATATATCGTTCGAGATACCCGGAGATGTCGGCAGCAAAGGCATTACCGGCAGCCCGTTCGCTATGGGCGTCTGCTCCCATATCCGAACGGATATAGCGGAGAGCTACTGCCATCGAGTACGATTCGGACAATTTTCGGCTGTAACTCAAGTCTACGGCCATTTCATACGGATTGGTATAATAGGGAATACTTCCTAAATTTTCCCAAATGCCGATTTCTCCCAAAGAGAAATAGCGCAGAGATCCTCCGATCGCCTGCAGGTCGCTGTCTCCCAATTTATAAAAACCGGACATGTTGACGAGTGCAACGTCGTTTACCAACTTGCGCAACCAAGGGGTATACGACAGGGATACACCTGCTTTGCTACCCATAAAGGCGTATTTGGCTGCATTCCAATATTGCGAATGAATATCCGGCAACGTGGAAAGTCCGTTATCGCCCATACCGCCTCCACGGGCATCCGGAGCGATATAGAGGGAGGGCACGGCCATCTGGAGCAGGGAATAAGACTGTTCTTGGGCAGACAGTATGGAATAAGAGGTCCAAAAAGAAAGGCACAGGATGAATATGCCGGCCTTTACTTGAGTTATTTTTTTCTGAAATTTGTTCATCTTTTCTTGCTTTTCTCTTTATACAAACTGAAAAGAAGACGTTTTATTGTATGTGTATTGAAAATTCCTGCGGCTGTTATTTCGCCAACTTCAGTATGCGAATATGAGCCGGACGTATCAAAAGCGAACAGATTGTCCGATATTGAACACCCTTTGTTTGATTTTTGCATTTGTAATCAATGAATTAACGCTGTGGCATAAAGTTTGTATACCAATGAAAAAGAGGATCGTATAAAGCATAAGAATTGAAATGGATAGGGTGATTACAAAAGAGGAAAGGCGAAAAGCGCAAATCCGTCAGTATATGAAGATCGGAGGAATTGTTTTCCTCTTGATCGTTTTGTTTATGGGGGGTATTATGTGGTTTCAGCCCGGAATAAACCGGGGTGATCTGCAATTGTCGGTAGTTGACAGAGGGACGATTGACGTGACTGTCAATGCTTCCGGCAAAGTAGGGCCGGCCTTTGAAGAGATTATCAATTCGCCGATCCATTCCCGGATTGTGGAAATTTATAAAAAAGAGGGTGATTCGGTCGATGTTGGGACACCCATCCTTCGGTTGGATTTGCAAAGTGCGGAAACGGAATATAAGAAACAACTGGATGAAGAACAGATGAAAAGACTACAGTTGGAACAGCAACGCATTCAAAATCGAAGCAAATTGTCTGAAATGGAAATGAAACTGAAAGTCTCACGAATGGAATTGGATCGTAAAGCTGTAGAATTGAAAAATGAACGTTATTTGGACAGTTTGGGCGCAGGGACGACCGATAAAGTCCGCCAGGTGGAATTGGCTTATAACGTCAGCGAACTTCAATTGAAAGAAGAGGAACAAAAATTCAGAAATGAACAAGCGCTTTCGGAAGCCGGATTGAAAGTGAAGGAATTGGAGTTGAACATTTTCAGAAAAAGCCTTTCCGAAACGCGCCGTACGTTGGAGGACGCCCGCATCCGTTCTCCCCGTAAAGCGGTGCTCACATTTGTGAATACCGAAATAGGCGCCCAAGTCGGCCAAGGGAGTCGGGTGGCGGTCGTGTCGGATTTGTCGCATTTTAAAATCGAAGGAGAGGCGGCTGATACGTATGGCGATCGGATTGCTGTGGGCAGCAAGGCGATGGTTAAAGTCGGCAATGAAAAAATAGAAGGTGTGGTAAGCGATGTGAATCCCTTGTCGAGAAACGGCGTGATTTCATTTACGGTACAACTGAAAGACAATAATCACAAACGGTTGCGTTCGGGGTTGAAAACGGATGTTTATGTGATGAACGCCGTAAAAGAGGATGTGCTCCGGATCGCCAATGCTTCGTTTTATGTAGGAAAAGGCGAATACAGCCTGTTTGTTGTCGAGGGAGATCGGTTGGTGAAACGAAACGTTTTGATCGGCGAGAGTAATTATGAATATGTAGAGGTCCTTTCCGGTTTGAAAGAGGGAGAACAAGTTGTCGTGTCGGATATGAACGCGTATGCAAACAATCAAAAATTGAAAATCCACTAATACATAATTGAATACGGCTGTAGTGGGTGGAAAAAGAGCGAAAAAGATTGTGTCGGATATAGGATTGCCAAAACCTGCAATCAAGTCGGGTTCGAAATAATCGGCCGTTTGTATGGCTTTCTGATTAAGATTCGTATCTTTGAGGTCTCAAGGTTGTAAAAGGGACACTTTACGGATGAATGAAGAAAACGAAGAAATTGTATGGCTGCATTTGATTCGCGAGGGAGATCAGTTGGCTTTCAAGCGAATCTTCTACAGATATGTAGATGCATTGGTGCGTTTTGTCTCTTTTTATATTCATGATAAAGCCCGGGCCGAAGAACTTGTTCTCGATATTTTTACCTATATATGGGAAAACCGGCAGACGTTCGAAATCCGGCTTACATGGAAAGCTTACCTTTTTCAAGCTGCAAAAAACAAGGTGTATACCTATATCCGAGACAAAAAGGATGCGTTTTATATAGAGGAACTTTCGACGCTTGAAATCTCTCAGAGCGATTCGGATATAGAGATGGAAGAACTGCATGGGCTGATTCGAGAAGCTGTTTCGTTATTACCGCCCAAATGCAAGGAAATTTTCCGGAAAAGCCGGGATGAACTATTGACAAATAAAGAGATTGCCTCGCAATTGCATATTTCGGAAAAAACGGTAGAGGGGCAAATTACCATCGCATTGAAGAAAATCAGAACGTATTTGGGCGATATGTATGCTTATTTATGGTAATATAACCGATTTTAATAAAAGTTAAATCTTTAATCCTTTTAGGGGATGCCTGCTTTTAGCGAGTCTTCTTCATTAAAGAATGAAGAAAGGCAAGCGCGCGTCGGTATGCCTTTTTCGGATGTAATAGACTGGGTAAAAAATGGAAAAACGGATTCCTTGGAATGATATTATAAAGGATTTTAAAGGAGAGTTGACAGATGTCGAACGCTCTCCTTTGAATCGTTGGTTGGCGGATGACCGGAATGCGGATGTATATCGTGAATTACGGCGGGTATGGTTGTCTGTAATCGCAGAAGGGGCCGATTACAGCTCGAATGCGGATGTTTTATGGAGCCGGATGGCGCTTCGGATGCGGGTAAAGAAAGAACCGGAAATCAGTTTTACTGCAAAAACATTCCGTATTGTAGCAAGTGTGGCTGCTGTCCTGTTGGTAGCCTTACTTTCGTTCACCGGCTATATGGGAATAGAATGGTATCGGGCCGGGAATATCCACCAAACGTATGCTTCTTTGGGGGGAAAATCGAAAATCGCTCTTCCGGATGGTTCGCAAGTCTGGCTGAATGCCGACTCCAAGTTGGAATATTCGACAAATTTCTGGAGCAAGATTCGTAAGGTGAAACTGGAGGGAGAGGCCTATTTCGATGTAAAAAAAGATCCTGACAGAATGTTTGTGGTGAATATGCAGGGCGTTGCCCTGAAAGTGCATGGAACTTCTTTTAATGTAGAAGCTCCGAAAGGAGGGGCGCGCGTTGAGGTGAGCTTGCTTTCCGGATCGGTTACGATGGAAAAAGAGACGCTTTCGCAGCAGATAAAACCCGGAGAAAAAGCAGTTTATTCGAAAAAAGAGGATGCGATCCGTGTAGAAACGGCCGATGTCGCTTTTGCTGCCTTGTGGGCGAACGAATCCATCCATTTCGAACGGAAATCAATTCGGCAATTGGCGAAATATCTAAGCAAGTGGTACGGAGTCGAAATCATTGTCGACCCTTCATTGACGGAGGATCAGGCGTATACTTTTTCCATCAGACATGAGCCCTTAGAGGAAATTCTACGGCTGATGGCTCGGATTAATCCGATTTCGTATACTTTCAGTGAAAAAAACATCGTGAGAATAACGGAAAAAACAATTTAATTTAAGAATGTAGAAGCCTATGAATGAAACCAAAGTACATGAAAAACAGGATTTTATTGATTTTAATCAGAGAAAGAAAAATGTGTTTTTATTTATAAATCTTAAGAGAAGGTTATGAGGAAACGAATGTCTATTAGTTTCGACGGGATTACTTGGAGAATCCATTTATTGGCCTGCTTATTCCTTTTTGTATTTTTAGGAAGCGGATATGCGAAAGGACAGGCAAAAACAATCTCCATACAAATTGACAATGTGTCATTGAATGAAGCGATCAAAAAGATCGAGCAAGTGAGCGGTTATTCATTCTTTTACGATGCGAACAAGGTCGATTTTTCGCACCGGGTAAGTGTGCATGCAAAAAATCAGAGTGTCTCTTCAGTCTTGAAAAATCTGTTGCGTTCGACCGGATTGATTTATGAAATCTCAAACAATCAGATCGTCCTATACCCGTCATCACAGCCGGCACATGCTATAGCCGAAAGCAATAATGAACCGGGAGCAAAGCAATCCCAACAACAGGGGAACATTTCTGTACGCGGTGTGGTGGTCGACCAAACGGGCGAACCGGTTATCGGAGCGAATGTGGTCGAAAAAGGAACCACAAACGGTATTATTACGGATCTGGACGGGGCTTTCTCCTTGATGGTCGCACCTGATGCCGTGTTGGAAATTTCTTATATCGGATACATATCTCAAAGTATTCCGGTAAGAGGAAAGAATGTGGTTAGTGTAACTTTGCGCGAAGATTCGCAGGCGTTGGAAGAAGTGGTAATTACCGGTTTCGGACTTTCGCAGAAAAAAGCGACCTTGACGGGTGCGGTTTCGACACTCGGAACCGATGATATCAGCCGCTCGGTTGCTTCTACGGCTTCCGGAGCTTTAGTCGGGAAACTGGCTGGTATCAATACCCGTCAAGCCGATGGCCGGCCGGGGTCAAGCACTTCGCTGCAAATCCGTAATATGGGCAATCCGTTGTATGTAATCGACGGTATCCAGTCGGACGCAGGGCAGTTCAATAATATCGATTTCAATGACATCGAGAATATTTCGATCTTGAAAGATGCTTCTGCGGCAATTTATGGGGTACGTGCGGCCAACGGTGTTGTTGTCGTGACAACGAAAAAAGGGAAACGGAACTCGAAAAATACCGTTTCGATCAACGGATATCATGGATGGCAAAGTCTTTCGACATTCCCGATCCCGGCGAATGTGAAGACTTATATCACCAATTATATCCAGTCGGAAACCGTTCAAGGACGAAAGGATTATACCTATAACAAAACCGATCTGGAGAAATGGACACAAGGGACGGAAAAGGGATACCAGCCGTTCGACTGGTACGACTATATCTGGGAGACTTCTCCCCAGTATTATCTGAATGCCAATGTTTCAGGTGGTTCCGATAAAATCAATTACTATTTCTCTGTCGGGCATCTGAATCAGGATGCTATGATCGTGAATTACGGTGGTTTCCAGCGTACGAATGTACAGATGAACATCGATTCGCAGATCAACGACCGTTTGAAAATCGGTGCAACGATGAACGGGCGTATCGAAGAACGGAGAAATCCGGGTGTTCCGGGTATGGATGACTATTGGTTGCCCCGCTTCGGAACGTACCGGAACTTGCCGACCAAACGGCCGTTCGCCAATGATAACCCGAACTATCCGACCATGACCTCTTCCAGCTCGGAAACCAATTTTGCGTGGTTGACTTACGATTTGTCCGGCGAATATAAAGAAACTTGGCGCGTGGCACAACTGCAAGCTACTGCCGAATACGATATTTTCGACGGCTTGAAAGCCAAGGCGATGGTCGGTTATTTCCTTGCATATCAAAATCTGAATAATCAGGAGTATACCTATAAATTATACGGCTATGACGAGGCAACGGATACTTATCCGGTCATTTTCGAAAATTCGAACCCGTGGCGCGAGCGCCGTGTCGGACATAATGAGACATTGAACTCCAATATCCAGCTCTCTTATCAGAAAAAGTTCGGAGATCATAATGTAGCTGCCGTTGCAGGTCTGGAGGCGATCAAAACCGATACACCGACTGCCTGGCTGCACTCCATACCGACCGCTAACTCGTTGCATCTGATCGATTACGAGACGATGGATACCTATAACGACGAGGGTAATGAGACGGAAGCCCGTTTGGGATATATGTTCCGGTTCAATTATGATTATGCCAATAAGTACTTGGTGGAACTTTCCGCCCGTTACGATGGCTCGTGGAAATTCCCTCCGCATCATCGTTGGGGCTTTTTCCCTTCGGCATCTTTAGGATGGCGTATCTCGGAAGAGGCCTTTTGGAAAGAGAGCCGGTTAAGCTCGATTTTCAGTGACCTGAAATTGCGCGGATCTTATGGCTTGGTAGGAGACGATATGGAGACATCCGGCGATCCGAATCGGGACCTGTATCGGCCATTCGACTATATGAGCGGTTATAACTATAAAAACGGTGGTTCGGTGATTGATGGTAAATACACGATCGGTTCGGTACCCCGCGGATTGCCTGTGACTACCATTTCATGGCTGAAAGCAAAAATTTTAGATATCGGTTTTGATGCAGCCTTCTTGGATAACCGGTTGACCGGACAATTTGATTTCTTCCGCCGGAAACGTTCCGGCCTGCCTGCTTCCCGCTACGATGTGCTGTTGCCTTCGGAGGTCGGATTCTCTTTACCGAAAGAAAACCTGAATTCGGATGTACACATGGGATATGAAGCTGCTGCCCGTTGGACGGACCAGGTAGAGGATTTTACCTATGCTGTCGGAGCGAATGTGACCTATTCCCGTTTTTACGATTGGGAGCAGTATAAACCTCGTTTCTCCAACTCATGGGATGTATACCGGAATTCGATCAATCATCGGTTTGGACACGTGAACTGGGGATTGGAAGCAATCGGCCAGTTCCAGAACTGGGAAGAAATTGTAACCTATCCGATAGATAATGACCGCCAGGGAAATAAAACAATCCGTCCGGGAGACTTGAAGTATAAAGATGTGAATGAAGACGGTGTCATCAACTGGATGGATGAACGTCCGATCGGTTTTCGCGAAGATTCGACCCCGATTTTGAACTTCGGTTTTAATTTTGCATTCGGTTGGAAAGGTTTCGATTTGTCATTCGACCTGACCGGAGGAGCATTGTCTTCATGGTTCCAGCAATGGGAACAGCGTAATCCGTTCCACGATGGCGGTAATAACCCGCAATATTACATGGAGGATACATGGCATCTGGCTGATATCTGGAATGCCGAAAGCGAATTGATTCCGGGTAAATATCCGATGTTGCTGATCGGAAACAGTTCGCATAGTAACTATTGGAACAGTACATTCTGGAAACAAAATGTACGCTATATCAAGTTGCGTAACTTGGAATTCGGATATACGATTCCGAAACAGATTCTACAGAAAGTGTTAATTTCCGATTTGAGAGTCTATGTGGCCGGTACGAACTTGCTGACATTTACGAATATGAGAGGAGTCGATCCGGAATCGACGGAGACAAACGGGTTGGGATATCCGACAACACGTGTGGTGAACATTGGTTTAAATCTAAAATTTTAAGCAGGTATGAAGAAAAAGTATATAGTTGCAGCAATGGCTGCTTGCATGTTATCGATGACTGCCTGTAGCGATTTTCTGGATCAGAATCCGGATAAAATCATGACAGACGATCAGATTTTCGGCGATGCTGTCATGATTAAGTCGGTCTTGGCAAATTATTACGGCCGTGTGACTTGGGGACAACATATCAATGACAGCTATTCGATGACTTATATTGATGATGCGGCAAAATGTGACGGAGGCCCGGATCATCGCTCTACGTTTGAGGATGATCTTTGGAGGGTTTACGATTATACACTGATCCGCAATATCAACGAATTCTTGGCTGGGTTGCGTAAAACAACCGTCTTGAGTGATGCTGAGAAAGCACCGTTGGAGGGCGAAGCACGCTTCTTGCGTGCATGGTGTTATTTTAATATGTGCCGTGGATTGGGAGGGATGCCGATTGTGGGCGACGAGGTGTTCAGCTACGAAGGTAATACCGATATTACGGCATTACAGTATCCGCGTTCGACAGAAGCTGAAATGTACGATTATATTATCAGCGAATGCCAGGCGATCTATCCGATGCTTCCTGCCGGAAAGCAGATCAATTCGGCACGTGCCAACAAATGGACCGCTAAGATGTTGGAGGCAAGAGCGGCCGTTTATGCTGCATCTATCGCCAATTATAATAATCGGATGGCCGTGCCGGTAAAAACACCCGGAGCAGAGGTGGGGATTCCGGCAAATCTGGCTGCCGGTTATTATCAGAAGGCTTTGGCGGCGGCAGAGGATGTAATCGAAAACAGTCCGTATGTGCTGCAAGATCGTCGTCCGAATGATAAGGGAAAGAATTTTTATGAAGCGACTTCGGTAAAGGATAACAATACGGAAGTGATTTGGGCGCGTGACTATAAATATCCGGGACAGACGGTCGAATTTACCAAACTGAATATCCCGCGTTCGCACGCTGAAGACATCGACAACAGTTATGCTTCTCCGGTACTGAATTTGGTGGAGGCTTTTGAATTGCTGGATTCACCGGCTCCGGGAGCGGGTTCGAAAGTGGTGACACAGGAAGGCGGAACCTATAAGTTTTATGATTCTGCCGATGCACCGTTTAAAATGCGTGATCCGCGTCTGTGGGGATCAGTCATTTATCCGGGAGCTGATTTCAAGAGTATTCCGGTTATTTTACAGGCCGGTCAATTGGTTAAAAATAATGGAAATTGGGAAATTGTAGTCGGCGATTTGGATTCGAAAGACGAAAAAGGAAATCTGTTGACTTCTTTCAATGGTCCGAAAGAATCGAATGAACTGTATATCAACAAAACAGGTTTTTATTTCCGTAAATTCCTGGATGAAACGCCGGGCGCTTCTACGCGCGGACGTAATTCGGAGATGTGGATGCCTCGTTTCCGCATGGCGGAAGCCTATATGATTGCAGCCGAGGCCTCGTTCGAGTTGAATAACGGCAAAGCGGAAGCCTATATCAATGCCGTGCGTGCCAGAGCCGGTGTGAAAGCTCTGGAAAAGGTTACTTTTGAGAATATCGTACACGAATATCGGGTGGAATTTGCTTTTGAAGATCATCGGTATTGGGATATGAAACGCTGGCGTTTGGCCGATAAGATCTGGAACGGCAATAACAATGATGCACAGGCTCGTCATCGCCGCCTATGGCCCTATCGTGTGGTAGCTCCCGGTGATCCGAATGATGGGAAATGGGTTTTTGTAGAGGATTTTCTATTTATGTCTCCGAATGCCCGTTATTTCAAGATGCAGAACTATTATAACTTCCTTGATCTGGGATGGATTGGAAATAATCCGAAATTGGTGAAGAACCCGTATCAATAATTAAAAACGTATGAGTATGAAGATTAGTTCAACTATTTTTTCGTTAGTCCTGCTGTTGGTCTTATGTACCGCTTGCGGAAAAGATAATTATGATGCACCTCAGTCGACATTGGTCGGATCTGTGACATATAAGGGAGAGGCTTTGAATTTGCGTGGAACAGGTGAGGCGATTCGTCTCCAACTATTTCAGGATGGGTACGACAAACATGATCCGATCGACGTTTTTGTAGGACAAGACGGTAAATTTTCGGCAAAATTGTTCGATGGAACCTATAAAATGGTTACGCGTGACGGAAACGGTCCTTGGGTAAATTCGAGAGATACAACCGTTATCAACCTGAAAGGGACGATAGATGTTGCATTTGAAGTGACGCCCTATTTCTTGATTTCCAATGCGCAGATGGCTGTTTCATCTGCTGAAATGAAAGCGTCGTTTACAATTGATCGAGTCGTTGCTTCTGCTGAGATCAATAAAGCGATGTTGATTTTAAGCAAAACGCAGTTTGCCGATGATGTAAACAATGTTTTCCGTCAGGATTTTTCCGATGTAAAACCCGGATCAGTTGTTTTAGCGGCTGATATTGCTGGAAATAAACAGGTGAAAGACGCGAAAGCTTTGTTTGCCCGCGTAGCTGTTTTGGCCAACGGTGCAGATCAGGCGATTTATTCGCCGGTTGTCCGTATTCGCTGATAAACCCAATAACGGCTTCTGACTAGTCCTAAATAACCGTTACAGTTATTGGACAAAAATACATCTTTTATCGTACAGCATGGCTAGCCATGCTGTACGATTTGTTTTTATAAGTTTTGATTTTGACATCTCTCTGCCGGTGCATAAACGCAGGCGTAT
>JBHCAZ010000011.1:0-3218 GCA_041798765.1 Parabacteroides sp. | reverse complement strand
GGAGGAAGAGACGGCTGTGGGTGATGAGTTGCCGATTGTTGCCGGATTGTATTTGAATCGTTTGCGTGTCGGAATGCCTCTTCAGGCGGATCCGAGCGTAAAGTTTGCCGTCGGCGATTTTTCGCTTAGAAGAATCTTGAATGAACATTTGGAAATAGAGTCACCGTATAATACCTATAAATATGCCGGACTTCCTCCCGGTCCGATTCGCATAGCTTCCATAAAAGGGTTAAATGCAGTTCTTAATCCGATGAAACACAATTATCTGTACATGTGTGCCAAGGAAGACTTTTCCGGCCGGCATAATTTTTCGATTACCTTGGCGCAGCATAATCGCTATGCGATGCGCTACCGGGAAGAATTGAATCGTCGTGGAATCCGTTAGGGCTTTTCCGCTTTGTGAGGCAAGTGTTTGTATGGGTTGAGCTGCATATTGATCGTTGAAGCTGGATTTTGTATCGTGAATTTGCCGACTTTTCTTTTAAAATGTTAAACATTCTCTTACTTTTTTATATAACTTTGTCTGCAGAATACAGTAAAAGTAATATAAAATAGAGAGATACACATGGAAAAACATCTATTCTTAGGAGATGAAGCGATCGCCCAGGCAGCTATCGATGCAGGATTGTCTGGAGTATACGCTTATCCGGGAACACCCTCGACCGAAATTACGGAATACATCCAAAATGCGGCAATAACCAAAGAACGAGGCATTCATTGTCGTTGGAGCGCGAACGAGAAAACGGCAATGGAAGCGGCATTAGGAATGAGTTATGCCGGAAAAAGAGCCTTATGCTGCATGAAACATGTAGGCTTGAACGTGGCTGCCGATTGCTTTATGAATGCGGCCATGAGCGGTATCAATGGCGGGTTGATCATCGTTACGGCAGACGATCCGTCGATGCACTCGTCGCAAAACGAGCAGGATAACAGGGCCTTCGGGAATTTTGCGATGATCCCGATGTTGGAACCGTCTAGCCAACAGGAGGCTTACGACATGGTATATGAAGGGTTTGAACTTTCTGAAAAATTGGGATACCCGATTCTACTTCGGGTGACGACCCGTATGGCGCATTCGAGAGCCGGAGTGGTTACACGTGAAAGAAAAGCGGAAAATAAACGGAGCGTACTTCCCGATGGTCGTCAGCGTTTTGTCTTGTTGCCTGCCTTGGCCCGCAAACGATATAAGGCGCTTATTGAGGCACAGCAGGTGTTCGAGGCTTCGTCCGAAACATCCCGATATAACTGCTATTTTGATGCCCCGAACAAGGATTTGGGTATTATTGCGACAGGCATTGCGTTCAATTATTTGTCTGAAAACTATCCGGACGGATTTGAATATCCGGTTTTGAAAATCTCTCAATATCCGCTTCCCCGAAAAATGATTGAAAAAATAACGGACGAATGCAAGGAAATTCTGATGTTGGAAGAGGGATATCCGATTGTGGAAGAACATCTGAAAGGTTTTCTCGGCAGAGGCATAAAAGTGCGTGGAAGACTGGATGGCACATTATCCCGCGACGGCGAATTGACACCCGATGCCGTAGGAAAGGCGTTGGGAAAAGAAATAAGCAGCTACTATGCTGTTCCCGAACTGGTAGAGCAACGTCCTCCCGCACTGTGTAAAGGGTGTGGTCACCGGGACATGTATGATGCGCTGAATGACGTATTGGCCGAATATCCGGAAGGAAAAGTGTTCGGAGACATCGGATGTTATACATTGGGCGCTTTACCTCCATTCAGGGCGATAGATACCTGTATCGATATGGGAGCTTCCATTACGATGGCGAAAGGTGCAGCCGATGCCGGACTGTTCCCGGCCGTTGCCGTGATCGGCGATTCAACCTTCACGCATTCCGGAATGACCGGACTCTTGGATTGTGTTAATGAAAATACATCCGTTACGATTGTGATTTCAGACAATGAAACCACCGGAATGACCGGAGGGCAAGATTCTGCCGGTACAGGTAGGTTGGAGGCGATTTGTGCCGGAATCGGCGTAGATCCGGCGCATATCCGAGTCATGGTTCCTTTGAAGAAATATTACGAAGAGATGAAGGCGATTATCCGAGAAGAGATCGAATATAAGGGGGTTTCTGTGCTGATTCCTCGTCGGGAATGTATACAAACGTTAACAAGAAAGAAAAAAAAGAGTACAAAATGAAAACAGATATTATTTTATCCGGTGTAGGAGGGCAGGGAATTCTGTCTATCGCTGCTGTGATAGGGGAAGCTGCCTTGAAAGAAGGATTGTATATGAAACAGGCCGAAGTGCATGGCATGAGTCAGCGTGGCGGAGATGTGCAGTCTAATTTGCGTTTGTCGGACCAGCCGATTGCTTCGGATTTGATTGCCAAGGGACACGCCGATTTGATTTTGTCTTTGGAGCCGATGGAGGCATTACGCTACTTGCCGTTTTTAAAGAAAGAGGGTTGGGTTGTAACCAATTCGCAACCGCTGATCAATATCTCGAATTATCCGGATCCGGAGACGGTATTGGCCGAATTGGACAAGTTGCCGCATAAGGTGGTCTTGGATGTGGACTCGATTGCCCAGGAGGTCGGCTCGCTTCGCACGGCTAATATTGTCATGTTAGGAGCTGCAACTCCGTTTTTAGGAATAGAATACGATAAAATAGCCGATGGTATCCGTCGCATTTTCGGACGAAAAGGCGAAGAGGTAGTGGATATGAATCTGCGGGCATTGAAAGCGGGTTTTGAGATGGCTTGTAAAATGCAATAATGTGGACTGAATGATGAAAACACGTTTCTTGATTCTTCTTTTTTCTCTTTTTGCACTGCCGCTTGCTGCTCAGATTCGGCTTGAAGGATATCGGCAGGCAGATATCAATCCGGATCTGTTGAAAGGACGATGGAAGGCCCGATGGATTTCCATCCCGGATGAACCGATGGATTTATATGGTGTCTATCATTTGCGTAAATCGTTTGAACTGAATCGAAAACCAGACCGTTTTGTGGTGCATGTAACGGCTGACAACCGGTATAAACTATTTGTAAATGGCAGGTTTGTTTCACTTGGTCCGGCACGGGGAGATATTTATAATTGGAATTTTGAAACGGTAGATCTGGCTCCTTTCTTGCAAGAAGGAAAAAATGTGCTTGCGGCTGTGGTCTGGAATTATGCAGAACACAAGCCGATTGCACAAACCACTTTTCATCAAACCGGTTTTTTGTTGCAGGGAAACTCGGATATGGAAG
>JBHCAZ010000010.1:0-34217 GCA_041798765.1 Parabacteroides sp. | reverse complement strand
ATGCCTATATCTGCGAACAGCGGGAGGAGATTCGTCCGTTGCTTGAACAGGTAAGGAATGCCATCCGTGAAGTATTGCCGGAAGCGACGGAAAAGATCGCATGGCAGATGCCTACGTATTGGCAAGGAAAAAATCTGATTCATTTTGCAGCCTTTAAGAAACATATCGGACTTTATCCGGGTGATGAAGCGGTAGCATACTTCAAGGAAGCGTTGGAACGGCATCAGTTCAAATACTCCAAGGGTAGTATCCAAATCCCTTGTTCGGGAGAAATTCCGATCGACTTCATAAAAGAGATCGCTACTTGGACAAAAAAATATACGAAATAAAAGTAAGGCATTCATATATCTGAAAGCCAAATAACCGAACGATCAGGCAGGCCGCATACCATTGCCGAAATAGCGATAAACCAATGTGGGGCATTTGCTGTTATGGTATAAGTGACGGCTATTCCCGGTGGCAACTATCCAAACGGATAAATTTTCATTGGGTAGATGGCTGAAATCAGTAAATTTGAAGGGATCAAATGAGAAACTTTGCTGCATTGGATTTTGAAACGGCTAATAATGAACCAGCCAGTGTCTGTGCTGTGGGCATTGTTATTGTCAGGGATTGTCAAATTGTAGATTCGTTCTACTCTCTCATAAAACCTGAACCGGCGTATTATAGCTACTGGTGCAGTATGGTTCATGGACTTACAGAAAAAGATACGTGCGATGCGCCTGTTTTCCCTGAAGTATGGGCGCAGATAGCTCCAAAGATTGAAGGGTTGCCGCTGATTGCCCATAATAAAGCATTTGATGAGAATTGCCTGAAGGCCGTATTTCGCTGTTATCAGATGGATTACCCTGATTATGAGTTTCATTGTACCCTTATTAAGTCGAGGCGTGTATGGCCTGGCGGTCATCATAACCTCGACATCATAGCCGATCGTTGTGGCTATCATTTAAAGCATCATCACCATGCTCTTGCTGATGCAGAAGCCTGTGCAGCCATCGCTATCAAATTGTTCAATCACAATGATGATCCGTACTTTATGGAGCCAACTGAGATTGTACTCAACAAGCTGCAGGAATGGGAAGGGCCGGTTAAAGCCTCAGAAATATCGGAACGGCTGAATATAGAACGTAAAGTCGTCGACCGGGCTTTGAAGTTCTTAAAAGAAGAAGGCTGTATCCGGTCGCCTAAACGAGGGTATTGGGCAATTGTGAAAACGCCTGTTATGTATCCGTATTTCGGATAAAAGAGAGGAAACTTGGATAATATGTAAATATAGAAAAAATGGCAGGAACAGATTGGAAAAGCGCACTGGCGGCTCTTGGCACTTCGGGCGATATAGATAAGACGGAAGAAAAAAAAGAGGTTGACCGTAATAAGCGTGTGGGTGTCGTTTTCTCGACAAATCCGGATTTCGGTTATTCGGAGGAGGAAGAACCGGAAAATGCAAACATGCTTCCGAAGAATCAGCAGAAACTGCGTCTGTATATGGAACGGGCGGGGCGGGGCGGCAAAACCGTGACTGTTATAAAAGGCTTTATCGGCACTGATATGGAGATAAACGCCCTCTGTAAATTTTTGAAGCAGAAATGCGGAGTTGGCGGTAGTGCGAAGGATGGAGAAATCGTCATACAGGGAGATCATAGGCCGCGACTTGTTGAGTTGCTGAAGAGAGAGGGTTATACGCAGACAAAATAAAACGGAATAATATGAAGATAGATCACATTGCACTCTACTGTGTGGATTTGGAAGAGATGAGGCACTTCTTTATGGAGCATTTCGACTGTTCTTCAAACGAACAGTATCACAATCCTCGTACCGGATTGAAAACTTACATCCTTTCATTTCCTGACGGGGAAACCCGGTTGGAGATTATGTCCCGACCGGAAGTGACAGAGACGTTAAGGGAGGTTTTCCGTGGAGGATTCATACATTTTTCTGTGGCTTTAGGAAGCAAGGAGGCTGTCGATTGTAAGACGGAACTGTTAAAACAGCATGGTTATGAATGTATTAACGACCCTCGTACTACAGGAGACGGTTACTATGAAAGCTGTATCGTAGGGCCGGAAGGTATCTTGATAGAAATCACGGTGTAATTTTAGACGCTTTTATCCTGTTGTTCGGGCGAAATGTATTACCTTTACTTTTTCTATATATTAATGTGAAAAATATGAAAAGTAAGATTGGGGTAATATGCAGTGCCGGACTGATCCCGCTGATGGGATGTGGGCATGCAACAAAAGAGACTGCGGTTGGATCGGGAGAAAAAAGGCCGAATGTGATCTTTATTGTAGCAGACGATCTCGGGTATGGAGATCTCGGATGCTATGGAGCTCATCGGATAGGTACGCCGAATGTGGATGCTATCGCACGATCTGGCTTGCGTTTTACAGATGCCCATGCTGTGGCGGCAACCAGTACACCGTCTCGTTATGCCCTTTTTACCGGTTATTACAGTTGGCGACGTAAGGATACCGGAATTGCTACGGGGGATGCCGGAATGGTGATTCGTCCCGAACAGGCAACCATTGCCGATCTCTTTAAAAAAGCTGGCTATGCGACGGGGGCGATCGGGAAATGGCACTTGGGAATGGGAGATAAGGCCGGAACACAGGACTGGAACGGAAAAGTAACGCCCGGTCCGGAAGATCTGGGTTTCGATTATTCTTACTTGATGGCCGCTACCGGCGATCGGGTACCTTGTGTCTGGCTGGAGAATCAACGGGTAGCAGACTATGACCCCTCGGCTCCGATCGCTGTCAGTTATGAAACGCCTTTCCCCGGTGAACCTTTGGGAAGGGATCATCCGGAAATGCTCACCAACTTGAAGCCGTCTCCGAACCATGGGCATGATATGGCTATTGTGAATGGAATTTCCCGTATCGGATATATGAAAGGGGGAGGAAAGGCTCTGTGGAAAGATGAAAACATAGCCGATTCTATTGCAGCGAAGGCTGTCCGGTTCATCGAAAAACAGAAAGATACTCCATTCTTCTTGTATGTCGGGACGAATGATATCCATGTTCCGAGGTTTCCGCACGGACGATTCCGTGATAAGAGCGGTATGGGATATCGTGGAGATGCGATCTTGCAGTTTGACTGGACGGTAGGTGAAATTGTCCGGGCGTTGGAAGAAACAGGACTGCGTGAAAATACATTGATCGTGCTGACCAGCGACAATGGACCAGTAGTGGATGATGGCTATGCCGATCGGGCAGTGGAATGTTTGGGAGACCATCGTCCATGGGGTGATTTCCGCGGAGGAAAATACAGTAGCTTCGAAGCCGGCACCAGAGTTCCTTTTTTGGTCTCTTGGCCGAAACGGGTAAAACCGGGTGTTTCGGATGCATTAGTTTCTCATATCGACCTGTTTGCTTCGATGGAAAATCTTGTAGGTGTAGAGGTTGAAACGGTTACCGCTATGGACAGTCGCAATGCGTTGCCTGTATTTTTAGGTGAAGAGAAGAAGGGAAGGACATATGTGGTGGAGGCTGCTTCGTCGCTTGCCGTCAGTGATGGACAGTGGAAATATATCATGCCGAACAACGGGCCGTCTTACAATAAATTGACCAATACCGAATTAGGCAATTCGAAAGAAGAACAGTTGTATAACCTGCGTGAAGATATCGGAGAACGAAACAATGTGGCTTCGGAATTTCCGGAAAAAGTGGCTGAAATGAAAGCCTTGCTTGAACAGGAGATGCAAGCCGGATATCGGAACTGAAAAGCTGTTGCGGTTGCCCAATTCCGTTTTTGAGGGCTGGTATACGCGTTTTGGAAGGTCTTTTTTTGAGCGGAAATTTCTACAGGCAACCCTTCCGTTGTGGAAAGGACGCAAAAAATAAAAAGAAAATAGATGGATTGTTTGTCCCCTTTAAAGAAAAAATGTACCTTTGCACCGCAATTTTTAGTATTAACAAATATAAAACAGTGTTTTATGAATAATTATGAAACCGTTTTCATTTTAACTCCCGTTTTGTCTGATGTCCAGATGAAGGAAGCGGTAGAAAAATTCACGAACCTTTTGAAAGCAGAAGGCGCAGAGATCGTGAATGAAGAAAATTGGGGCTTGCGTAAGTTGGCTTATCCGATCGATAAGAAAACGACGGGCTTCTATCAGTTGGTTGAATTTAAAGCGAAACCGGAAACGATCGCAACGTTGGAAATCAACTTCCGTCGTGACGAACGCGTTTTGCGCTTCTTGACTTTCCGTCAGGATAAATATGCTGCAGAATATGCTGCAAAGAGAAGAAGTTTGAAATCATCTAAAGAAACAGTAAAGGAGAATTAATATGGCAGCTACTCAATCAGAAATCAGATATTTGACTCCGCCTTCAGTAGACGTTAAAAAGAAAAAATATTGCCGTTTTAAAAAGAATGGCATCAAGTATATCGATTACAAGGATCCTGAATTCTTGAAGAAATTCTTGAACGAACAAGGGAAAATTTTGCCTCGTCGTATTACGGGTACTTCGTTGAAGTTTCAGCATCGTGTGGCTCAAGCGGTGAAAAGAGCACGCCACTTGGCTTTGCTGCCTTATGTAACCGATTTAATGAAATAATAATAAAGAGAGGAGACAGAATATGCAAGTTATTTTGAAAGAAGACGTAATCAATTTAGGTTACAAAGACGATATCGTAACAGTAAAGGACGGTTACGGACGTAACTTTCTAATCCCCCAGGGTAAAGCAGTGATCGCATCTGAATCTGCAAAGAAAGTATTAGCCGAGAATTTAAAGCAACGTGCCCACAAATTGGCTAAAATCAAAGAAGATGCACAGGCATTGGCTGCAAAGATGGAAGGTGTTTCGCTGACGATCGGTGCAAAAACAAGTTCTACAGGAACCATTTTCGGATCTGTTACCAATATCCAGATTGCAGAAGCATTGGCTAAAGCCGGATTTGAGGTAGAACGTAAGCTGATTTATATCAAAGAGGCTGTAAAAGAGGTTGGAAGCTACAAAGCGCAATTGAAATTGCACAAAGAAGTTTCTGTGGAAATTCCTTTTGAAGTTGTTTCTGAATAATTTGATTTTTTTGAATATTCCTTAAAAAGGGCAATTCTATCGGGAATTGCCCTTTTTTATTTAAAAACCAGCCTTTCTTGTCACTAAAAAAATAGTACATTTGTGGCAAATTCCTAAAAGGTTATAGATGAAGGTAAAAAGGTTGTTCCTATATATCGCATGCTTTTGGATACCGTTTTTTGTTTTGGTGGAGCTTCATGCACAACAAAAGACGTTTACTGTGGTTCTTGATGCCGGTCACGGCGGAAAAGATCCCGGAGCAATTGGTGCTGTAGCACAAGAAAAAACAATTAATTTGGCGGTGGTGTTGAAACTGGGGGCGCTGATCGAACAGTATCATCCGGACGTGAAAGTGGTATACACGCGTAAAAAGGATGTTTTTATCGAGTTGGACGAACGGGCGAATATCGCCAATCGCAATAAGGCAGACCTTTTTATTTCTATTCATACGAATGCCGTCAAACGGGGAAGCTCTGTCCGAGGTACCGAAACCTATACGATCGGGTTGGCGAGCAGTAATGAGAATTTGGAGGTCGCCATACGCGAAAATTCGGCTATTTTACTGGAAGATAATTATTTGCAAAAATATGAAGGCTTTGATCCAACTTCATCCGAATCATACATTATTTTTGAATTCATGCAAAACAAGCACATGGAACAAAGTATCGGATTGGCTTCGGAAATTCAGAAAAGCTTTGTGAAGTCGAGACGGCAGGATCGGGGGGTCAGGCAAGCGGGCTTATTGGTGCTGCGTAAAACCGGAATGCCGAGCGTTTTGGTCGAATTAGGTTATATTTCCAATCGAGACGAAGAACGTTTTATGCGCTCGAAAGAAGGGCAAAATAAATTAGCGAAAGCCATTTTCAATGCATTTACGAAATATAAGACCGAATATGACCGGAAGCGGGGTGCACTTGCCGAAGGTGAGAGAGCGGTTCCGGAACGTCGTAGTACGGTAGCCGAACTGCCGCTTCAGGAGGAAGAGGAAATAGTTCCGGCCGCCGTTGCCGAAAAAACAGTACGGGAAACTCCGAAAAAAGGACAGGTCGTTTATAAAATCCAGCTATTGACTTCGGATAAAAAACTGGCTCCCGGTTCCCGCTTTTTTAAAGGATACAAACCGGTTGATTTCTTTGTGGAAAAGAAACTTTATAAATATACCTATGGAGAATCGACCGATTTTAATGAGATAAAAAAGCTTCGCCGGCAAGTGGCAAAAGACTTTAAGGATGCTTTTATTGTAGCCTTTAAGGATGGAAAAAGGGTTAAGTATTGATTACAGATTATTAGTTAGACAGAATAAAGATGAAAAATGTATTTACCAAAGAGGTTAAGATAGGTGTTGTTACGATTATCAGCTTGACCTTATTATATTTAGGTATCAATTATTTAAAAGGAATCAACCTCTTCAAACCGGTCAATCATTACTTGGTGGAATGTATGAATGTAAAAGGAGTGACTGTATCCAGTCCGGTATATGTAGATGGTTTTAAGGTCGGTTTGGTCCGTGACATTATTTACGATTATAGCACGGTGGATAAAATAACGGTTGAAATCAGTCTGGAAGATCGCATGAGGATCAACAAAGGTAGCTATGTAACCATTGTAAACAGCTTTTTGGGAGGAGGTGAATTGCATATCCATCTGAATAAATATGTAGACGATTTTCTGAAGCCGGGTTCACGTATCGAAGGGCGTATGGCCCCGGAGATGATGAAATCGCTTCAAGATGGGATTCTTCCGCAGGTGGAACAATTGATGCCCCGGATCGATTCGATTTTGAGCGGTTTGCAAGCCCTGATGAATCATCCGGCTCTTGTCCGTTCGCTCGACCATATTGAACAGACAACGAATAACCTGGCCGTTTCGTCCCGACAATTGAATCAAATACTGAATCGGGATGTGCCGGGTATCATGACCGACTTAAAGACGGTTTCCGGCAATTTTGCAACAGTCAGTGCGAATTTGAAGCAGGTGGATCTGGCGGCAACCGTTCATGCAGTCAATGCAACATTGAATAATGTGGAAGCGATGACGCGTAAACTGAATTCGAAAGAAAACAGTATGGGGCTTCTGCTGAATGACCGGGCCCTGTACGACAATCTGAACAGTACGGCCAACAATGCTTCGTTGCTGTTGTTGGATTTGCGGCAAAATCCGAAACGGTATGTTCATTTTTCCGTCTTTTAAAGAAAAGGGGGCTAACGATCTTGGTTATTTAGAATAAATCCATTTAAGGCTTTTGGGAGGCAGGAAAAGTGTAACCTCCTATAAACTTCTTAAATAGAGCAAGGTATAAGGAGGAAATGTGCCTGAAGTCGAAAACGGCTGTCTTTTTGATACTCTGCGGAATGGCTTATAATAAAGGCTTTACGGAAGATTGATAGATGTAAGTTGCTGATTTTTAGTTGTTGTTTTCCTAACTTGTTGACTTTAAAACCCCTATTGAATAAACTAAAATTCCAACAAAAACGAGACTTTTTTTTTATGAATTTATTTCTAAACTTTGTACTCTTGAAAGATAAGAATAGTAGAAAAAGTTGAATGGGGGGATGAAAATGCAAACCGATTATCAGACTTTGTGGGAGAACTGTCTTGCGGCGATAAAAGAAATTGTGCCGGAAGCCGCTTTTAACACGTGGTTCAAGCCGATCATACCGTTATCATATGAAGATAACCATTTTACAATTCAGGTTCCGAGTCAATTCTTTTATGAATATTTGGAAGAAAAATATGTAAACGTGCTGAAAATTGCGCTGCATCGCGTGATAGGACAGGGTACAGTTTTGAACTACCGTATCAAAGTCGTGGATAAAATGAAGGACGAGGGGATGATTACCCTTCCGGCCGGAGGGGATGCTGCACGCACGAGCCTGCAACGGGCAGGAGATCTTTCGTCGGCAGATCCGAGGAACCTTCGTACATGGGATTCGCATCTGAATGTAGGCTATACGTTTGACAATTACTTTGAGGGAGCGAGTAACCGTTTGGTGCGTTCCTCCAGTGAGGTGATCGCCCAAAATCCGGGCAAAACATTTAACCCGATGTTCATATTCGGTCCGTCCGGAGTCGGAAAAACCCATTTATGCCATGCTATTGGCAACCAGATTCAGGAGCTCCATCCGGAGAAACGGGTGTTGTATATCTCTGCACATTTGTTTACCATCCAATATACAGAGGCTATCCGCAAAAATACGATCAATGATTTTATGTATTTTTATCAGGGAGTGGATGTGCTTATTTTAGATGATATTCAAGAACTGATCGGAAAAGATCGAACTCAAAATACCTTCTTTCATATTTTCAACCATTTGCATCTGCTTGGAAAGCAATTGATTTTGACGTCGGATAAACCGCCGGTGGATTTGCAAGGCATGGAGGAACGCTTGATAACCCGTCTGAAATGGGGATTGACTGCGGAGTTGAACCGTCCGGACCTTGATTTGAGAAAGAAAATCTTGCGGAACAAGATTTCGCACGACGGGGTGGTGATTCCGGACGATGTCTTTAATTTTATCGCCAATAATGTAAAGGAAAACGTGCGGGATGTGGAAGGGATTGTGGCCTCTTTATTGGCCTATTCTACGGCTTTTAACCGGACGATCGACCTCTCTTTGGCACATCAGATTGTCAGCCGGATTGTCCGGCTGGAAAAAAAACAGGTCTCGATCGAATCCATTCAGGATGTTGTCTGCAAATATTTTAAACTGGAACAGGCGATGATCCACACCAATTCGCGTAAACGGGAAATCGTGCAGGCGAGGCAGGTTACAATGTTTCTGGCTAAAAAGTATACGGATTGTTCCTTTTCTCATATAGGAAAAATGGTTGGAAAACGTGATCATGCGACCGTGTTGCATGCGTGTAAAACCGTCAGAGACCAAATTGAAACGAATAAACTTTTCCGTTCTTCTGTCGAAGAAATTGAGGCTTTGATCAAAGCCTGATTTATCAATATTGAAATAGTAAAGAGGTATGCCGTATGCTGAAAAAGCGAATATGCGGATCATGCTCCTTTATTGAAAGAACATCTGTTTTTTGAAAACGGAATTTCTTTCCTCTTTTTATATTTGAGGAATTCTTTATTTGAAACTATTTTCTTTTTGGAAAACTATATTGATATTCTGTTTTTATTACTTTGTTGTTTGTCAATATATTATCGTTTTAACTGGGAAAACATTTAAAACTTTTCATTTTTTATTGTTGAATAATTTTGTCAATTCAAGAACAATGACTAAACTTGCATTGTCTTAAAATGAAACGTCGTGAATCATACAATTTACACCTTTGACGAAGCGTACAAAGCTGCGCTCGATTACTTTACCGGCGATGAACTGGCGGCTAAAGTGTGGGTTAATAAGTATGCCTTGAAGGACGCATTCGGGAACATTTACGAACAATCTCCCGTAGATATGCACCATCGACTGGCAAGCGAGATAGCCCGTATAGAAAAAAAGTATCCGAATTCCTTGTCCGAACAGGAACTGTTTGACCTGTTCGACCATTTTCGTTATATCGTTCCGCAAGGAAGCCCGATGACGGGAATTGGAAATGAATTTCAGATCGCATCATTGTCCAACTGCTTTGTGATCGGTTTGGATGGTGAAGCCGATTCTTACGGAGCTATTATCCGTATTGATGAAGAACAGGTACAATTGATGAAGCGCAGAGGAGGGGTAGGCCATGATTTGTCGCATGTCCGTCCGAAAGGTTCTCCTGTTAAAAACTCCGCTTTGACATCCACCGGATTAGTCCCCTTTATGGAACGCTATTCCAACTCTACCCGCGAAGTTGCTCAAGACGGGCGGCGGGGAGCCTTGATGTTGAGCGTTTCGATCAAACATCCGGATTCGGAATCGTTTATCGATGCAAAAATGACAGAAGGCAAAGTTACCGGAGCGAATGTCTCGGTGAAAATCGATGATGAATTTATGAATGCGGTGGTAAACGGGACGACGTATCGCCAGCAGTATCCGATCGACTCGCCGAATCCTACGACGATCAAAGAGATCAATGCTACCGAATTGTGGCAGAAAATCATTCACAATGCCTGGAAATCCGCCGAACCGGGTGTTCTTTTTTGGGATACGATATTGAAAGAATCGGTTCCGGATGTGTATGCTGATTTGGGATTCCGTACTGTTTCTACGAATCCCTGTGGAGAAATCCCGTTGTGTCCGTATGATAGTTGTCGTTTATTGGCCATCAACCTTTATTCTTACGTAGTGCATCCATTTACGAAAGAAGCCTATTTCGATTTTGATCTTTTTGAAAAGCATGTGGCTTTGGCACAACGTATTATGGACGATATCATTGATCTGGAATCGGAAAAAATCGAAAAAATATTAGCAAAAATCGATTCGGACCCGGAATCGTTGGAAGTGAAAGGATCGGAACGTCATTTGTGGGAAAAAATACAGAAGAAAACCTTACAAGGACGTCGTACAGGCGTAGGAATAACGGCGGAAGGAGATATGATTGCGGCCTTGGGACTCCGTTACGGAACGGAAGAGGCCACCGAATTCGCCGAAAAGGTACAAAAAACACTGGCTTTGGCTGCTTATCGCTCATCGGTAGAGATGGCGAAAGAGCGTGGTGCTTTTGAAATCTACGATGCAGCAAGGGAAGAGAATAATCCGTTTATCAACCGTTTACGGGAAGCAGACCCGGAATTATATGCGAACATGCGAAAGTACGGGCGTCGGAATATTGCCTGTCTGACGATTGCTCCGACAGGAACGACGAGCCTGATGACGCAGACGACTTCCGGTATTGAACCGGTCTTTCTGCCCGTCTATCGCCGCCGTCGGAAAGTAAATCCGAACGACGCCGATGTCCGGGTTGATTTTGTCGATGAAACAGGAGATGCTTTTGAAGAATATATAGTATTCCATCATAAATTTGTTACCTGGATGCTGGCAAACGGCTATTCGGCCTCCAAAAAATATACACCGGAAGAGGTGGACGAATTGGTGGCCAAATCACCCTACTTTAAGGCAACTTCCAATGATGTAGACTGGTTGCAAAAAGTACGTATGCAGGGACGCATTCAGAAGTGGGTAGACCATTCGATCAGTGTAACGATCAATTTGCCTTCCGATGTGACGGAAGACTTGGTCAATTCGCTTTATGTAGAAGCTTGGAAATGCGGTTGTAAAGGATGTACGGTCTATCGGGACGGCTCTCGTTCGGGTGTCTTGCTTTCGACTGAAAAGAAAAAGAAGAAAGAAGACTGTAACTGCATGGAACCGCCGGTAATCGTGTCTACCCGTCCCCGCGAATTGGAGGCCGATGTGGTCAAATTCCAAAATAACCGTGAAAAATGGATTGCTTTTGTCGGCCTGTTGAACGGTCGCCCCTATGAAATCTTTACCGGTCTTGCCGATGATGATGAGGGTATCATGTTGCCGAAAAATGTCTCCAAAGGAAGCATTATTAAAAGTTATGACGATGACGGACAGAAACATTATGACTTCCAGTTTAAAAACAAACGGGGATATAAAATGACGATCGAAGGCCTGGATGGAAAATTCAATCCCGAATTCTGGAACTATGCTAAATTGATTTCCGGCGTATTGCGTTATGGAATGCCGATCGACCAGGTTGTCAAACTTGTGCAGGGAATGGATTTGGATAACGAATCGATCAATACATGGAAAAACGGGGTAGAACGTGCCTTGAAGAAATATTTGCCGAACGGAACGGAAGCAAAGGGACAGACATGTCCGAATTGTGGACACGAGACGCTTGTTTATCAGGAAGGTTGTTTGATCTGTACTAATTGCGGCGCTTCTAAATGCGGCTGATTTTGAGGCTGCCGGTCGAATAACAAAACGGAGTGAGGCGGGATACGGCTTGTTGCGTAAGCAATAAAACCGAAAACCTCACTCCGTTTTTGTCTTTTATTTACTACTTTCGCATCCTAAAAAAGGATAAAAGTCATGATTGTAACCTTTCAGATAAATTTTCATACCGTTTGGGGACAGAAAATAGGAATAGTGGGGTCGATTCCCGAGTTGGGAAACCACGAACCGGCTTTGGCAAAAGAGATGAATTATGCCGGAGACGGTAACTGGCGTTTGACGATGGAACTGCCCGGATCTGTTCAAACGATTTCTTATCGGTACGTCTTGATGGAAGGAGATCAGTTGACATTCGAAGACCGGGCCCGTTATCATCGGTTTTCGTTTGACGATCCGGATGGCCGATACCTTTTATACGATCATTGGCAATTACGTCCGGAACATTTGCCATTCTATTCTTTTGCATTTACCAAAAGTTTTTTTGCCCATCCGCAAACGGCAGACCGGAAAAAAACAGAAAGCAACAGCAAGTTGACCCTTCGGGTGCTTGCTCCGCGTGTGGAAAGAGGACGAAGGGTGGCGCTGACGGGAGATCATGCCTGTTTGGGCAACTGGGATACGGAACAGGCGTTGTTTCTCTATCCGGAAGAGGCACCTGTGTGGTCGGTCGATATAGATGCAAGTACTCTGACATTTCCCTTACAGTGTAAATTTTTCGTTTGCGATGAAAATAAACGACTCTTGTATTGGGAAGAGGGAGAGAACCGGACGTTGGATATCCCGTTGATAGCACCCGGTGAACAGGCGGTCGTTTCAGACCTTTGCTTTCGTGAGAACCGTCCGTTGTGGCGCGGAGCCGGAACTGTGATTCCTGTTTTTTCCTTACGGTCGGAGCATAGTTTCGGTGTCGGAGATTTCGGCGATTTGCAAATGATGGTCGATTGGGCGAAAAAAACAGGACAATGCATCATTCAGGTCTTGCCGATGAATGATACGATTGCTACATATACCTGGCGGGATTCTTATCCGTATAGTGCAATTTCGGTCTATGCTCTGCACCCGATGTATCTCTGCCTGGCTTGGCTTAAGAGCCTGTGCGACTGCGATAAAATGGATTATTTCGCGAAAAAGCAAAAAGAATTGAATGCGTGTGAATCTGTTGATTATGAATCGGTTGTTCCCCTGAAGCTGGATTATTGCCGAGCCTATTTCCGGCAGGAAGGGAAGTCGGTTATGGAAAGCGACTCATACAAGACGTTTTTTAAGCAGAATACATCGTGGCTGATACCTTATGCGGCTTATTCCTATTTGCGGGATGTGCATCATACGGCTGATTTTTCGCAATGGAACGAATATGCCGTTTACGATCTTTCCGGCATACGTAAACTGTGTGCTACCGATGGAAAGGCCTATCCGGAGCTCTCGTTCTATTATTTTCTCCAATATCTGCTTCATTTACAGTTTAAACGCGTGTCCGATTATGCACGAGAGCAAGGCGTGGCGCTGAAGGGCGACTTGCCGATCGGTGTCAGCCGGACAGGAGTGGAGGTCTGGACAGAACCGCAGTATTTCAATTTGGACGGACAGGCCGGAGCTCCGCCCGATGATTTTTCGGTCGATGGGCAGAATTGGATGTTCCCGACATATAACTGGCCGCTTATGGCGAAAGACGACTATGCTTGGTGGAAAAAACGTTTTGCAAAGTTGGAGGATTATTTCGATTGTTTTAGAATCGATCATATTTTAGGCTTTTTCCGTATTTGGGAGATTCCTGTGGCGTATGTAAAGGGACTTTGCGGACATTTCAGCCCGGCTTTGCCGCTTACGAAAACGGAAATCGAACAATACGGGCTGGCTTTCGATGAACGGCGTTTTACCCGGCCGCATATTGCCGGCGAAAATTTATCTCTGCTTTTCGGAGAAGATACCGAAGAGGTGAAAGCCGCCTTTTTGGCACAAGCCTCTTTCAAGTATTTTGTATTGAAACCTTTCTGTGATACACAGCGGAAGATCGAAGCATTGTTTGCCGGAAAAGAGGATGCGAAAGCAGTACGGATACGGAATGGACTTTGTGCGATAGCGCATGAAGTGCTCTTTTTGCACGATCCGCAATGTCCGGATCGTTTCCATCCGCGGATTGTTGCCTCCGAATCTTTCTTGTATAAAGAATTGGCCGATTCCGACCGGCAGGCTTTCGATCGATTATATTGGCATTTCTTTTATCACCGGCATAATGATTTTTGGAAAAAACGAGCCTTCGAACGTTTGACCCCCTTGTCGGAACATACCGGCATGCTGATCTGCGGAGAAGATTTGGGAATGATTCCGGCATCGGTTCCGGAGGTAATGAACGAATTGCAGATTCTGAGTCTTGAGATTGAGCGGATGCCCAAAAAAGACGATTGTGAATTTGCCGATTTGACGCAGTTGCCGTATCATTCGGTTTGTACCACCTCGACCCACGATATGTCGCCGTTGCGCAGTTGGTGGAAAGAAGACCGTGAAAAAACCTCCCGATACTACCGAAATGTCTTACAGCAGACAGGGACGGTTCCGGAGGAATGTACTTCGGAAATTGCATCGCAAATTTTATCGAATCATCTGAATGCGCCATCGATGCTGGTCATTATTCCTTGGCAGGACTGGATGGCGATCGATGATGCCCTGAAGCGGGGCGATGCCGATGCCGAACGTATCAATGTGCCGGCCAATGCGCACCATTATTGGCGTTACCGGATGCATATTACGTTAGAAACGCTATTGCAGGCCGATCGGCTGAATGAGCGGATTGCCGGAATGATAAAGCGTTCGAACCGCGGGTAAGGCCGGCCGGTGTAATGGGGCCGTTTGTATACGAAACAGAAAAAAATCCCTGCGATCGTGATCCGGCGTCGTCGTCAGTCTGCGGCAGTTGGCTTGTCGGACATTTTGCAGACACCGTTGAATCGGGCATTCGGCTCTATTTCCAGTTGCCGCGCAAAAAGATCCCCGTCGATGGAGGCAGATGCCTTTAAGGTCAGTTTTCCGCTTATTTGTACCGAACCTTTTATCTTTCCCAATATTTCAGCATTGGAGGCGCGGATATTGCCGGTTACCGATCCTTTTTCTCCGATGACGATTTTTCCGGAGCAAATAATATCGCCTTCGACCTCCCCATCTAAGCGAAAGTCCGTTTCGGTAGCGATGTTTCCTTTGACGGTCGTCCCGGCGGCCAATGTGTTATGTAATCTTCCTCCATTTGTGTTTTCGTCCTTGTGTGTAAGTTTCATGTTTATCAGCAATTGGATTTTTTTATCTGCAAATATAATTTTTTTTCTGCCCGAACGAAAAAAAAGAGTGCGTATATGTGCGAAAAAAGAATGATTTGTTACGATTTCGGGCATACGCTCAAAAAGCGTCCCGTTGCATCTGTTTTACCGGTTTTGTAAATGATTTTTTTATGCTTATTTTTGAACCGTTATACTATTTTTATGATGCAGACAAAGATACGTTTACAATCGATGAGTTTTTATGCCTATCATGGAGTGATGCCCCAGGAAAGGCGGGTCGGTAACCGTTTTGTCGTCGATCTGTTGTTGGCCGCCCCATTGGAAAAAGCGGTCGATAGCGATCAATTGGAACATACGATCGATTATGCTGCGATTTATGAAGTCGTGAAGTGTGAAATGGCGATACCATCGTGTTTGATAGAACATGTTGCGGGGCGGATTCTGAAAGCGTTGAAAAAGCGGTTCCCGCAGATAACAGCGATCGAATTGGAGCTTGCCAAATTGAATCCTCCTTTCGGCGGATCGTTAGAAAGCGCCTCTATCGTATTGTCTGAAACCTATTAAAAACCAATCAATAATTATTTGTATGGAAACAGTATTTCCCTTTTTCTTGCTTTGTTTTACCTCTTTCTTTACATTGACGAACCCACTGGGGACCATGCCGGTTTTTTTAACCATGACCAATGGCATGAACGATGAACAGCGCCGGGCGATTGTGCGCCGGGCAACTGTGGTTGCCTTTATAACCCTGATGGTTTTTACCTTTTCCGGGCAATTCCTGTTCAAATTCTTCGGTATTTCATCGAACGGTTTTCGCATTGCGGGAGGTTTTATTATTTTTAAAATCGGCTTTGATATGTTGCAGGCACGTTATTCCAGCGCCAAATTGAAAGAAGAGGAGGTGAAAACCTATGCGGCCGATATTTCGATTACACCGTTGGCCATTCCGATGTTGTGCGGTCCGGGAGCTATCGCCAATGCGATTATGCTGATGGAAGACTCCGATACACTCACGAAAAAAGGGATCTTGATCGGAACGATCGCGCTGATCTACTTTACCTCTTATATGATTTTGAAAGCCTCTACCCGGTTGAACCGTTATTTGGGGGAAACGGGGAATAACGTAATGATGCGCTTGATGGGCTTGATTTTGATGGTGATTGCGGTCGAATGTTTTGTGAGCGGCCTGAAACCCATTTTAATCGATATTCTGCACATGGCCCTTGTTTAATTGGAGGAACGACGTTTTTCCATGTAGATAAAAGGCGGCGATAAGGCTGCCTTTTCTTATTTCCGGAATATCGGAAAGTACGGTATGGGCCAGGTTCTCGGCTCTCTTGGAGGCATAGGCCGGTAGTTGGAGATGAAAATCCCGGCGCGCTTCATAGACGGCTTTTGCATTGGCAAAATGTCCGGACAACAAAAACTTGGCCGCCGCGATATAATCCAACCAGAAACGTACACGCATTACCCGCTTCAATTCCTTCTCCGGCAGGTTTTTATAAAGCATCAACAGGTTGTTTCGGAAATTGAGAAAGGTCTTTCGCGGACTTTCGGTATGCAGTGTGGCACCCCCTACATGATAAACAACCGATTGCGGCGTACAAAGAATACGGTACCCGCGCGAACGCAGCCGCCAGCAGAGGTCGATTTCTTCCTGGTGAGCGAAAAAGACGTCATCCAATCCGCCTGCCGCTTTATAAATGTCGGTGCGTATAAACAAGCAAGCTCCGGTAGCCCATAGCAGATCGGCCGGCGTGTCGTACTGGCCATTGTCTTGCTCGACGATGTGCAGCACCCGTCCCCGGCAATACGGATAACCGTACCGGTCGATGAAACCTCCTGCGGCTCCGGCATACTCAAACCGTTCTTTTTGGCGGTAAGAGCGGATTTTAGGCTGTACTGCTACGATGTTACGATCCGTTTCCAAAGCTTTTATAGGAGCATCCAACCATCCCTCTGTTACTTCTATGTCGCTGTTTAATAGGATGGTATATGGATGATTGATCTGCCGGATCGCCCGATTGTATCCTCCTGCAAATCCATAATTCCGATCTAACCGGATAAGGGAAATTTCCGGAAAGCGGCGCTCCATCCATTCGACCGACTGATCCGAAGAGCCGTTGTCGGCCACGATGATATCAGCCACCTCTTGGGGTGTATTTGCGACGACAGAGGGCAGAAATTGTTCCAGCAATGCCTGTCCGTTCCAGTTTAAGATGACTACCGCTGCTTTTTTCATACCTCTCTTTTGTATTTCCATCGTTTATGGGTCCACAACCAATAAGCCGGATTACGCCGGATACATGTATCCATAAGGCGTGCGTATGCTTCGGTGATTTGGTTTTCAGCCGTTTCTCTCGGGGTATCCGTGATCAGTTTCATGTCGACCGTATAATGTCCCCGGCCTGTCTTTTGAGTGTCTAAGAAGATCACCGGGAGGTCGAGCTTGCGGGCCAATCGTTCCGGCCCGGTCAATATCGCCGATTCTTGGCCTAAAAAGGTTGTCCAATAATGCAGATTGGCACGGCTCGGCGTCTGATCGGCAAGAAAAATGACCACAGCCCGCTGTTTATTGTTTTTTAACCGGATCAGGTCACGCACCGTATCTTGCTTCTTTATGCCGAACGAGCCGAAGCGGGTACGCAGCTTGATGAATAACCTGTCGAAAGCTTTGTTGTTCAATGGCCTGTATATCTGGTGGATCTGTGCATCCTTGAAACGTGAGGAAGATCCTGAAAACCATTCCCAGTTGCCGTAATGCCCCATTAATAAAATGAAAGCCGTATGTCCCTTTTCCATCAGTTGGTCTATCAATTCCGGATTATTCAGATGGGCACGTCGTTGGAGTTCTTCGACCGAAATATCGGCCAATTTGATTGTTTCGACGATATAATCGGCAAAATGATGGTAAAAAGCCCGCTCCATCGCCCGTAATTCCGGTTGTCTCTTTTCGGGGAAAGAGGCTTGCATGTTCCGGCGTACAACCCGTACCCGGTAATGTGCGATCCGATATATAATAAGGTATAGGATATCCGACAATCCATAGAGCAACCGCATCGGAAGCAAGGCATGCAGTTTTACCCAGCCGTAAAGAAAAAGATATGCCGCATTCGTCCACATAAACACCTTTTTTATTGGAAAAGACCTTTCAGAGCCGTCCGGTCGTCGTTCCACTCTCCCAATACGACCCGTTTTGTTTCGTTGGCCAGCAACCCGTCGTAAGGAACTTCTACCCGGATATAATTTTCGGAGAAACCATGCATGAAACCTCCTTTTTTGGCATGTTCGAACAGTACATCCGCCTCTTTTCCGATATGTGCCTCGTAGAAAGCCTTCCGTTTCCGGTCGGAAATATCCAGCAGTTGTTGACTGCGTGCATGCTTGGTTTTAGGATCGACCGTATGTTCGATTTTCAATGCTTGCGTACCCGGCCGTTCGGAATAGCTGAATACATGCAATTGGCTGATATCCAGGCTATCGATAAATGTGCGTGCCTCCTCGAAGCAGGCATCCGTTTCCCCACGTGTGCCGACAATGACATCCACGCCGATAAAAGCATCGGGCATGATAGTTTTTATCATTTCGATTTTATGGCGGAACAGCCGGGTGTCATACCGGCGTCTCATGAGTTGCAGAACCGTATCCGAACCGCTTTGTAGCGGAATATGAAAATGGGGAGCAAAACGTTGGCTTCCGGCTACAAACCGAATGGCTTCGTCGGTGATCAGGTTGGGTTCGATGGAGGAGATGCGATAACGGACGATGCCTTCCACTTGGTCGAGGGCACGTATCAGGTCGATGAACGTCTCGCCGGTACTTTTGCCGAAATCGCCGATATTCACACCGGTCAACACAATCTCTTTTCCCCCTTTAGCCGCCACCTCTTCGGCTTGGGCGATCATGCTGGCGATGGTTCCGTTGCGGCTGCGTCCGCGGGCAAAAGGAATCGTACAGTATGAACAAAGATAATCGCATCCGTCCTGTACTTTCAGAAAATGGCGTGTTCGGTCTCCGGCAGAGCAGGAGGGCGAAAACGTGCGGATATCTTTTGTTTTAGAGGCGATGATAGCCCCTGTTGTTTCTTTTTTGCCTATATTGTCTATATACGAGGCGATGTCTAATTTTTGTTCGGTGCCTAACACCAGATCGACGCCTTCGATGTGGGCGATTTCCTCCGGTTTTAGTTGTGCGTAACAACCGGTTACGACGATGAAAGCTCCCGGGTGCTGTTTCCCGATCCGGCGGATGGCCTGCCTGCATTTTTTATCGGCGAGTTCTGTTACCGAACAGGTGTTGACAACGCAGATATCCGCCTTTTCGCCCGGCCGAACCTTACGTATCCCGCGTTCGGCCAGCACTTTTCCGATGGCAGAGGTTTCAGCGAAATTCAACTTGCAACCCAACGTATAGTAAGCGGCTGTTTTATTTTCGAAAACTGTCTGATCTATCATTTTTCTTGTATTTCCGTCGCAAATGTAGTGAAAATTATCGGAAACCGGATGTGGATAGATTCTGATCTCCCCCTTTCGAATCCAACAGATGGTATTGGCCGGAGGAAGTATGAGTGTTAATTCCGTGTTAATGACCCTCTTTTTTTACAATAGGTTTTTACCTGCCATTATATTTGTGATCAATAAAATCCAATAAAGGGAGATGAATCATATACGCATGATTATCTTCTTCAAAATTAATAACTGTATTACTAACTAAATAGAAGAAGTTGAAGATGAAAACAAGAGGATTGGCAGCGGCTTTAGTGATGATGTGTGTGGCGTTTTCTGTTGCAGCACAGTTGAAAATTACTCCGGAGGTAGGAGTGACGATGTTGAAAAAAGGAACGTACCGTACCGGAATTGCACCTAAATTCGGAGTTGGCGTGCGCCATGCTTTCAATGGATCGGATGATGGATGGAGTATCGGAACCGGCCTTTATTTCCGGCAATTGAGAGCGGAAGATTTTGTCGGAGGCCAACTTGAAGGACCGTTAAAAGGCAAGGATACGAAATTACCCTCGTTTGTGCCGGTCGTTCCGGGAGAAAGCGGGAATATTCATCCGGACATGCAGATTGAGTCTGTACGTTATTCGAGAATTACCTCCCGTGAAGATTTCTTGCAAGTGCCGGTTTGGATTCAATACGGATTGAAAATCGCTCCGGATATGCGTTTGCGCCTTGGTGTCGGGCCTTATATCGCGTGGGGAATGACACGGAAATACAGTTTCCGTGAAACGGTTTGGGATCTGAATTCGAAAACGCTTCGTACGGAAAATTATACGAAGAACAAACCGTCGATGTTTGACTTTGGAGGAACTGCCCAAGTAGGTTTGGAAGTAAAACGGTTTGCATTTTTGCTGAATTATGAAACGAATCTGGTTGATCGTAAAATGAGGAAAGACAATGTCTGCTCCGTCGGCGTAGGATATTCGTTCTGATCTTTCCACCGGATATATCGGCGACCTTTTTTTTCGGAGAGCGTGACTGTCTTCGCGATAGCACGCTCTCTCTTTTTTTTGATTGCCTTTTAAATGCGCGGATCGGACAGGATGTGCGATAAGAAAAGGATCGATTTGTATATTTCTTCAATAGTATGTATTTTTGCACAAATTTTAAATGAATGTGCGAAATGGTGCCAGAAAATTTTATCAAAATATACGAAGAGAGTTTCAAGAAGAACTGGGATTTGCCGGTACTGACCGATTATACGAAAGGGACAACTTTCACTTACGGTGAAATGGCAAAAGAGATTGCCCGTATCCACTTGTTGTTTCACGAATGCCAGATACGCCGGGGAGACCGTATCGCCTTGGTGGGGAAGGATTGTGCCCGCTGGTGCATCTCTTATATGGCAGCCGTTACATACGGTGCGATTATCGTACCTATTCTACAAGACTTTAATCCGAATGACATCCACCATATCATCAATCATTCCGAATCGGTTTTCCTGTTTGTCAGCGACAAAATATGGGATTCGTTGGAGGAGGAGAAAATCGAGAATGTACGAGGCGTCTTCTCATTGTCCGATTTCCGTTGCCTGCATCAGCGTGATGGCGAAAGCATTCAGAAATTGCTGCGCGGCCTCGACGAAAAGATGGCTGAAAAATATCCTGCCGGTTTTACGAAAGAAGATATTCAATACGCCGAGTTGGAGAACGATAAAGTCGTGCTGCTGAATTATACTTCCGGAACGACCGGATTCAGCAAGGGCGTGATGTTGACCGGAAATAACCTGGCCGGAAATGTGACATACGGTGTGCGGCTCGGGGTTCTCTTCAGAGGGGAACGGGAGCTTTGTTTCCTCCCGCTGGCCCATGCGTACAGTTGTGCATTCAATTTCTTGGTGCCGCTTGCGGTAGGTGCCCATGTCTATATGTTGGGAAAAACGCCTTCTCCCAAAATCCTGCTGAAAGCATTTGAAGAGGTGAAGCCGAATTTGATTCTGACCGTCCCTCTTATTTTGGAGAAAATCTATAAAAAGATGATTCTGCCTCAATTGAGTAAAACCTCGATGAAGCTGGCGCTGAACATTCCGTTATTGGATTCGCGTATTTACGCCCAGGTACGCAAGAAACTGACCGATGCTTTTGGCGGCCGTTTCCGGGAGGTGATTGTCGGAGGAGCCCCCATGAATGAAGAGGTCAGCGCCTTTTTGTCAAAAATCAAATTCCCTTATACGATCGGGTATGGAATGACCGAATGCGGCCCGCTGATCAGCTACGATCATAACGAAGAATATGTCCGCGGCTCATGCGGGCAGATCCTTAAAGGAATCATGGAGGTGCGTATCGACTCCGATGATCCTTATAATAAGGTAGGGGAGATTCAGGTACGCGGCGAGAACGTCATGAAAGGATATTATAAAAACGAAGAGGCAACCCGGAATGTGTTTACCGATGACGGGTGGCTGCGCACGGGAGATTTGGGCACCATCGATGAAAATAAACGTATTTTTATTCGCGGACGGAGTAAGACGATGATTCTCGGAGCGAGCGGACAAAATATCTATCCGGAAGAGATCGAATCCAAGCTGAACAACCTGCCTTTTGTGATGGAAAGTATTGTACTCGAAAAAAACGGAAAATTGATCGGTCTGGTATACCCCGATTATGATACGGTCGACAATACCGGAATCGCCCATTCCGATTTGCCGCTCATATTGGAACAAAACAGGGTGGAATTGAATAAATTGCTGGCTCCTTACGAAGCTGTATCCGAGTTGCAACTGTATCCGACAGAGTTTGAAAAGACTCCTAAAAAAAGTATCAAACGGTATCTTTACAGCAATTATTGATGGTCGTCCGATGGCCGGTTTGCCGGTGTTTGAGAAAAAAGATTGTTTTTTCAAAAAAAAAAGAATATATGTTGTACAACATATAAATTTAATATATACCTTTGCGCCGTTTTAAAAAAACAAACATTGGAATTATAGACCATTTAAATTCAAAAAGAATGAAAAAATTAGTTGCATTTGCTGCAATTGTTGCAGTTGTATCATTCGCTTCTTGCGGAAACAAACAGGCTGAAAACGCTGAAGTTGCAGAAACAGAAGCTGTTGTAGAACAGGCCGTTGCTACCGTTGAAGATGCTGTTTCAGCCGGAATCGATACGATAGCAGCTGAAGCCGACACCATCGCAGCCGAAGTTCAGGCTGTAGAGGCTGCTCCCGCTGAATAATCATCAGCCTGTCGGCAAAAAAATGGTCTGTATGTGTAATACATACAGGCTTTTTTGTTTTATATAGATACCTTAAACGTAATCGGCTATTCTTTTTTAGAATCATGCCGGAACATGTGGATATTTGAGCCTTGCTGTTCGTTCTAACGTTTTTTTAGGGTGCAATTTTGCCAGGTCAGCAAGGTTCTCAGCATGCTCCGAAAATCCTTACCGTATTTACCGGCGATGACCGCTGCTTTTTCGATGTATAGGAGGTGGAACGTATCCGGATAGACCTCTTCAATTTTCGGGTGTTCCAAAAAAAACGTACGCAATTAAAAGTCTTTTAACGCTTCTTTTATTCATTTTCGGATTTTAATGCTTAAGTTTACGACATTGAAAAACCAAATGTCAAATAATTAATAAAAAGGTGTTCTATGGATAATGCTATTTTCCGGTTTCCGAAACCGATAAATGAGCCTGTGCAATCGTACGCTCCCGGCTCTAAAGAAAAAACACTATTGAAACAATCTTTAGCCCAACTTTCTTCCGAAGAATGGGATATCCCTTTGATTATCGGAGGTAAAGAGGTGCGAACCGGTAATACGGGGAAAGTGGTGATGCCCCACGATCATCATCATGTGCTGGCTACCTATCATAAAGCCGGCGAAAAAGAGGTGCAGATGGCGATCGACGCAGCCATGAAGGCACATAAAGAATGGTCGGAATTACCTTGGGTAGAACGGGCTTCGGTTATGCTCCGTGTAGCCGAATTGTTTGCGACGAAATACCGTTATTTGTTGAATGCCTCTGTCATGTTGGGGCAAAGTAAAAATCCGTTCCAGGCAGAGATCGATGCACCCTGCGAATTGATCGATTTCTTACGGTTCAGTACTTTCTATGCCGGCCAGGTATATGCCGATCAACCCTATTCGGATGCCGGCACTTTGAACCGGATGGAATACCGGGCTTTGGAAGGATTTGTGTTTTCGCTGACACCGTTTAATTTTACCTCCATCGCTTCTAACCTGAACATGGCGCCGGCCATGATGGGTAATGTGGCGGTATGGAAACCGTCGACAACGGCCATTCATTCGAATTATCTCTTGATGAAGGTGTTCCAAGAGGCCGGACTTCCCGATGGGGTTGTCAATTTCATTCCCGGGCAGGGCAGTGTGATCGGCAAAGTGATAACGGCCAGTCGCGATTTGGCCGGCTTCCATTTTACCGGGTCTACTTCGACATTTAATACATTGTGGCGTCAGATCGGAGAAAAATTAGGCGATTATAAATCGTATCCTAAAATTGTCGGCGAAACGGGTGGAAAGAACTTCATTTTCGTACATCCTTCCGCACAGCCGCTGGATGTTGCCACGGCCATCGTACGCGGTGCTTTTGAATATCAAGGACAGAAATGCTCCGCCGGTTCACGTGCCTATATCCCGGCTTCGCTTTGGAAAGAGATCAAGGCATATGTGGGAGATATGCTGAAAGAAATTAAGATGGGAGATGTCCAGGATTTCACCAACTTTGTCAATGCCGTGATCGATGAGGCTTCGTTCGACAATATCATGGGTTATATCAACTATGCAAAACAATCGCCGGATGCCGAAATCGTTTTTGGCGGCAAGGGAGATAAATCGGTCGGTTATTTTGTAGAACCGACGGTGATTCAGACTACCGACCCGATGTTCAAGAGCATGGTCGAAGAAATCTTCGGGCCGGTGATTACCGTCTTTGTATACGATGACAACCAATACGAAGAAACACTCGAACTGTGCGACCGCACCTCTCCTTATGGACTTACAGGGTCGATCTTTGCACGCGACCGCTATGCCATCGAAACGGCATTTAATAAATTAAGGTATGCTGCCGGAAATTTCTATATCAACGACAAACCGACAGGAGCCGTTATCGCTCAACAGCCGTTCGGCGGTTCGAGAGCTTCGGGAACCAACGACAAAGCGGGAGGCCCACTGAATCTGATCCGATGGACAAATCCGCGCTGTATCAAGGAGGCGCTGGTTCCGCCGGTGCATTATGGCTACCCGTTCTTGGGAGAAAAATAAACGTAAATGAGGCGATGCGCTCTGCCGGATAAACAGGACGGAGCACAATCGCCTTATTTTTTTAAACCTTTTAATGACAATATACCATGTTGGATTTTAATAACACAGAAATAGCCTTTTCGTCGAAATCGCAGGCTGAATTGAAAAATGCCTACTTGCTTTTCAACACCATCAAGTACCCGTCGTTGGTAAAAAGTGCCAGTGTAGCAAGCAACATCGCACTGAGTATCCGTTTCCCTTTGTCGTGGGCAGTCAAGCCGACGCTCTATAAACAGTTCGTTGGCGGAGAAACGTTGGAAGATTGTAACCGTATTATTGAGCACCTGAGAAAATACAATGTGCGTTCTACATTGGACTTTTCGGCGGAAGGCGAACAAACGCCCGAAGGGATACAGGCCACTTTCGAAGAAACCATGCGCTCGATCGATTTTGCCAAAGGAAATGAAAATCTCGCCTATGCAGTATTCAAGCCTTCTACCATTATAACCGATGAACTGCTGGCTAAGGCTTCTGAAAAAAGAGAAGAACTGACTATCGAAGAGGTAAAGGCTTTTCGCGAATTTAAAGAGCGTTTTATGGCGTTTTGTCAACGGGCATACGAAAATGATGTCCGCCTGATTGTGGATGCCGAAGATTATTGTTTTCAGGATGCACTCGACGAACTGACAGACGAGGCCATGCGTAAATATAACAAGAAAAGGGCGATTGTGTTTGCTACGCTGCAGATGTACCGACATGACCGGATGCCTTATCTGCAACGGATTTTGGATGATGCAAAGGAAAAAGGATATATCGCAGGAGTCAAGTTTGTGCGGGGTGCTTATATGGAGGCCGAACGCGCACGTGCGGCCGAAATGGGATATCCGGATCCGATCTGTAAAAATAAACAGGCCACCGACGACAATTACAATGCCGCTATCCGTTTTACGATGGACAACCTCGATCATTTCGAAATGTTTATGGGAACCCATAACGAAGAAAGCAACTATTTATTGGCAAGGTTGATCGATGAAAAAGGGCTGAAAAGAGATGATCCGCGGATCTTTTTTGCACAATTGTTGGGTATGAGCGACAATATCTCCTTCAACTTGGCGCACGAGGGATATAATGTAACGAAATATGTTCCCTATGCCAAAGTGCGTGATGTACTGCCTTACCTGATCCGACGGGCAGAAGAAAATACCTCTGTAGCCGGACAGACCGGACGTGAGTTGCGTATGATCAAGGCTGAAATGGAGCGTCGTAAAAAAACGCCCGTTAAGAACGGATGATCGTTACGGTGTGTCAAAATGAAGCGGTCGGGAGGTTGCTCATGGCTGACACGCCGTTTTTTTATAAAAAAACAAGCCATCCTTTCAGATATTTTGTACATTCTGTCAAAAAATCCAAACCTTATTGTATATTTGTTTCCAATATTTAATTTTAATCGTAGTATCAAAATGAATAAGTTAATGGCAACCGGCCTTCTGTTGGCCTGCTCGTTCACGGCAACAACCGTGGAAGCACAAGAAAACGAGGAGTATGTATTTACGCCCGTAAAAGAATTGAAGATAACACCGGTAAAAAACCAGAACCGTACGGGAACCTGTTGGAGTTTCTCGGCAATCGGCTTTTTGGAATCGGAATTGCTCCGTATGGGAAAAGGGGAATACGATTTGTCGGAAATGTTCATTGTAAGTAATAGTTACAAAGATAAAGCAGATAAATATGTGCGTTTGCACGGAAAATTGAATTTTGCACAAGGCGGATCTTTCGAAGATGTATTGTGCGTATGGAGGACCTACGGAATTGTTCCCGAAAGTGTGATGAAAGGGCTGGAGTACGGCGAAGACATGCATGTGCACGGCGAGATGGAAGCGGGGGCTTCGGCTTATTTGAAAGCCATTATCAATAATCCGAACGGTAAACTTTCTCCCGTGTGGAAAAAAGGCTTCAACGGGATTATTGATGCTTACTTGGGACAAGTTCCCGAAAAGTTTACATACAACGGTAAAGAGTATACTCCGAAAAGTTTTGCTGCCGAGCTGGGATTGAATCCGGACGATTACGTGTCGTTGACTTCCTTTACACACCATCCGTTCTATACTACGTTTGCTGTGGAAGTAGAAGACAATTGGCGCTGGGCCGATTCGTATAATCTTCCGTTAGACGAACTGATGCAAGTGTTTGACAATGCGATCAATACCGGCTATACGATTGCCTGGGGAGCCGATGTCAGCGAAAAAGGCTTTACGCGTAACGGTATTGCTATTGCCGCCGATGTAAAATCGATCGAAACATCGGGATCGGATCAAGATCGATGGGTAGGGTTGAGCCGTAGCGAAAAAGATGCCGAAATTAAGAAAATGGTCGAGAAACCGGGCTGCAAAGAATTGGAAATCAATCAGGAAATGCGTCAAAAGGAGTATGATAATTATCAGACAACCGACGACCATGGTATGCAGATCTACGGTATTGCCAAAGATCAGACCGGCCGGAAATTCTATATGGTGAAGAATTCGTGGGGTACTGATACGAAATATAAAGGTATCTGGTATGCTTCGGAGGCATTTGTGGCTCATAAAACGATGAATATCGTGGTGCATAAAGATGCGCTTCCTAAGGCTATCAAGGCTAAATTAGGATTTAAATAACAGATGTATAGGCGCTTGTGTGTAATGTTCACAATTCAAAGAGCCATCTGAAAAATAAGCAAGGGGCTGTCCGGTTTTTGGGACAGCCCCTTTTGCTACTGTTTCGTCCGGTAAAAATATTGTTCTTGCGTATCTGTTGGGAGGTTGTTTAATCTGCGAAGATGATACCTGCATGTCCGTCTACTTTCATACGGACATTACATTCCGGGCAGGTAAAGATAAAATTCTTCATATCGGAAACAATGTAAAAGCCCGGCTTTTGAAGTCGGGCTTGCTTTTTTTGCATAAAAACGCCCAGATATGTTAAAATCGTGTGCGTTTTTTGTAATTGGTTGATTAATAATGTTTATTGTGGAGCTGGAGAGATTCGAACTCTCGTCCAAACGAGGAACTAATCTGCTTTCTACATGTTTATCTTCGCTTTAATTGTCGGATTCCGGCAAGACCGAAGCTACCAACCGAAACCTTATCCTCTAAAATTTCACTTGTCGTCCGAGGCCTCCGCCAAGCTATCTCCGATATTGCCGCACCACCTGTTCGGACCGCTTCGGAGCAACAGCATCCGGGTGATGTCACGTCTCCACAACTTTTGCGGAGATTAAGCTTCAATCTACTGTACTTCGATTAAGCAGCGAGAGCGTAATTATTTTCGCCAGTTAATTGTTCGCCGTCTGAGATTATAGTGCAAGCCGACCACGCACTACATGCTTACAAACCACTTCTGCCCGCTGTCAAAACCGGTCAGCCCCATGTGTCATGTCATATAATTCGTTGCAAAGATATAACAAAAATCAATAGCTTGTGCTCATTTATCCGAAAAGTCGATCGAAGCCGGGATAAATCGTTCTTTCATTTTGGGAGGGACGGCAGCTTTCTGTATCTTTGCAATAAAAAAGAAAATGGACGCTTTAGCTTTGATTGCAAAATATTATCCGGAGGATTCGAAAGCTTACGAAATTTTGGTGTCGCATAGCCGGCAAGTGGCAGATAAAGCGGTGGGTATCGCTCTTCTGCACCCGGAAATGAATCTTGACGTATCTTTTTTGCAAGAGGCTTCCCTTTTGCATGATATCGGAATTTTCAGATGTAATGCCCCGGAGATCGGCTGTTTCGGGGATGCGGAATATATCTGCCACGGATATATCGGGGCTGAATTGATGCGGTCGGAAGGGTTTCCGAGGCATGCCAGGGTCTGCGAACGGCATACAGGCACCGGCATTACATTGGCGGCCATCGAAGAAAGACATTTGCCGCTCCCATTACGCGATTTTATGCCTGAAACGCTTGAAGAACAATTAATCTGTTTTGCCGATAAGTTTTTTAGCAAAACAAAATTGGATCAGGAGAAGCCGGTCGACAAAATCAGAAAAGGGCTTTCGCGTTATGGAGCCGACAGTGTAGAGCGTTTTGATGTCTGGCATAAACGCTTTTTAGGGGAATAAAAACGGTTGGGCTCATGAATTTGTTATACATTTGCTTCCTATAAACGAATAATTGGCGCCGAACGGCCGGAAAAGGGCTCGAAAAAACAGCTTGCCGATTACTCTTTTGATTTTTTTTGTATGAGAGATAAATACCTGATTATCCTGCTTTTCATTTTTGCAGCCTCTTGGTTGGCCGGAGCACAGGAGGTGACTGTGCCGGCTGATTCTTTGTCGGTTGCCGGCAAGGAGATGGCAAGGATGGCAGAAGCGGACAGTATACAACACCCCGATTCGGTAACCAACCGGCCGAATGGACTGGCTGCCCCGGTTTCGTACCAGGCAAAAGACTCGATCGTAATGACCGGCGAAAACTGGGCCTATCTGTTTGGCGAAAGTGAGGTGAAATATCAACAGATCGAATTGCAATCCGACATTATCGAAATGAATATGGACAGCAGTTTGGTTTTTGCCCGTTTTTCGGTCGATTCGTTAGGCGAAGAATTCGGCTATCCGTTGTTTAAGGAGGGTGAACAGCAATATGAGTCCAAAACTATGCGGTACAATTTCCGTTCGAAAAAAGGATATATTACCGAAGTTTTGACCCAACAGGGCGAGGGGTATGTGACTGCCGGAAAGACGAAAAAAATGGAAGATGACGTGTTGAACATGCTGAATGGCCGGTATACGACTTGCGATGAGCATGATCACCCTCATTTTTATATTCAGATGACCAAGGCTAAGGTGCGTCCGCAGAAAAATGTGGTGACCGGCCCTGTGTATATGGTCTTTGAGGATGTACCGCTCTATCCGATCGGTTTGCCTTTTTGTTTTTTCCCTTTTTCATCTACCTATTCTTCCGGCATCCTGATGCCTACCTTTGGCGATGAGAGTACACGTGGTTTTTATTTACGCGACGGAGGGTATTATTTCGCATTGAGCGATTACATGGACCTGGCATTGACCGGCGAAATTTATACGAAAGGGTCGTGGGGACTTTCCGCGCGCTCGTCTTACCGGAAAAGATACAAGTATTCGGGAAGTTTTAATGCCGGCTATCTGGTGACACGCCTGGGCGATAAAGGGCTGCCGGATTACAGCTTGTCGAGGGATTTTAAGTTGAACTGGACCCACTCGCAGGACCCGAAAGCCAATCCGTTCCGGACTTTCTCTGCCAGTGTCAATTTCTCGACCAGCAGCTATGACCGGAACAATACAAATAGTTATTATAACCTCGACCGGACACAAAATACAAAGGGATCCAGTGTCAGTATTTCTCAGCGTTTTCCGAACAGCCCGTTCAGCTTGTCGGCAACGATGAATGTCAACCAGATTTCCCGAGACTCCAGTATCTCTCTTACCTTGCCCGATATCACGTTGACCATGAGCCGGATCTTTCCGTTCAAACGAAAAAACGGTGTCGGAAAAGAACGCTGGTATGAGAAAATTTTCATGAGCTATAACGGCTATTTGCGTAACAGTATTCAAACGAAGGAAAATCGGCTGTTAAAATCGAATCTGGTAAAAGACTGGAAAAATGCAATGCAGCATCAGATCCCGGTTTCGGCTACTTTTACGGCTTTCAAATATCTGAATATCTCTCCCTCTTTCAATTATACGGAGAGGTGGTACACCAATAAGGTGGAAAAAACGTTTGATATGCAGAAACAGACTTTGGTAGCCCGGGATACGACTTACGGTTTCTATCGGGTCTACGACTATAATACGTCTGTTTCGGCTTCTACCACTTTGTATGGTATGTTCAAGCCGCTTCCTTTCCTTGGCTTGAATAAGATTATAGCTATCAGGCATCGTATGGAACCTTCTGTTTCATTGAGTTATATGCCCGATTTCAGCGACCCGCGTTATGGTTTCTGGAAAGAAATACAATATGAAACGGTAACGGGTGAAAGGCAGACCGCCCTTTACTCTCCTTTTGAAAACGGCATGTTCGGTTCTGCTTCGAGAGGAACTTCCGGAAGTGTCAGTTTTCAGTTGAATAACAATCTCGAAATGAAAGTGCGTTCGGATAGAGACTCGACCGGCGAACGAAAAATCAGTCTGATTGATAAGTTGTCGTTGGGAATGAGCTATAATATGGTGGCCGATTCGTTTAAATGGAGCGATCTCAACGTGATGTTGCGTATTAAATTTTCGAAAAGTTATACCCTGAATCTGAACGGAACATTCGATACCTATACGTATGGGTATGATGAACGGACGCATACAGTCCGGCGTTTGAATATTCCGCGTTGGGAAGCCGGAAAAGGAATCGGCCGGTTACGGCAGACCGGAACGAGTTTTTCATATACATTCAATAATGACACCTTTAAAAAGTGGTTCGGCAAGGATAAGGATGATGAGGATACATCCGGAGCAGGAAGGAATACTTCGGACGATTTAAACGGTGAAGAATCGGGAGCTTTATCACCGGAAGGGCAGGAGTCGGCCGGTGGTGCCCGCTTGAGAGGAACTAAAAAGGATACCGGCGAATACGACTCTTTTGGATATTTAGTGAATAAAATACCTTGGAGTCTCTCGTTCAGCTACGGCATGCAATTGGGATATGGCGAATTTAACCCGTCTAAACTGGAATATAAGTACCGGCTGACGCATTCGCTCAATTTTAACGGAAATATCCAGCCTACGAAAAATTGGCGGCTGAATTTTAATGCAACATATGATTTTGACCAGCGCAAGATTTCGTATATGACCTGCAATATATCCCGCGACCTGCATTGTTGGCAGATGACTGCCAGCATTGTGCCGGTCGGACCCTATAAATCGTACTCGTTCAGTGTAGCTGTCAGCTCTTCCTTGTTGAAAGATCTGAAATGGAGGCAAAGCAGCAATTATCGTGACGGGCAAAGCTGGTATTGATAAGAACGTTACCAATCGATGGGCGTCTGGCCGGTAGCGATCAGGTAATCGTTCGTCTTGCTGAACGGCTTGCTCCCGAAAAATCCCCGGTAGGCGGAGAGGGGAGAGGGATGGGCCGATTTCAAAACCAAATTATGTGCCTGGTTGATGAATGCTCCTTTTTTTTGGGCATAAGCTCCCCATAAAATGTATACGATATGCGAGCGTTGTTCGGCTAACCGATGAATGACGGCATCGGTAAATTGTTCCCACCCCCTATTCTGGTGAGAGCCTGCTTGATGGGCCCGTACAGTAAGGGTGGCATTCAGCAATAAAACTCCTTGATCTGCCCATCGCAACAGATTTCCGCAGGCAGGGATCTCTTTCCCCAAGTCGTTTTCGAGTTCTTTAAAAATATTGACCAAAGATGGCGGATAAGGGATTCCTTCTTGTACGGAAAAACAAAGCCCGTGCGCCTGTCCGGGTTCGTGGTAGGGGTCTTGCCCGAGAATGACGACCTTGACCCGGTCGAACGGACAGTGCTCGAATGCATTGAAAATATAAGAACCGGGTGGATAAATGGTGCGTTGACGGTATTCGTTTCTTATAAAATCCGTGAGATTGGCGAAATAGGCTTTCTCAAATTCTTCACTCAATTGTTCTTTCCAACTCGGTTCTATGCGTACATTCATTTTTTCTGCTTTTTATATGAGATACATACCTGCCGAGAGGGCTTCGCGACGCATCTCTTCCGGCCAAATGCTTGCCTGGATTTCTCCGATATGTCCTTTGCGGAGATAAAACATGCACAGACGGCTTTGGCCGATTCCGCCACCGATACTGAGCGGTAACTCTCCGTTCAGCAGCCTTTTATGGAAATAAAGGTCTTTCTTGTCTTCCGCGTTGCAAAGCGTCAATTGACGTAACAACGCCTCCTTGTTTACGCGTATTCCCATGGACGACAGTTCCAAAGCCCGTTCCAGTACCTCGTTCCATACCAACAGGTCTCCATTCAATCCCTTCTGTCCGTTGGCGGCCGTAGTCGACCAATCGTCATAGTCGGGGGCACGTCCGTCGTGTTTTTCTCCATTGCTGAGTTGTCCTCCGATACCGATGATAAATACAGCGCCGTATTCCCGGCAGATAGCATCTTCCCTCTCTTTGGGGGTAAAGTTAGGATATTTTTTCAGTAAATCCTCGGCATGTATGAAATGAATGTGAGGGGGCAGGATTGGTTTTATTTGCGGAAACATTTCATATACCGAATATTCCGTGCGTACCATGGCTGCATAAATACGACAAACGATTTCTTTGAGAAAATCGATTGTGCGTTCTTCTTCGCCCATTACGCGCTCCCAATCCCATTGGTCTACATATAATGAATGCAGATTGCCTAATTCTTCATCCGAACGGATTGCATTCATGTCGGTATAGATTCCATATCCTTTTTCGATGTGATAATCAGCCAATGTCAATCGTTTCCATTTAGCCAGAGAATGTACAATTTCGGCTTTCGCGTCATTTAAATCCTTGATTGGAAAACTGACAGCCCTTTCGATGCCATTTAAATCGTCGTTGATCCCCATGCCTTTCAGCACGAACAACGGGGCAGTAACTCTTCGAAGTCGAAGTTCCGACGAAAGATTTTGCTGGAAGAAATCTTTGATTTTTTTTATTCCCATCTCTGTTTGCGAGAGATTCAACAAGGGTCTATAATCTTTGGGTTTAATCAGATAACTCATTTTTTTTGTTCTTTATCTTTTAAATTTGCATGGCAAAGATAGTAATTAATGTCAAAAAGATTTTATTTTTTGCTGTCTTGTTTTCAAAAAGATACTGTTTTGTCTGATTCTGCTTTCGTATTATCAAAATATTCTAATTTTTTTCTCGTTTACTTGCATAAGATTGATATTATATATACTTTTGTCGCGCTTATGGCTTGGTAGCTTAGCTGAATAGAGCGTCAGATTCCGGTTCTGAAGGTCGTGGGTTTGAATCCCACCCAGGTCACCGAAAGGGATTACAATTGTGATCCCTTTTTGTTTTATATAGTTACTCTCTTTTTGTATGTTTTTTGTAATCAATTAGTTGTTTTATTTGAATCGTATCATTTGGGCTTGTATATTCCTTTTTATATCGGTTTGATTGCCTCTGTTTTCCTACAAAATGAAACCATTGAGATGCAGAAAAAATAAAATTATCCATTTTATGCGCTGAAAAATTTGGAACGTAATAAATAATCGCTATCTTTGCACCCGTTAAAGAAAAGTGCGGTGCCATAGCTCAGTTGGTAGAGCAAAGGACTGAAAATCCTTGTGTCCCCGGTTCGATTCCTGGTGGCACCACTGACTAGTCCTAAATAACCGTTACAGTTATTGGACAAAAATACATCTTTTATCGTACAGCATGGCTAGCCATGCTGTACGATTTGTTTTTATAAGTTTTGATTTTGACATCTCTCTGCCGGTGCATAAACGCAGGCGTAT
>JBHCAZ010000009.1:0-6025 GCA_041798765.1 Parabacteroides sp. | reverse complement strand
TGAAATACGAGGCAAGCACTTGAAAATCAGGTGCTTGCCTCGGTTCTTTTTGTTTATATTCTGCACGTTATACGTGCAGAACGTGTTGGGAAAATACCCCAATCTGCTGACCAGATTTTTAGGCAATGTTGACCAGATTTGATTCTGATTTCATAAGTTGTAGAACAAGTACTAAAAGTATTAAACAATTTCACTAATTATTATTATTGCTGTCCGATAAAACTTTTTTGAGCCGAGCATACAAAAATTAGGGCTGGCACCTATTGCAGGAGTCAGCCCTTTTTGGTTACTTTGCTTTTACCACAAAACAAACAACCATGGGTAAAAGTAATCATTTTAGCGGACAGCCGCTCTATAGTCAGGTAATAAATTTACTTAATAAGTCAAAAATTCTTCGTTTTAGCCGCGAAAACGGCGGTGAACGCTACACCAAGCGCTTCAATTACTGGATTCATCTCGTTGTGATGCTCTATGCGGTGATAATGCGATTCGACTCGTTGCGTGAGATAACTGCCTCTCTGCTCGCCGAGACGCACAACACAAGCTGGCTCACCTCGGCATAACCTTCAAAATAGGGCGTAGCACTTTGGCTTTTCCACACACCAAGGAAACTAATAGCCAGCAAAGAAGAAAAGACGAAAGTAGACCAAGCCACGAAGGAAAGCAATACCGGCACTTCTTCCACTTTCGTAGATACGACCAAAACGAACGGCGTAGAAATAACCTATACCAAAATAGAGTATTACCCGCCGACAGCAAAACAAGAGCCGGCCCCGGAACCGGAAGGGCAAGTAACGCTCGGTAAAGCGAAGCGGCCCGAAGGAAGCCAAAGCAAGGAACCTACACCAGCCAAAAAACAACCGCCTAATAAGGGGCCTATAAAAAGTATTGAGCAACTAACCATTAAGCAGAATTCGGAAGAAAAGGGAGTAAGCCAAAGCCAAGAAGCCAACGCTTCGGCCAAGGAAGAAATTACTACTACCGATACCGATAAGAAGGAAACCAATACAGAACAACCGGCGGCCGACCCTTATAGGTGGCGTTACATTCTTGCAATATTAGTAATTGTAATAGTAACCGGAACGGTAGTGTATTTTTGGTTTAGGAAGACGAAGGTAGGAATAACCGTTACTTCCTTCTTTAAAAAAATCTTTTGTTCATAATCAAATACGCCGGCTTGCTGGGAAGCCCGCCGGAATGAAAAAAGCACCCGTAAGGCCGTTTTCGGGTTCCTTTTCGGGTACTTATTCTATAAAACACTGATAATCAATGTTTATTGCGGAGAGACAGGGATTCGAACCCCGGGAACCTCGCAGTTCAACGGTTTTCAAGACCGCCGCAATCGACCACTCTGCCATCTCTCCAATATGTCTTAAATATGCATTTCCCTCAAATGCGATGCAAAGGTATTATTTATTTTTTATATTTCATAATTTTTGCCTCTGTTTTTTATTTTAATCTATTCTTTTTTCTTTTAATGATTCCAAAGTCAACTTTCTATCCTTTTTATTGTTATTTTTGTAACGTCTAATTTTATTAATTTCGTAAGTACATTTATATGAGAAATTTGAAAGTTTTACTAACGATTGCAGTGGCCTTACTGCTTGTAAGTTGTTCGATGGCTGCAAAATCGGAAGCAAATGGAACTCAGAAAGAGAATGCTGAAGGAGAGGTTGTTGTGTTGAATAAGGCTGATTTTCTTTCGAAGGTATATAATTATGAACAAAATAGATCGGAATGGGTCTATGAAGGGAATAAACCTGCCATCATCGATTTTTATGCCGACTGGTGTGGTCCTTGCAAACGGGTTGCTCCTATTTTAAAGGAACTGGCCGCGCAATACAAAGATGAAATCATTGTCTACAAAGTCAATGTCGACAATGAAAAGGAATTAGCTGCCGCATTCGGCATCCAGAGCATTCCAACCCTGTTGTTTATTCCGGCAAAAGGAAAACCCCAGCTTTCGATGGGTGCATTATCCAAACAACAGTTTATCGAGCAGATCAATAATTTTCTATTAAAAAAATAGGAACAGTAACCTGTCCGGCAAACAACTCAAAGGGAGTATGTCAACAATGAAATTTCAGTTTGACATACTCCTTTTTCATATAATAACTTCGTATTTTTGTAAAAAGAATAAATGATTGCATGGCATTACGGATATTTCATACGGCCGACTGGCATTTAGGTCAGACTTTTTTCGGTTATGACAGAGAACATGAACATAAGGCTTTCTTGGACTGGCTGGCTGATACATTAACCCAAGAATCGGCCGATGTCCTGTTAATTGCGGGAGATGTATTCGATGTTTCCAACCCTTCGGCAGCTTCCCAACGTCTTTTCTTCCGCTTTTTACGAGAAGTAAATCGACGTAATCCACAACTGCAAATCATCATTATAGCCGGCAATCACGATTCCGCCGCCCGTTTAGAAGCGCCTCTCCCTCTTTTGGAAGAATTGAATACGCACATCGTGGGTACAGTCAAACGAAACGGATATAGCCGGATTGACTTCGATTCGCTACTAATTCCTTTATATAATAAGGAAAAGAAAAAGGAGGCCGTCTGTCTGGCCGTTCCTTATTTAAGGCAGGGAGATTATCCGGCATCAGATAATGCAGATGAAAAAGAGGGCTATGCCTCCGGTATCGGGAGGATGTATCGTGACCTGACAGCCTATGCCGACCAACAACGGGACAGCGGAGTTGCTCTTATTGCAATGGGGCATTTGCATGTTTCGGGTGCTGAAATTTCAGAAAACGACCGTAGTGAACGAGTCATTATGGGAGGATTAGAATCGGTAGCAGCCCATATTTTCAACGAAAAAATAGCCTATACGGCATTGGGACATATACATAAAGCCCAAAAAGTTGGGGGCAGGGAAGAAATTCGATATGCAGGGAGCCCGCTTCCGATGTCGTTCTCCGAACAACATTACCTTCACCAACTGGTAGCCATTACAATAGCAGATGAAAAAATGACGGAAATCCGCAAAATTCCGATTCCGGTAACATGCGAGTTGCAAAAAGTTCCGGCACATCCGGATATTCCGGAAAAAGTAATGGAAGCATTGAATGCCCTGCCGGACAGTCGTGAAGAAGAGGACCGGAATCTATATCCATATATAGAGGTGCAGGTCCTTTTAACAGAACCCGATCCGGGACTGCGCCATCGGATAGAGGAGGCCATAACAACAAAAGCCGTGCGTCTGACCTCCATCGTCCCTTACTATCCCAATCGGAAAGAGGAAGGAGAAGTCTGTCCGATGTCGTATGCTGACCTGCAAAAATTAGATCCGCTCGATATGCTGCGCCATGCTTTTGCCGCTCGATATGGCGGCGAATTGCCCGACGAGCTCGCCCGCATGTTTCAAGAGACCATGCAAGATGTTTCGTCATAGCCTCCATCCCTCTCTTATGAGAAATGATTATCAAGAACGGCTGATCTGCAATCCTGTGTCGGACAAACGCATTTCGACAAATCGGGCATTGGCGTTCTGGGGCGTATCCATCAATTTTTTACGGATCTCGACTGCGGCCGAAGGATCTTTAGCGACCATATACAAATAGCCTCCTCCACCGGCCCCCGGCAATTTATAACCGAGTGTATAATCATCTATTTCGGCGATAAGACGTTCTATGGCAGGCGGATTAGTTCCGGTATCAAGTGCTTTGTTTTGTTCCCAGGTCTTCCTGATCAGTGTACCATATTGCCGGAAATCACCCCTGAGGATCGTATCGTACAACTCGATAGCATGGGCTTTCATCTCTTCCAGCAATCGGAGGTGCGTACCGCTATTCAAGAACATGCCCCGTACGATTTCAGCCAAAATTCCTTTGGCAGTACGGGTGATTCCGGTATAATAAAGGAGATGACAAGCGCGGTATTCCGGGTCCGTGAACAGATATTCAGGAAGCCACCGTACGGCCGGTGTCTGGTCGAATCCGTTTCCTGTTTGCAACAATTTCAGTCCGTGCAGAACACCTCCATATTGATCCTGCCATCCGCCGCCGGTAGTCAGCAACTGTTCTAATATCAACGTCCGATTTCCTATTTCGTTTTTATCCCACGCCAAACCGCAAAAATCGGCTAATGCCCCCAATACCGTTGCTGCCAAAATCGAACTGGTGCCCAAACCTGAACCGGCCGGTATGGCGGCAAGTAAAGTTACTTCCACACCTGCGCCGAAATCTTTCAACTGTTCTTCGAGTGAAGCAAAACTACGCGTCGAGAAATCCGGCAGGAAACCGGCCAAAGCCAAAGCCGCCTTCGGGATGGAAAACGGAGATCCCACTTTGTTGAAATCGGACAATTCTTCCCAGGTAGAGATCGTCTCCATTGCACCGATATCGATGGATCGAAGTGTGATACGGTATGCATTCGATGGCTTTACGTAAACCTGTAAGGGCGGTTGTCCGTTCAATTCGATAGCCACATTGACTACATTTCCGCCTGCATACATACAAAATGGCGGTGTATCCGTCCATCCTCCTGCCAAATCGATACGTACCGGGCTTCGGCCCCATACGATCTGGTCTTGATAGACATTCAATCGAGGTGCCTGTTTATCTTTTCTGATCGTTTCTATCATTCCTTCTCTTAACAGCCCAAAGGCCTTTTGCTCTTCGGCCAGGCTGTCTCCCCGTTGTGTCAACTGGAGGACGCGTGCCCGGAAACTATGGTCGTGGACCTTTTTCATCAAGGGAGCATCTGCGGGCAAGTCGGCCGGCAAAGGAAGTTCCATCGCCGCATATTGGCCGGCCGCATCCGCCAAATCAAGTTGATAAAAAATACTTTTTTCATGATTGGCTGCTAACAACGGCCAATTCATGCGCCTGAAAGCATCGCGTTGAGCAAACAAACGAACCAAATTGGCTTGGTCGGAAAGTTCATTGGCCGATTTTTTCTCGGCTTTTTCCCAGATTTCCTGTCCGGAACCAGACGTAGAAGCATCTATCATCCAGCGGATCACTTCGCCCAGATCGTCCATATTCCGACAAACCGGGAATAGCGGTGTATGCTGTATGTCTTCGGAATAAATTGCCGGGATTTTCCTTTCGGTAAGCCATTCAACGATCGATTTTCCCATAAACGACGTTTCAGTATCCGAACAACGGCCTTTGAACGGGTCATAGAAACCATAAGGACGTGCCACCCATCCGGTCTCTCCGATTGGTACGACATCCAAACAAATACCGGCCGGTAGATGTAAAGACCATGTATTATCGGGCACACCGGTAATCACGTGATGGTCTTCCAAGCTCCAACAACTACCCACATGGCTGTTTTCGATCCAAATATCAGAGTTTTGACTTTTCAGCGGAATATCAATCCGCGCATTTTGCACAAACATGGCGGGATGCGGTTTTACTTTCCGTTGCATAATAGCCCGCTGGTCGCGAACAATATTCTGCACCGCCAATGTAGAAGAAATCAGTTCCGGTGTCGTTCCGTAGTGATAAAAAGCACCGCCTGGCAACGGGAGGATTGCAACCGAAAGGCTATTCAAATCGTTGTCAATCAGGCGTGGATGGTTACCAAGTGCCAAACCGAATTCCCCATAAAGATCGTATTCTTTCAATCGGTGCACATCTGTATCCCACGAATGTTGCATCAGCAATTCGACCGCCCGGTCGCTCAAAAGCCAAACGCCGATATCCATCAAAAACAGATGGCTTCCGGCAAGTTTTCCCAATTCATCCAAAGAGGGCTTTTGAAGCATGAAATCCAGTTCGTCCGGCCGTTCCCGCTCAGACACAAAAACACCGTGTCGGGTCGCCAAAGCCGGATCTACCCACAGGCCGTAACATACGACATCTGCTTCCGGTATCTCCTGCAACTCTTCCCCTCTACGCAAATAGACGTCTCCACTGGCTATCAGTGTATGGAGCGAATCCGGTGCTTTTTGCATAATCTCTTCATACAAAGGAATTTGAAGAGAAAGCAAATTTTGATCCAATTTCTGTCCTCTTGCCCATCTAAAAGTCGGAATAGGCGTTAATATTTTGCCGGAAGGAGCATATCCG
>JBHCAZ010000008.1:0-6260 GCA_041798765.1 Parabacteroides sp. | reverse complement strand
GACAAGCGTTATCTGAGGATGGCTGCCGTGTGGGCTGAAAACTCCTATTGTAAACGTCGCCGGGTCGGGGCACTGATTGTTAAAGACCAGATGATCATTTCTGACGGTTATAACGGAACTCCTTCCGGTTTTGAGAATATCTGCGAAGATGAAAACAATGTGACGAAACCCTATGTCCTGCATGCCGAAGCGAATGCGATAACCAAAGTGGCGGCCTCGTCGAACAGTAGTAAAGGAGCTACGATTTATGTGACCTCCGCACCCTGTATAGAGTGTGCCAAATTGATTATCCAGTCGGGGATCAAGCGTGTTGTGTATTCGGAGAAATACCGGGTGGAAGATGGATGTGAGTTGTTGACGCGGGCCGGTATTATCGTCGATTATATAGAATTAAACCAATAAAATTTTTCTGTTTTTTTATGGATAAAAATAAGAGACTGCTCGTCTGGTTACCAGTTATCATAGCCGTAAGTATCGTAGCTGGTATTTTTGTGGGGAACCACTACCGTTCTCTGACACGGGGCAGGTACAATATCTATTCCGGCGGGAATAAAATCAGCGCGATCTTGGATATCATCGATGAACAATATGTGGATACCGTCAATATGCAGCAGTTGGTGGAAGGTGCTATTCCGAAAATATTCAGCGAATTGGATCCGCATTCCGTTTATATTCCGGCAAAAGATGCCAAGATTATCAATGAAGACTTAGAAGGCTCTTTCAGCGGTATCGGCGTTACGTTCAATATGCAGACGGATACGATCCTTGTCATCAGCGTGATTCCCGGAGGACCATCCGAAAAGGCCGGATTACGTCCATTCGACCGTATTATTACGATCAACGATTCGGTTTTTGCCGGAAATAACAGCGGACAGGAACTGGTGATGAAAACGTTGCGAGGTATGAAGAACAGTACGGTACGTTTAGGGGTTATGCGGAAAAACAATCCGGAATTGCTTTCATTTGATGTGACGCGTGGCGATGTGCCTGTGAATACGATCGATGTTGCATACGAAGTGGCGAAAGGAATCGGGTACATCAAGGTGTCTAAATTCGGCCGGACCACCTATAACGAATTTATTACGGCCATTGCCCAGTTGAAACAGGCGGGTTGTAACGCTTTTACAATCGACTTGCGAGGAAACACCGGAGGATATATGGAGGCTGCAATCAATATGATCAACGAATTTCTGCCGGAAGGCCGGCTGATAGTCTACACTGAAGGAAAGGCTTTGCCTCGCAGGGATTATTATACCAATGGCACAGGTACGTGCAAGGATGCGGCAGTTGTTGTGCTGACAGATGAATATTCGGCTTCGGCAAGCGAAATCTTTTCCGGCGCAATTCAAGACAACGACCGTGGCATGATCGTCGGGCGCCGTACGTTCGGCAAAGGGTTGGTGCAGTCGCCGATCCAGTTGAGCGACGGTTCGGAAATCCGCCTGACGATCGCCCGCTATTATACCCCCTCCGGGCGGTGTATCCAGAAAGGCTATGAATTGGGACACGACGATGAATACGAACAGGATATATACAACCGTTTTATGCGGGGAGAATTTGATTCGGCCGACAGTATCAAAGTCGACGGACAAGAGCAGTACGAAACGGTTATGGGACGTCCGGTCTACGGAGGCGGAGGTATCATGCCCGACATCTTTATCCCGCGTGATACATCGGGACTGACCTCTTATTTTTCGGCAGTCGTGAATTCCGGTGTGCTGAATATGTATACGTTGAACTATTCGGATAAGTATTACGACAAGCTGTCTTCGTTTGCCTCTTATCAAGATCTGTGGCAATATCTGCGTCAGCAACCTTTGTTATACGACTTTACGAATTTTGCCGTAGAAAAAGGAATACGGAAACGCCCGACGTTGATTGCTTTGTCTGCCTCCCTCTTGGAGAAATACCTCCAGGCATATATTATCCGGAACTTTTTCGATGAAGAGGGCTTTTTCCCGGTCATGTTAATGGATGATGTGACCTTGCAAGAGGCGGTACGGCTGTTGAAAGAGGGCAAATCCGTCCCGGTATTCAATGAACCGAAAAAGAATGCATATGAATCTGTATGAGTCTAAACAACAGTTGCGGAAAGAAATTGCCACGTTGAAAAAACAGTATACGGCTGCCGGGTTGGCTGCATTTTCTGCTCAGATCATGGAACGGGTAGAAAAAATGGATGTTTTTCGCGAAGCCTCGTGTGTGGCCCTTTATCATGCGATTCCCGGAGAGGTACAAACGGCGTCCTTTATCGAAAAATGGTTCCGGCAGAAGAAATTAGTGCTTCCGCTGGTTAAAGGAAACGATTTGGTGTTGGTGCGCTATATCGGCGAAGATTCGCTAAGGCCGGGTGCATTCGGCATTCTGGAACCGGATGAACAGGGCGAAAAAGTGGTAGCAGAGGAAATCGACCTGATCCTTGTTCCGGGAGTGGCTTTCGACCGGCAAAAAAACAGATTGGGTAGGGGAAAAGGGTATTATGACCGTTTGCTTGCTTCCGCTTCTCTATTCAAAATAGGCCTTTGTTTCGATTTTCAACTGAAAGAGACCGTCCCGACCGAACCGTTCGACCGGAAAATGGATCTGGTGGTTACCGAAAGGGAAATCATCCTTTAATCTTTCTCGGGAAAGAGTTCCGCGATTTTAGCATCTGCCTTGAAGCGGACATCTTCGCTAATGTACTTTTTCAACAGCGAAATAACCAAGTTGATGACCGCAATGTCGTCGGTAAATCCGATTACAGGAAGCACGCTTTCGGGGATAAAATCGAATGGAAAAATGAAATACCCCAACGCGCCGATGATATAGGCTTTGTATTGCAGGGGAGTTGTTTTTGCCTCCAACAGATAGAACAGCAAGAGGGCCGGATGCAACAGCACGGCTCCCACCTTTTTCCCTAATTTGACGACTTTTTTCCAAAAACGGTTTTCCGAGTAATAGGTGCCGTATTTTCGGATCTCGTACACCTCTTCGAAGCCGGTCTCTTCTATTTCGTTGTTCTCTTTTCTGTTCATCAGCTGTGAATTTTAACGAAGCACAATGTCGTCGAGTACGTCCTCGCCGACATGTTGATTCAGTTTATGAACAATCTGTGCTTTTGAAAGGTTCAGTTCGTTACGTAAAACGGAGGAGGTCAGCGAAACGTACAAGACCCTTTTTTTTACCCATGCGTTTCGTGTATATTGTTGGACGGTAGGCCCTAAGACCTCTCCCCAAGCCAGTTCGGCCCGTGCATTCAAGACTTTTTCCCGGAAAACGCTGTTCTTCTCAAAAAAATCCTGCATGGCCTCGCCTAAAGTCTGCGTATTGCTTTGTCGTCTCATTCGTCTGATTTGATGGGTTGTACATCTCCTTTTTCCACCCGGAACAGCGTGTACGAATGATTGTTTTGTCGGAGAATAGCGTCTAAATATTTCCGGTTGGTATCCGTAATGAATATCTGTCCGAACTGATCGCCGCTTACCAGTTCGATTATCTGTTCGACCCGGTCGGCATCCAACTTGTCGAAAATATCGTCTAAAAGTAAAATCGGGCAAGTCACTCCCTTTTTTCGCAAAAAAACGAATTGGGCCAGTTTCAAAGCAATAAGGTACGTCTTGTTTTGTCCTTGCGAACCAATACGGCGGATCAGATGCCCGTCTAAAGTCATTTCTAATTCGTCTTTGTGGATCCCTACAGAGGTGTATCCGATGATCCGATCGTATTCCCGGCTACTAACTAATGCTGCTTGCAGCGGTTGTTCGGCAAGTTGAGATTCATATCGCAGTCCGACCTGTTCTTCGGAGTGGCAGATACGCCGGTAATAGTCGTTGAAGACAGGGGTGAATTCTTCCACCAACCGGCGTCTTTTTTCGTAAATCGCTGTGCCGTATTGTTCTAATTGCATCTCCAATATCTCAAACAACGAGGCGTCCCTGCTTTGTTCTTTTAAGAGGATGTTGCGCTGTTGCAACGTTTTGTTGTATTGAATCAGGGCATGCAGATAAGGTTTGTCGTGCTGCGAAAGAATCAGGTCAGAGAAACGCCTGCGTTCGTCGCTTCCGCCGCGTATCAGCTCTGAGTCGGCGGGCGAAACCATTACCAATGGCAGCAGACCGATGTGTTCCGATAGTTTGTCGTATTCTTTTTTATTGCGTTTGAACAGTTTGCGTTGCTTATGACGTATGGCACAGAAGATGTCTTCTTCTCTTCCTTCATATTCGTATGTCCCTTGCAGGATGCACATTTCCTGATCGTACCGGATGATTTGCGAGTCCGGCGTATTGGTATGGCTCTTACAAAAAGAGAGATAATGGATGGCATCTAACAGATTTGTTTTCCCCATGCCGTTATTGCCGAAAAAACAATTGATGGCAGGCGAAAATACCAACTCTGCCTGAGAAATGCTTTTGTAATTGAGTATAGAAAGTTTTTCGAGTATCATCCTGCACGATATTATCGGTGCAAAATTAAAAAATATACGGGTTTATGTGGATTATTTACTAAAAAAAACTACTTTTGCGCTTTGAATTGCCCTTGGGCAAGAACAGGAGTATAAACGAATAAAATAATAACAACGATAAGACATTATGGCTACTAAGGAAAAAGACACCAGCAAGGAATTTGAGGTTGAAGAAATTGTTTCTAAATCGGAACAATTTATAGAGAAGAATTCGAAGAAGATTATGTATGGAATCGCTGCCCTCGCCCTTGTTGTTGGAGCTTTCTTGGGGATCAGACACGGCTATCTGATTCCGAGAGAAAAGAAAGCTGCTGTTGCCCTTTTTAAAGGCGAACAGTATTTTGCTCAGGATTCTTTTAATCTGGCATTGAAAGGCGATGGCGTCGATTACGAAGGGTTGGAAGCGATTATTAACCAGTATGGCAGTACGGCTTCCGGAAATTTGGCAAAAGCATATGCCGGCATTTCTTATTACCGGTTGGGCGATTACGAAAGCGCGTTGAAAAACCTGAAAGCATTCAGTGCAAAAGATAAGATGATTTCTCCGGCTATTATCGGGGCAATCGGCGATTGCTACATCAATATGGGAAATGTAAAAGAAGCTGTCGGATACTTTGAAAAAGCGGCGAAAACGGCAAACAATGAGATTGTCAGTCCCGTTTACCTGAAAAAAGCCGGTATTGCTTATGAAAATCTGAAACAATATGCAGATGCCGTGAAGGCGTATACAGCCATCAAAGAAAATTATTTCAACTCGATAGAGGCGGCGGATATCGACAAATACATCACCCGGGCGACCCTTTTGAATAAGTAAATTTGGCAAAGTAATAAATAATTGTACCCCTTTTTTTGAGGATGCGGCCAGAATGTTTATTTTGACTCATCCTCTTTTTTTATAGAACACGTATCTTATGGCAACAGCATATCAGAATTTATCGGAATATGATTTTAACAGCGTACCGGATGGTTCGGGCGTGACGGTTGGAATTGTCGTGGCCGAATGGAACCGGCATATTACGGAGCGTTTGCTGGAAGGCGCCTGCAACACATTGGAAAAAAACGGCGTAAAACCTGAAAATATACTTATCGGACGTGTGCCGGGTAGTTTTGAACTGACTTTCGGAGCCAAAGCCATGGCTGAAACGAAAAAACCGGATGCCGTCATTGTGTTGGGTTGCGTGGTGAGAGGCGATACGCCCCATTTCGACTATGTTTGTTCGGGTGTCACACAAGGCATAACGGCCCTGAATCTGAAATACGATATTCCTTTTATTTTCGGACTCTTAACGACTGATACCATGGAGCAATCGGAAGATCGGGCCGGCGGGAAATACGGCAACAAAGGAGATGAAGCTGCGATAACAGCATTAAAAATGATATTTTTTTCTGCTGAAAACTTGCAGGATTAAAAAAATACAGTACCTTTGCACTGCATTTAAAAAGAACGGGGGCAGTTACCAGAGTGGCCAAATGGGGCTGACTGTAACTCAGCTGGCTTTCGCCTTCGGTGGTTCGAATCCATCACTGCCCACAAACATTGCGGAAGTAGCTCAGTCGATAGAGCATTAGCCTTCCAAGCTGAGGGTCGCGGGTTTGAGTCCCGTCTTCCGCTCTATCAAAAATCCGGACAGTTTGACTGTTCGGATTTTTTTGTCATCCCCACACCAATCTTCCTTTAGCCGCGTATCAGGGTTCAGCGGAAACAGATCGGATTCTTTTTGCTGCTTGCTTTTTGACCGAGCCGTTTGTCACACTTGTGCCAATACGCTGTCACAACTGTGACAAAGGCTTGTCACAACTGTGACGTCGGGAGCGTTTT
>JBHCAZ010000007.1:0-145566 GCA_041798765.1 Parabacteroides sp. | reverse complement strand
TTTTTTGCTCATCCGGTAAGAATGGCGGTTGGTATAGTCCAAACCGAAATTGGTACGGAAGGTCAGATCTTTCATGAAATCGATTTCTGCCCACAAGTTACCGAATATGCGATTACGAGTCCGATAGTTGTCTTTGTTTCGGATTTGAATAGCCACCGGGTTGTTGAAGTTACCGGTACCGGCTATTTTGGATCCTGCGAAATTGCCGGATACGTCGTATACCGGTACGTATGGGGTGGCCCGATAGGTCCATGAGTAAGGCGTACTTTCAGCTCCTTCTGCATTCAAACCGTTGTCTTTTATAAAAGCATAAGTCAAGTTCTCACCTACACGGAGCCAGTCGCGTACATTAAACGAAGTATTGGCACGTACCTGATAACGCCGGTAGTAAGATTCGATAACCGTACCTTTTTGGTCGAAGTAGTTGGCACTCATGTTGTACTGCCCTTTTTCCGTACCTCCGGCAAGGCTGACCTGATGGTTCTGTATGGGCGCTGTCCGGTCGACTTCTTCCCACCAGTCGGTATCCGAGAAAGGAACCATTTTCCCGCTCGGAACAATGTCCTGTGCACCGTTGGCTCCGGCTTCGGTCATGAAGTTCGGAATGGTCGGGCGTTCACCTGTACCGAACTGTACGTGAGAGGGGTGGATGTTGGAACCTAACAATGCATAGTTGTTTTTCTTGGCTTCCCATTCCAAGTTCAAGCGGTCCATGGAGTTCAGCATATCGTACCGTTTGCCGGTTTTCTGCATACCTACATATCCGTCGTAACTCAATTTGGGTTGTCCGCTTTTCGTTCCTTTCTTGGTGGTGATCAAGATAACGCCGTTTGCAGCCTGGGCACCGTAAATAGCGGCAGAAGAGGCATCTTTCAATACCTGCATGCTTTCGATATCGTTCGGGTTCAAAGAGCTCAAATCCTGGTTACGGGTCGATACACCGTCGATGACATACAGCGGGCCGTTATCGTTCACGGTGTTGATACCGCGGATACGTACCATAGCCGGTGAACCGGGAGAACCGGACTGTCCGATATAGACACCGGCTGCTTTTCCCTGTAACTGCTGGGTAGCCGAAGAACCGGAAGAAGCTAACAGCGATTCTGTGTCGACTACGGCAACAGAACCGGTAATATCCTTTTTCTGCTGTGTTCCGTAACCTACCACTACAACCTCGCTCAGATTTTGGGTATCTTCTTTCAACACGACTTTCATCTGTCTGTCGGCGCGCACTTCTTGCGATATAAAACCGATGTAGGAGAAAACGAGCGTACTCCCCTCTTTGACATCCAAAGTGAACTTACCGTCTAAATCGGTAATCGTACCGTTGGTCGTACCCTTTTCTACGATGTTGGCCCCTAAGATAGGTTCACCGTTTTGATCCACTACTACTCCGCTCACTGTTCTGGTCTGCTGTTGAACGATTGTGGTTTCAGGTGCATTGGATGCGGTAGAAGCCATTAATTCGGTAGCATTTGCAGAAAAAGCAGAAAACAACAGGCAAAAAGATGATATTTTTGCCATTTCTTTAAACGATGGTTTAAATGTTTCCTTCATAAATTCTCCAATAGAAGTTAGATTTAACAAAAAAACAATATTAAAATACAAGGTAAAAATACGTATGGGTAAAGTGTGTTTTTCCCGATCGTATTACTTTGCGGAACAAATGTAACACTTTTTTTCATAATTTGTCATTAATACACGAAAAAAAGCGTAAAAAACTTTTTTTAATGCGTTTTCTTATCGAGAAAAAGAGAGGAGGCTGATTGTGCTTTCGGCCTCTTTTTCCATTTCGTTACGTTTTTAAGTGTAACGCTATTTTAGGACTAGACAAGGGGACGCACCTTGTATTGGTGCATCCCCCTTCAAGTATCGTGTAGCTAATGTAACAGGACCCTTAATTCTCTACGGTAAACTTATAGATGCATTGGCTGACGTATTTTTCTCCCGGATGCAGTACGGTAGAGGGAAATGACGGTTGGTTGGGTGAATCGGGATAATGCTGTGTTTCCAGGCACAAGGCGCCGCGGTGCGGGTAGACGATTCCGTGTTTTCCCTTGTCGCCGGCTTTTGCCATGGCGTTTCCGGCGTAAAATTGAATACCGGGTTCGTTGGTATATACTTCAAGTCCGATACCGCTTGCCGGTGATATGGCTTTTGCGGCCAACAGGTTGATGTCGCCGTTTGTATTCAGGCACCAGTTGTGGTCGTATCCCAATCCGTATTGCAACTGTTGGAACGCATCGTCGATGCTTGAGCCGATGACGATCGGCTGACGGAGATCCATCGGTGTGCCTTCGACCGGTGCCAATTCGGATGTCGGAATAAGCGTCTGGTCTACCGGAACATAGGTGTCGGCGTTGATCATCAGTGTATGGTCGGTGATTTGGCTTCCCGGAACGCCCGACAGGTTGAAATAACTGTGGTTGGTCAGGTTGACAACGGTCGGCTTGTCGGTCGTAGCCTCGTAGCAGATGTCGATCGCATTGTCGTTTGTCAACGTGTAGATCACTTTGATCTGCAGATTTCCGGGGAATCCGGCCTCTCCGTCGGGCGAAAGATAGCTTAGTTCCAATACCTGGTCGCTGGGTTGATGCGCTTCCCATACTTTGGCATGGTATCCTTCAGGCCCGCCGTGCAGACAATGCCCGTTGTTGTTCCGGGGCAACGTGTACGCGACGTCGTCTAAGGTAAAAGTCCCGTTTGCGATGCGATTGCCGTACCGGCCGATCAGCGCACCGTAATTTCCGTCGGTCTCCACATATTGTTTGATGTTGTCATAGCCTAATACGACATCGGTCATTTTCCCGTTTTTATCGGGTACCATTATCGAAACCAGCCGGCCACCGTAGTTGGTGATACAGGCTTCTGCGCCGTTGGTGTTTTTCAGTACATACAGTCCGGTCGCCTTTCCGTTTACTTCGGATTGGAAATCCGCTTTTTTTAATCCGGAAAGTGTCGTCTCTTCTTTTTTTTCGGTACATGACAACAGCATACCCATTGCCACGACCGCCATACACAGTCTCTTCATTATTTCTAAATTTTAATAGATGTTATTCATATACAAAGCAAAGATATATACTTCTTCAGAAAACCGTGCGATATTCGTCGATAAAGTTGTTAATTCGAAAACGCATTTGTATATTTGTGTGCATTAAAACAAAAGCATGAAACAGTATTTAGATCTACTTGACCGTCTGTTGCGCGAAGGTGTCAGAAAAGACGACCGTACCGGAACGGGGACGTACAGCCTGTTCGGGCATCAGATGCGTTTTAATTTGGAGGAGGGTTTTCCGTTGTTGACAACCAAAAAATTACATCTGAAATCGATTATTTACGAATTGTTATGGTTTTTGCAGGGAGATACGAATGTCCGCTATTTGCAGGAACATGGCGTACGGATCTGGAACGAGTGGGCGGGGCCTGACGGCGATCTGGGGCATATCTACGGTTTTCAATGGCGCTCGTGGCCGGATTATGCGGGCGGATCGATCGATCAGATCAGCGAGGCCGTCAAGGCAATCAAGGAAAACCCGGATTCGCGCCGTATCATCGTGAGTGCCTGGAATGTGGGTGATCTGAAACGGATGAACCTGCCTCCTTGTCATGCTTTTTTTCAGTTTTATGTGGCGGGCGGACGTTTGAGTTTGCAGTTGTATCAACGCAGTGCAGACGTTTTTCTCGGTGTCCCTTTCAATATCGCTTCGTATGCGCTCCTGTTGCAGATGATGGCACAAGTGACGGGATTGAAAGCCGGCGACTTTATTCATACGTTGGGGGATGCACATATCTATACGAATCATATGGAGCAGGTGAAGCTGCAACTCACGCGGGATCCGCGTCCGCTCCCGCGTATGGAAATCAATCCGGCTGTACAGGATATCTTCGGATTCGGATACGATGATTTCCGGCTGACGGGATATGATCCGCATCCGCATATCAAAGGAGATGTTGCCGTGTGATCGGTATTTATGAATGATAAACAAATGTAATTATAAGGAAATGAGTACGATTTCAATAATAGCAGCCGTTGCCGATAATCAGGCGATCGGAAAAAATAGGGATTTGTTGTGGCGCATGCCTGCCGATATGAAACGTTTTAAAACATTGACGACCGGACATGCCGTTGTTATGGGACGTAAAACTTTCGAATCGCTCCCGAACGGAGGGCTTCCGAACCGGAAAAATATCGTGTTGACAACGATGCCGGAAGCCGGTTTTGTAAACTGTTTCGCCTGCGAATCGATGCGTGAAGCGCTGGAACTCTGCGAAAAAGAAGAGGAGGTGTTTATTATCGGCGGATCGCTCGTGTACCGGCAAGGGCTGGGGATTGCGGATCGGATGTACCTGACGCGTATTCATGCCGATTTCCCGGATGCGGATGCCTTTTTCCCGGTGGTCAACTGGGATTTGTGGGAAGAGGTGGAACGGCAGGAATTTCCGGCAGATGATAAAAATCCCTATCCATATACGTTTTTGACCTACGTACGAAAGAAATAAATCTTTTTAACGGTTTGTTTGCTTTTGTTTGCTTCTGTTTTGCATCTATACTTCAGTATCTGTAGAATTTTTCGTTAAACCTGTAACGTGTTTTTTAGTATGAAACAGAAAGATATCGTATCGTCATCTCTTTTTATCGTGATATGCTTGTTTTTGGGAGCATTCTTTTTGCATTCGAATTTGTTGAAACCTCAAGAAATAGCCATGAATCCATTAGAACAAAACTCCGAAAAGACCGTTCGCTATGTCCGGAAGTTGATGTCCGGAATGAAAGAACGGATGGAAAAAAATGAAGATTCCTTTCCTGATTTGATCAAAGAGACGGAACAAGAAGTGCAGAAAGCGTCCGATCCGCAAACAGCGGCCCTCTTGCACTCAATGCTGGCGGAGATGTATGCCTCCTATTACGAAAGCAATAGCTGGTCTATTTCATCGCGTACGGAGTTGTCGGAATATGTGCCGGATGATGTGCGGGAATGGACGGCAAACCTCTTTGAAGATACGATAAAGGCACATTTGACTGCCTCGTTGCTTCCGGAAGCGGTTTTGCAGGCAACGGATGTAAAAACATACGAAGCATTAATGGAAAAAGAGGCGGATGATGCGCTGTTGAGGCCTTCTTTGTTCGATTTTCTGGTCCATCGGGCAATAACGATCCAACCGGACGAAGCATGGTTCGACCGGTTGTTGGCTTTCCGTCGCGCCCGCCCGGAAAAGCAGGCTTTGTTGATGGCGGAATTGGACGCTTTGGAATATCACTATTCGCATAGCGTGCAGAATCCGGATTCGCTGTATGTGCAAAAATTGGACAGCCTCCTGCATGTCTATGAAAAAGAGCCTTTTGCTTCTGAAATATATATCCGAAAGACGGATTTGATAGCCAGAGAACCGGAACTTTACGGTTTGAAGGGGGAAACGGTGCAAGATACTCTTTATGCCTTATATAAGGAGGCGATTGCCCGTTATGCCGGTTATCCGCGAACGGTCATCCTGAAAAACAGACAGACGGAAATGGAGAAACCTCGTCTGCGTTTTGAAATTGATCGGCATATTGGCTCGAAAACAGAGATTCCGGTCCGGCTGAATTATACGAATGTCTCCAAACTGACAGTTCGCGTTTACCGTTCGCCAGTACGTCCGGAGGAGTTATGGCGAAACGGCCGGAAATCGGAAGGGCAAAAATGGGGGACACGTGTGTGGGAGCAGACGGTCGATTTGCCTTTCGTCAATACTTATCAGTCGATGAATCACCGGCTGACGATTCCTGCGCTCCCCTTTGGGGTGTATGCGTGTGTCCTTTCGGTTCCCGGTACAAATCTGCAGATTTCCGATTATTTTGTCATCAGTGATCTGGCGGTATTGACGCGTAACCGGGAAGAACAGGCGGAGGCGCTCGTTCTTCATTCGGAAAGCGGGAAGCCGGTAGCGGAGGCAACAGTACTGTTTTATCGGCTTGGTGAACGGGGAAATCCGGTACCGGCAGGCGAACGCACAAGCGACCGTTTCGGGATGGTTGCTGTGCCCCGAGGCAACGGAATCCGGTTGATCCGCCCGGTTTTGAAAGAGGATGCCTTTGCGATGCCGATATCTATTTATACGCAGTATTTCTCTCACTCGGAAGAAGTACAGGGGAAGACCGAAGTCAAGCTGTTTACCGACCGTAAATTATACCGGCCCGGCCAAACGGTCTTTTTCAAGGGCATTGCTTATGTGAAAGATTCGGAAACACCTCATGTGGTGCCCGGAGTGACCTCTACGGTTATCTTCCGGGATGCCAACCACAAGGAGATTGCCAATCGGACCTGTGTAACGAATGAGTTCGGCTCTTTTAACGGCGAATTTGTCATACCGACACAGGCTCTGAACGGCTCGTTTACGTTAACGGCAGGTAAAAGGAATTTTACAATTCAGGTCGAGGCCTATAAACGTCCCTCTTTTAAAATCGAATTTACACCGCTTGAAGAGGAAGTCTCTTTCGGTAAACCGTTGCAGATAACCGGCAAGGCGGTTACGTTCTCCGGAGTTTCGTTGCAGGGGGGGAAAGTGAGTTGGACCGTTACCCGGCGACCGTTCTGGTGGCGTTATTATGGCAGTGGTTTGTCGGACGATAGCCTGCTGGCAAGCGGAATGGCGGCAACCGATGATACAGGCAGATTTACCATACCGTTTACCCCGGAACGTTTACAAGCATTCTCCACATACAGTAACAATCAGACGTATGAGGTACAGGTGCTTTTGACTGACAATAAAGGAGAGTCTCAGGAAGCCTCTTTCTTTTTCTCGGTCGGCGATTGCGGCATCATTTTATCGCCCTATGTCAAGGATCAAAAAATGGAACGGTCGCAGGCTAAAATCGGCATAAAGGCATATACAATCAACGGTAAACCGATGGATGTTGAGGGTACTTACCAATTGTACCGTTTGTTGGATAAAGAGGCGGGTGAAATGTCGGATCCGGAGGAGAAGTTTATCTGTGCCGGAACGTTCGACAGCCGGCAGGAGTTGCCGGCCGAAACCTTTCGCCCGTTGCCGTCGGGAAGGTATCTGCTGAAAGCAAAGGCGCTCGATTCGCAAGGGAAAGAGGCGACGGCGGAGCAGCCTTTTATCTTGTATGACCTGCAGGACAAGCGTCCGCCGGTCTTTACGCATACATGGCTGATTCCCCAAAAAACGGAATGCCTGCCGGGCGAAATGGCCGAGTTTGTTTTCGGTACATCTGATAAAGAAGCGTATATCTTGTATGAAATTTTCGATGACAAGGAACGTTTAAAGGAACGAAAACGGCTCGAAATGAGTAATGAATGCCGTACGTTCCGGATTCCTTTTAACGAAAGCTACGGAGAGGGTTGTACCGTCTTGTTCTCTTTTCTGAAAGAACGGGTATTACATGTACAGAAGCAATCGATTTATCGCCGGAAGCCGGACCGAAAACTGCGTATTTATACGGATACATTCCGGGATCAGTTGTTACCTGGAAGCCGGGAATATTGGAAATTCCGCATCGTAGACGCCGATTCGATACCGGTTCCGGCGGAATTGCTGGCGGGTATGTATGACGCCTCCTTGGATGAAATTACTCCTTTTTCATGGTCTTTTTATCCGGTACGTTCTTTCTATTTACCGGCTCCGTATTTTACGGTCGGCACCTCTTTTGCATCCGGAGGCGGATCGGATGCGATTTACCTTCGGTATCAAAAGGAACCTAATTTTCTTTTTTATACGTTGGCATGGCCGAAATATGCGCTTCCTTCGGATCGAGATTTCTACTTGCGTGCTGCAAGGGCGGGGAATGCGATGCTAATGGATGAGGCGATGCTTGAATCGCTTCCCATGGCAGCGAAAGAGAGTGAAGACAAATCAGAGGCCATGGTATCGGATTTGATGGATGAAAACGAGCAAACAACGGAAAAGCGTCAACCGCAGGCAACTGAACAGTCGGTGGAACTTCGCCGGAATTTTTCGGAAACGGCTTTCTTCTATCCGGTATTGACGACTGATAAAGAGGGAAATGTCGCTTTCGGATTTACCCTGCCGGAAAGTAATACGACGTGGAAGCTACAACTGTTGGCACATACAAAAGACTTGAAATTCGGATCTCTTTCAAAAGAAATCATCAGTAATAAACCGTTGATGGTTTTACCGAATTTACCGCGTTTTTTACGGCAAAATGACAAGGTGACCCTTTCCAGCCAGCTAATCAACCGCTCGGAGGAAACGTTGGAAGGGACTGCCCGTATAGAGCTGTTCGACCCGGAGAATGAGCAACCGATCCTCTGCCTGACGAAAGCGCAGAAGGCTTTCACGCTCCAGAAAGGCCAAACTATCTCGGTGGATTGGTCGTTTACAGTACCCGCTTCGGTAAGCGGATTGGTCGGTTGTCGCATCGTTGCCACATCGGAAAAGGGAAGTGACGGCGAACAGCATCTGCTTCCGGTCCTTTCGGACGAAATGTTGGTAACGGAAAGTACACCGTTCTTCCTGTTTGATAAAGCGGAAGAAACCGTCCGCTTGAAAGGTAAAGAGGGGATACGGCCGTTCCGTATGACGTTGGAAATAACGGCGAATCCGATTTGGTATGCCGTACAGGCCTTGCCTGCATTGCGTACCCCTGCAAACGAGGATGTGCTCTCGTGGTTTGCCTCTTTTTACGGCAATACATTAGCCACGCACATCGTCCGTTCGCATCCGCGTATCCAAAAGATCATCGAGCGATGGACCGCCGAAAGCGGCACGGCAGAAACGCTTCTCTCCAATATTGAGAAAAATCAGGAGCTAAAGACCGTTCTGCTGCAGGAAACACCGTGGGTGCTGGAGGGACAAAACGAAACGGAACAGAAAAAACGGCTGGCCCTTCTGTTTGACTTGAATCAGGCGGCCGGGTTAAGAGAGGCCGCCATGAACCAGTTGTTGCAGCAACAGACTGCCGATGGCGGATGGGGGTGGTTCAAAGGCATGTCTCCGAGTTGGAATGTGACGCTTTCCGTCTTAAAAGGACTGGTCTACTTGCAGCAACTTCAGGTCGTTGAATATGCGGATGAAGAACGGAAAATGATGTTGAAAGCGCTTCGCTTCTTAGATCAGAAAATCATTGCGGAACATCACCTGTTTTTGGCAAAGAAGCGCACGGAGGTACATGCGGATATACTCGATTATCTGTTGATCCGGACGTTTTTTGCGGATCAACCGGCTTCGGCCGAAATAGGGCGGGCTATTCTGTATTTTACCGATCTGGCCTGGAAGCAATGGGAAAATAAATCGTTGTATGAAAAAGGATTGGTCGGTATGTTGATGTGGAAGTCCGGGCATAAAAAAGAAACGGATATCTTGTTGCAATGGTTGCGGAAAACAGCGACAGTCTCTCCCGAACAGGGCATGTACTGGGCGAATAACCGCCGCAACGGATATTGGACATCGCCGGTCGAAACCCATGCCTTGTTGATGTCGTTCTTCCATGCAAGCGCTCCGTCTGAACTTCGGGAAACCGACCGGATGAAACAGTGGCTGATCTGTCAGAAACGGACGCAACGTTGGGAATCGGTCCCGGCAACCGTACATGCCATTTACGCCCTGTTGTTGACGGGAAGCGACTGGCTGGCGGAAAACAATGTATGCGAAATTCGCTGGAAAGACCGGGTATACAGTACGGCAGACGGGGAAACGGCCACAGGTTACCGGAAGATAGCGTTTACCGATTCGCTTGGAAGCGGACGGGAAGAAACGGTGGTCTCCCTCTCTAAAAAAGGAACGGCTCCTGCATGGGGAGCGGTCTACCGGCAGTTTTTCCAGCCGATCGACCAGATCGAAAAGCAGAAGGGCGTGTTGAATGTCGAGAAAAAAATGTTTGTGGAAGTGAAAGGCGCAAAAGGCATCGAAATGGTACCTGTAACCCCTGCACGTATGTTAAAGACGGGCGATAAGGCCATCGTCCGGCTGGTAGTCCGTTCGGACCGGGAAATGGATTATGTTTTTCTGAATGATTTGCACGCCGGTTGTTTTGAAACGACCCGCCATCTCTCCGGATCGATTTACCGCGATGGGCTCTGGATGTACCGGAGCTCGACCGATGTGGCTGAACGATTCTTTATCGAACGTTTGCCGAAAGGAACGTATGTGCTTGAATATCCGGTTTATATATCCCGTCCGGGAAATTATTCGGGAGGAGTCTGCACCATTCAGTGTCTGTATGCCCCCGAATTTATATCACATACGGAGGGTACACGTGTGCAATCTGCCGAAAATATCGTATCTTTGCAACACTAACTATAGTGTAATAGAAAACAATGAAACAGATTATTTTAATTTTTACGACCATCCTGTTGGCTACAGGATGGGTTGCCGCTCAAGATAAAGCTGTAATTTCAGCAGAAGAGACGGTGTTTGATTTCGGTGCAATCAAAGAAGATGGCGGAACGGTTACACACACGTTTCAGGTACAAAATACCGGGAAGGCCCCGTTGGTGATGACACGCGTTGTTGCTTCTTGTGGTTGTACGACTCCGGAATGGACGAAAGAGCCGATCGCTCCTGGAAAAACCGGTTCGCTGAAAATTACATTTGATCCCGAAAACCGTCCGGGTCCGTTTGTAAAAACGATTTCGGTATACAGTAACGGGAAAACAGGAAGTTTTATTTTTACGATCCGAGGGGTTGTAGATCCTAAATAACGTATGTCGAAGGCGATGAAATACGTGATGGTGTATCTGCTTTGCATGCTGTCTTTTTCGGTCGGTGTGCAGGCGCAGAACCGGGATGCCTTGATTGCTGCGGATGAATTGATTTATGATTTCGGGACAATTGAAGAGGCAGCCGGATTGGCAAGTCATGTATTTATCGTCAGGAACGAGGGGAAAACACCTTTGGTAATTGTCCGTATTACGGCGTCTTGCGGCTGTACCGAACCGGAATGGACAAAAGAGCCGATTGCTCCCGGAAAAACAGGGGAGGTAAAGGTTACCTATAATCCGAAAGGGCGTCCGGGCCCGTTCTATAAAACGGTTTCTATTTATAGCAATGGAAAAAAAGGGGCTTTTTCTCTCGGTATCAAAGGAAATGTTCGTCCCAAACCGACGCAACCGGCCTTTATGTATCCGTATAGTTTCGGCAGCCTGAAATTGCAGGCGAAAAACATCCTTTTCAGTACCATCCGACAACATGAAAAATTGGAGGAAACCATCCATGTGATTAACGAGGGAAGCGCTCCGCTTACGGTTCGTATCGGTAAAACAGCGCACTTTTTGCATGTAACGGCTGTTCCGGCTACGTTGGCGCCGGGAGAGATCGGAAAAATCGAGGTGGTCATGGATGCGAAAGGTATCAAGCATAAGGGACGGATTACGGATGAGATACCGCTCGAAATCGAGAAGGAGGCTGAACAGACGAAAGAGGGGCGGATTCAAGTGGCTGCCAATCTTATCGACGACTTCGACCGGCTTTCTGCTGCTGAAAAGGCGATGGCGCCGGTAGCACAGTTGTCGGGAACGTTACTCGATTTTGGCTTGTTGAAGGAAAAAGGAAGTGTTATTCCACTGATCGGAACGAATAAAGTGACCGGAACGATCGAGATTGCGAACACCGGGAAATCGCCGCTGATGATCCACAGTATAACGTGCGAAGATGAGCGTATCGAAATTTCCGGAGGCCGGAAAGAAATTAAACCGGGAACAACAGCGACGTTTAAAGTCGCCATACGTCCGAAAGCCGTAAAGACAAAAATAGAGACACTGATTAATATCGTATGCAATGACCCCAACGGGCCGGTACGGCTGGTCAAGGTGATTGCCGAAAAAAATAAAAAAGATGGAACATCCTGAAAATGACGATCTGTATAAAGGATTGAAAGTGAATCAAGGCGTGTCGGATGTACCGACCGTCAATCCCTATATGAGGAAGCGGATCAGGAGAAGGGAATATACTCCGGCCGAGTATGTAGAGGGCATCTTGAAAGAGGATATAACGATTCTCAGTCAGGCCGTTACATTAGTGGAAAGTTCGAAATACGAACATCAGCAGATTGCGCAGGAAATTATTGAAAAATGTCTGCCTTATGCCGGAAAATCGGTACGTATCGGAATCACAGGTGTTCCCGGAGCCGGAAAAAGTACTTCGATCGATGTGTTCGGCATGCATCTGATCAATCAGCACCAACGTAAATTGGCGGTCTTGGCAATAGATCCCAGCAGCGAACGTTCGAAAGGGAGTATTTTAGGTGATAAAACCCGCATGGAAGCCCTTTCGCGCGAGAAAAACGCTTTTATACGTCCTTCGCCTTCGGCCGGCTCGTTGGGAGGCGTTGCCCGTAAGACGCGCGAAACGATTGTGCTTTGTGAGGCAGCCGGATTCGATACGGTCTTTGTCGAAACAGTCGGTGTCGGACAGAGTGAGACGGCCGTCCATTCGATGGTCGATTTTTTCCTGTTGATCCAGTTGGCCGGAACAGGCGACGAATTGCAAGGGATTAAACGGGGCATTATGGAAATGGCCGACGGTATCATTATCAATAAGGCCGACGGCGATAATATTGATAAAGCGAAGTTGGCTGCCGCCCAATTCAGAAACGCGTTGCACCTGTTTCCGCCTGCCGAGTCGGGCTGGTTCCCGAAAGTATTGACCTATTCAGGTTATTACAATATCGGTATTAGGGAAATCTGGGACATGGTGGATGAATATATGGCGTTTACGAAAGCAAACGGCTATTTCAACTATAAACGAAACGAACAGGCCAAATATTGGATGTACGAAAGCATCAACGATACATTGCGTGAAACGTTCTATCATAATCCTGCCGTAGAGCGGATGCTGGCAGTGACGGAACAACAGGTGCTGGGGAATGAGATCAGTTCTTTTGTGGCTGCCAAACGTATGATGGACCTGTTTTTGAAAAATCTGACCGATCCGGCTTAACGCTTCTGAAAAAGACTTAATATTTAATATTCATAAGCGTATTTACTTTATATTATCAGAAATAATGTTTTTTCTTCTCTATTTTCGTTGAAAAATGTGGATATGGAAAAGCAGTTGTTTCTGATTTTTCTTTTATGGGGAGGCGTGGTTGTAGATTTGAATGCACAATGGACCAAAAAGGATTCGCTTTGGCTACAAAAGATGCTCTCGGGAGAAGAAAAAATCGAACTGAATGAAGAAACGAAAAAGGCCATACAGCAGGGTATTTTCCTCCGCTCGGAAAGTCCAGCCTCTTCTTTGCGGACTGCTACACCTCCATTGCCTGTCGTTAAAGACTTTTCTGAATATACCCATCCGGATTCTGCTACATCTTCCCGTAAAGTGGCCTTGAAAGATCTGCCAAGTTACATTTTCTGGTTTTATACACTTCCCGAAGAAAAAGTCCTGCCTGTTTACCAGTCTATATTGGATGAACTGAAACGAAATCCCTTGAAGGGAGCCTTGGAAAGCGGTGTTGTGGCGACTTTCGATGCCGGAGAGCTGACCAGCCGCAAGGCTTATATCCATCGGCGGAATGTCAAACGAGACGGAACTTGGAAAAATTATAACAATCTGCCGACAGGAGAGATCCTCCAAAAAAAGAAAACATATGCGACAGCCGAACCGGAAAAAGCCGGACAGGATACATTGTTGTTGCGCAAAAAAGCCTTGCCTATAGAGCCGGATTCTTTAAAAGATTAAATATCGGTACGCTTTCCTCTATTTTTTATAACTTTATACCGGATTTAAAGACATAAGGTATGAAAAATTGTATAAAAACGGCCGAATCGCTCGTTCCGCTGTTGTTGCTTGCTTCGTGTGGAACCGGCGTGAAACAGCCTGAACAAAAACCGCTGAACATCATCCATATCATGACGGATGATCATTCCTATCAAACAATCAGTGCTTATGGACATGTATTGGGACAAATGGCGCCGACGCCGAATATCGACCGCTTGGCCGAGGAAGGCATGTTGTTTCGCCAGGCTTTTGTCGAAAATTCACTGTCTACTCCCAGCAGGGCTTGTCTTATGACCGGCCTGTATAGTCATCAGAACGGACAACGGCAGTTGGGAGCCGGAATCGATACCACAAAAACGTTTTTCTCCGAAATTCTTCAACAACATGGATATCAGACTGGTGTAGTAGGTAAGTGGCACATGCGCTGCGAACCGAAAGGGTTTGATTTCTACCATGTGCTGTGGGATCAGGGAAGTTATTATAATCCGGAATTCAAGAGCCATCTTTCAAACGGACAATTCGTGAAGGAAAACGGATATGCCACCACACTGACGACCGATCATGCAATCGAGTTTTTAGAGGGCCGGGATCCGGAAAAACCCTTCTGCCTATTGGTACATCATAAAGCCCCTCACCGAAACTGGATGCCGGATCTGAAGTATGCAGATCTCTATGAGGAGCTGGAATTTCCTTATCCCGAAACGTTTAACGACGATTATGCTACGCGTTGCGATGCCGCCCGTACCCAAGAAATGCGTATAGACCGGGATTTGACCATGATATACGATTTGAAAGTGGAAGAGTTAGGAAATACAAAAGCATTCGAGAACGAACCCGAACGGCAGGGTTGGGAGGGATCGGTCGCTCGTATGACCCCTGAACAGCGGGAAGCATGGGTAGCCTCCTATAAACCGAGAAATGAAAAATTTATTGCCCAACAGCTGAAAGGAGAGGAGCTGGTAAAATGGAAATATCAGCGCTATGTCAAAGATTATCTGCGTTGTATCAAATCGATAGACGATGAAGTGGGCCGGCTGATCGCCTATTTGGAAAAAGAGGGATTGATGGAGAATACAGTGATCGTATATACTTCCGATCAAGGTTTTTATATGGGTGAGCATGGCTGGTTCGACAAACGCTTCATGTATGAAGAATCTTTCCGTACACCGTTGATTATCCGTTTCCCGGGAAAACAAACGGCTGGAAATGAAAATGCTGACTTAGTGCAGAATATCGATTATGCGCCGACCTACTTAGATATCGCAGGCATCGAGAAACCGGAGTGGATGGTCGGTACCTCTTTGCTACCCTTATTAGATGGAAAGAAACCTGCCGATTGGAGAACGTACTTGTACTATCATTATTATGATTATCCGGCTTATCACATGGTTCGTCGGCATGACGGTGTACGCGATGCGCGCTATAAATTGATCCATTTTTATGGTGAAAAAGACAAATACAACGAAGCGATCAATTGTAATGAGCTTTATGATTTGCAAAACGATCCGAATGAGTTGAATAATTTGTACGAACATCCGGAGTATGCCGACATTGTTACGCGTATGCAGGCACAGTTGGATAAATTCCGTACCGATCTGAAGGTCGATGAATATTAAGTAGATATAGCGGACCACAAAAAAGGCCGATTTGTCCCATGCGATTTTCCGGAAGGATCCGGTTTTTCAATAAGGCTAATCGGCCTTTTTTAGGATTTTTCTGAAAGAATTTTTAGATCTGACAAAATGTCAGTCGGCGGGGTTTCAAAAAAGCTCCCGACGTCACACTTGTGACAAAGGCTTGTCACAGTTGTGACAGAACTTAGCGGAGCGCTTGTTCGATATCGTTAATGATATCGGTTGCGTTTTCGATGCCTACCGACAGGCGGATCAAATCGGGGGCTACCCCGGCGGCCCGTAGCTGTTCGTCGCTCAACTGCCTGTGTGTATGGCTGGCTGGATGAAGAATACAGGTGCGTGCATCGGCTACATGCGTAACGATGCAGATCATTTTCAGCCGATCCATAAACCGGACAGCATCTTCGCGAGATCCTTTCAGCCCGAATGCAATGACGCCACAGGTGCCGTTCGGCATGTATTTATTGGCTAATGCATGATATCGATTGCTTTTCAGTCCCGGATAATCGACCCATGCAACCCTTTCGTCGGCTTCCAACCATTCTGCTACCTGTTGTGCATTTTTGCAATGTTGCGGCATACGGAGGTGGAGCGTTTCCAGTCCGAGGTTGAGCAAAAAGGCATTCATGGGAGCTTGGATGGATCCGAGGTCGCGCATGAGTTGGGCCGTTGCTTTGGTGATATAGGCCAGTTTTCCGAAAGCGGTGGTATAGGTCAACCCGTGATACGATTCGTCGGGTGTCGTCAGTCCCGGAAATTTATCGGCATGTGCATCCCAGTCGAAATTTCCGCTGTCGACAATGGCTCCGCCCACGCAGGTTGCATGTCCGTCCATATATTTGGTAGTGGAATGCGTGACGATATCGGCACCCCATTCGAACGGGCGGCAGTTGATCGGAGTGGCAAAAGTGTTGTCGACAATCAACGGAACGCCGTTGCGATGGGCAATACGGGCAAATTTTTCGATATCAAGCACATGCATGCCCGGATTTGAAAGTGTTTCTCCGAAGAGCGCTTTCGTATTCGGTTGAAAGGCAGCCTCTATGGTCTCCTCGGAATCGTCCGGATCGACAAAGGTGACTTCTATTCCCTGTTTTTTTAACGTTACGCCAAACAAGTTGAAGGTTCCCCCATAAATGGTAGAAGAACAGACGATGTGGCTGCCGGCTTCGCAGATGTTGAACAGCGCGTAATAGTTGGCTGCTTGTCCGGAAGCGGTCAGCATACCTCCGACCCCTCCTTCGAGGGCGGCTATTTTGGCAGCAACGGCATCGTTGGTCGGGTTTTGCAGGCGGGTGTAAAAATAGCCGCTTTCTTCCAAGTCGAATAATTTGGCCATCTGCTCACTGCTGTCGTATTTGAAAGTCGTACTTTGATAAATCGGCAATACGCGGGGCTCTCCTTTTTGAGGATGCCATCCCCCCTGCACGCAAAGGGTTTCCGGTTTGAAAAATTGTTCCATATTTGCTGTTTTTAATGTCAATAATTAAAATATCCGACAAAGATACAGAATATTTGTCGGGTAAAGTAAGGAATAAATAAAAACGGTATAGAAGGTTATTGCAGCAACTTTTTCCGAAGGAGGCTGAACCAGATATAGGAGGTGATCCCTTTCAACATGCTGGAGATGCTGATCGCCCACCAAACTCCGGAAATACCCAACCCCAATGCCGTCAGTCCGATTGCCATTGGGATGCGCAAGGTGTTGAATGTGATGCTTATAATAGCTGGAGGATTGGTTTTTCCTACTCCATAAAACAGGCCTTGCATTGTGATTTCGAGCATCATCAGCAGGACAGAATAACCGTCGATCCGTAAAAACAGGCCGCCGGCTTCGTATGCCGCCTGTTCCGGAACAATCAGCGAAAACACCTCTTCCCCGAAAAGGACAAATAAAATGGTACAGATCAAACCGATGAACGCGGTCATTTTCAGTGTTGTATAAACAGCCTGCAAGACTCGCTCTTTTTTGCCGGCGGCGAAATTCTGGGCAACGAATGTACTCAAGGCAGTACTGAATCCTTGAGACGTATTCCAGGCAAGCGCTTCGATCTGGCCTCCGGCAGTCAGGGTCGTCAGTCCGATGTGCCCTCCATAGGTCGAGGCCGTCCGCCCCATGATCAGATTGATGATTGCAAAAAGAGCATTCAGGGCGGCAACCGGAAGTCCTAACCGGATAATTTGTTTGGTATAGGTCAGCTGTAAAGGGGTTATGAAACGAAAACCGGAAAACAGACGTATTTTTCTTTTCATAAAGAAGATGAAGAACAGACAGACGGCAGCTTCCGAAAGGGCGGTTGCCCACGCTGCTCCATCCGTTCCCCAATTGAATCCGAAGATGAACAGCGGATCGAGTATCATGTTGAGAACCAATCCGCTTCCGCTGATGAAAAAAGGGATCTTGCTTAATCCGGCGGCATTGTATATGCCGGTAAAGGCTGCCGAAAGGAACACAAACGGAAAGGCGAGGGCGACAATGCGGAGGTAGCTGACGGCATGTGACGAGATCTCCTGTTCCAATTGGAAAACCGAAATGACCGGATGGGCCAATAGAAACAACAATGCACCCAAAACGGTGGAGATGATCAATGCGATCGTCAGGTTATGAGACGCATACAGGCGGGCATTCGTCTCGTTTTGGGCGCCAATGCTCTGGGCGACACTCACTTCGGCACCGATTTTGTTAAGGTAAGCAATCGAATAGGCCATCCACATCAGAATGCCGACGGCCCCGACTGCCGCCACGGCCTTGCTGCCTAAACGTCCTACCCAGGCCATATCGGTAATCCCGTATGCCATCTGGATGAACGAAGTGCCCATAATCGGCAGGGCTAAATTGAACAGTTGCCGTTTGATGGTCCCCTCTGTCAGATTTTTGACTCCCTGCATTGCCGTTTTTTATCTGTCGCTTGATCAGAATAGAAGATTGAATCCAGCCATTACGCCAAAACTTTGCAGCGGGTAGCCGTAAAAGAGCTCTTGTTTTTGGAATAATACGTTTTTCATCTTCAGATAAATGCCGAATGTATCGTTTAACGTATAATTTCCAGTCAGATTCAGTTCGTTGATATTTTTCAACTCTTTTACATTCTCTCCTACGGCTGCTTTCCTACCTGTCGCGAGGTAATAATCGAGGGAAGCAGAGAGGTTTGTCATCGGCCGCAGGGTCACACCGGCATTGATTTCCATTACAGGGCGGCCGATCCGTTCCGATTGATGCGCTTGCGGCTGGATTTCAAGATTGTCCTTTGTGAAGCCTAATTTCCAGTTGTTGTAGACCCCTTTCAGTTGAATATCAACCCACTGCTGGTAGCTGTATTTGAAATCTGCCCCGATGTAGAGTTGCTTCGACTCGATGCCGTTTTGGCCATAAAGGGATACAAATGGATTGGTCAATTTCGGCCGAAAATATAAGGGGAAGATTTCGAAAAAGTTTTCACCTTTTTCATACAGAACAGGTGAAATAAAATTGTAATCATTCTTGCTCATACGGTATCCGCCGAACAGATTCATCCAAAAACCGGGAGCAAGCCGGCTTTTGATACCCAATTGGCTGTCCCACCAATCGCGAGACGGTTGAATGCGGAACAGGGGAGATGCGTATCGGGTGATTTGCGCGATTTCGTACATGCTGTTCGACCGTAAATTACCGTCTATTTTTCCGTAAAGCACGGTCTGTTCTGCTACGGTTACATCGGCAGACAGATTGGGCGTCAATGTAAATGTCTTTCCGGCATCATTTTTTAAACCGGCCACAATCAGCGCTTTTGCTCCGATACGGGCATGCCAGTTGTCACCCTCTAATTTCAAGTAAGGAGAGAGGACCGCCTGGGTGTAATTGTCGAAAATGTCCTGATAGATATCGGACAGATAGTTCGGCTGCGTATAATTGAAAACCTCCACCCGGCCGTCTACGCCTAACAGATGATCGCCTAACGGCGTATTGAGGTCTAAATCGATACCGACCGTCTGTTCGGCAACCCCTTCATCCTGTTCTTTATTCAGGCCGTATTTGTGGGAAAAGCGTGTGTAGTCGATGCCGAGCAGATAGCCGAAAGGTACGTGTCCGGCCGATTGGATGCCGATATTTGTCTGTATGAGCTGATCGGCCTGATTGGTTTCTTTATCCGTGTTGGTTGCTGCTGTACCCGGATAGTAAGTGCTACTCCATAAAGGCGGCGACAGGAGGGTATAGCCGAAATAGTTGTAGGTAGCATATCCATACTTGATACCCATATCTAAAATGGCTTTTTCAAACGTATGTTTAAAGTCGATTCCTCCGAGGTTATCGTTTATTTTGGCTTTTACCTTTTCGTCATTTTGCAGATACTTGACATTTCCGTTCGTCGACCGATGCGAGAACCAGAGGTTCAGTTTGTCTTTGTCCGTATTCAGCAGATGATATCCGAAGTCGCCGTCCAGGTTCAAATACGATCCTCCCCCGAAATGCAGGTAGCCTCTTTTGCGGTTAGCAGGTATCTGCGTCATGATTTTACCCGAAGATAGACGGGTGATCTCGCTTTCCGGATTTGCCGGAAGGGTAAAACCGGCATAATCGATCGGCCTTTTGGTGACCGTCGGTTCTTTTACCACCGGTAAGGTATTGACTTTGTTGGCATCCTGAACGGTCGGGTCGTATTCGCGTTCGAGCGTCATCTCCCGGTTCAACGCCTTTTCGTTCGTTTTGTTCTCCTGTGCTACGGTGCCTGCACTGTATCCGGCCAGCATGAGTGCTGCGATCAGTTGTATATAGGTATTCTTTTTCATTGCTTTCCTCCTCAATTCGTTAATTTAGCCAAGCGATTTTCAATCATATCGGCAATGTCGTCATTCCCTTTGTAATTATTCTGTAAATTTTTCAGATAAGCACGTGCTTGCACATCGTCTCCCTGACGAATGTACAGGTCTGCCCAAAGAATAAAACCACGTGCCAACCAATACTGGTGGGGAGTCCCGTTTTTGGCAAACTCCTCTAATTCCGTTTCCGCTTTTTTATCTTCATGCGCATTGAAATACTGTTGTGCAAGCAGGTATTTCGCCTCGGCACCGTGTACGGTACGGGTATCTTTACTCAGTATTTTCAGATCGGCCATCGCTTTGTCCGGCTGTTTTTGTTCGATGTAGGCTTTTGCCCGGACATAACGCGCCTCCACTTCCAACTCAGGAGAAATTTTGGCCTCTTTCAACAGCTCTTCCGCAGCGGCAAGGGCTTCTGCTTCGGCGCCGGTCTGTAAGGCACAACGCATGATTCCCAAACGGGCGGCTTGCCGGTTTTCCGGTTTTTCAGCTACGATCTTCAATTGTTTGAAGTCTTCCAAGGCTGCGGGATAATCTTGATTTAAATAGTTGATTTCGGCAATCCGTGCAGTCGCCTCTTCGATAAATTTCGTATCTCCGCTGCTGATGACGGTCCGGAAACGGCGGATGGTTTCGTCATGCGCTTTTTCGGCGAAAGCGATACTTCCTAAATAATAGTTCGCATTCGAGCTGAAAGCCCCGTCGGGGAATGTTTGCAGATAATTTGCCAAACTGCGGCGTGCACCGGCATTATCTCCTCTCATGAAGAGTTTTTCGGCGGCAATATAGGTCAACGAATCTTGTTCGCTTACCTCTAACCGGATGTTTCCTCCTAACGAATTGACATAGGCGGCATAGGCATCGATGTCATTCAAATCGATATATACCGATTTCAAATCTTGCAGGGCGACTTTCGCTTCTTCGCTGCCCGGATACCGGTCGATCACCTTTTTGTAGGCCTCGGCTGCTTTTTCCGAACGGTTGTTGTTGAAATAGAGCAGACCCAATTGGATACCTCCCTTTCGGGCCAGACTGCTTTGCGGAAAATCGTTCGTCAGTTTCTCGAATGTCTGTGTGGCCGATTCGTCATTCCCGAGCAGGACGTACGATCGTCCTTTTTCAAATAAGGCATCGTCGACATATTGTGATTCCGGATAATCGCGCATCAGACGGTCCATCTGGTCGATTTTTCCTTTGTATTCTTTTTGCAGTCCCAAAAGAAATCCCTTTTGGAATACAGCATAATCTCCGGCTGCAGGAGACAAGCTGGCTGCCCGTGAGTAGTTCTCCTCTGCCTGAGCGAATTGGCGGTTCCGGTAGAGGCAGTCGCCGATCCGGTTGTAGGCATCGGCCAGCGAAGGTGCTTGCCGGTTTGTTTCTGCTTCGGTATAGTGGCGGAAACGGCTGAGGGCGGCCGAATAGTCTTGCAGTTTGAAAAAACAATATCCTAAATTATAGTGGGCCAGGGCATACATATCGGTGTCTCTCCGGCGTGTATTATTCAGATACGTCTGATAGTCGGAAATGGCGTTTTGATATTGCAGCAGCCGGTAGCGGCTCTCTCCTCGCCAGAAATAGGCTTCATTTCGTGCTTCTATATCGTAAGATCCGACGGCAATCGCCTTGGTAAACAGATCGATGGCCTCTTCTGTCTGTACATTGGCAAAAGCCTGTGTCCCTAATTGGAACAAGATACCTTGTTTGGCTTCCTGTATTTTCGTACTCGGCTGTTTGATTTTGTTGATGGATTGTAAGGCCGCCTCATAGTTTTTGGTTGTCAGATACGTTTCCACCAAATAGTCGTTCACTTTGTCGGCATATTTCGATTGTGGAAAATCGTTCAGGAAATCCTCGAAAATAGATACCGATTCGCCGAATCCGGTAAATTCGGTTTCGTGGACGAGCAATGCATAATTATAAAGGGCTACTTCTTGAATCTGTTTGTCGAACGAGGCCGTGGCAGCAGCTTCAAAAGCCATGCGCGCATTGTTCTTGTCGTTCAGTTTCAAATAACTCTGCCCTAAATAGAGATAGGCGTTTTGGGTGAGGGCATCGTTTTGGAGCGTTGTTTTACTCAAGTTGTTAATGGCGCTGCTATAGGTGCTTTTATTGAAAAAAGCGACACCCAACAGATAGAGATCGTTGCGCAAGGGTTGGTCGGTCATGGAAACATATTTGCTCAACATGGAAATGGCTTTCGCTTCATCTCCCAAATGGTAGGCCGCATTTCCGATAATCCGGTAAATCTCTTCGTTGTTATCGTTTTCCGGATAGCGTGCCAATAATTTTTCGCCCTCTGCCATCGCCCGTTCGTATTTGTTTTGGAGGAAATAGATCTGGGTGATGTAGTAAAGAGACTGTGCCTGAAATTCGGGATGGTTTCTCAGTTTTTCGAACCCGGCCAAGGCATTGTCGTATTTGCCGGTCGTGTAGTCGATGTACGAGACATAGTAGGTGGACGCCTCTTTGTAGGTCTGTCCGATCTGCGCAATCCGGCTGAAATAGCCGCGTGCTTTTTCTTCTTCTCCGGTCTGGAGCAATGCGTAAGCAAGCCGGAAAGTGGAAGCCTCCTGTTGTTCCGGACTTAAGACGTCGATATTCGTTTCCCGAAACCAATAAGCCGCTTTTTCATACTCTTCGCGTCCGAAGTGAACCGATCCGATCATGAATTTGATTTCATTGTCGTGCCGCGAATCCGGATATTGCTCCAAATGTTCTTTCAAGACAATGTCGGCATTTTTTATCCCTTGTATGTAGGTTACATACGCCAGCATATAATCTGCCTCCTGTAAGAGGTTGGCATCTTTTCCGTGCTGTTTATACGCCTGCAATTTGTCGGTACAGCCGGGGTAGTTTTTTTGATAAAAGAAATCCCGACCTTCAATAAACAGACGGTCGGTGGTGCTGAACTGGTGGGTCCGCTGTCCGGTCGCGATATGGGTACCTATCATCAGGCACAAGGGAATAAGTATTCGTTTCATCACTCTTTCGCTTTATTATACAGATATATGTATAAAACATATACTGTCGGTTATATGTTGCAAATATACATGATAACTTTGAGTTTTATACCGATTTATATAAAAAGCACATTGGAAGAGTGAGGCCTTTTTACAATGAATTACATTTTCGTTTCTTGGATAAAAGGTTGAGTGTGAGTCGGTTTTCGAAAGAAAGCCTTTTTTCTTTTACATCCGGTTGTCTTTTTTGTATTTTTTTACAGCTTCGCGAATGGAAAGCAATCCGAAATCTTCGGGAACAAGGCTGCCTATCGGCATGATAATGATTTCGGCAGCGTCGTCATTTGCAAAAGTTCCGGCAAAAGAAAGAACCGTGCATTCGAAGCACTGGTCGACGGTATGCACTTCAAAACCACTATAGAGGTAGATATTGGGGAGGGAAAAGAGGTAACGGCAATTGTTGACCTGCAATCCCGTCTCTTCCAGCACTTCTCGCCGGACAGCCTCTTCGGCCGATTCATACAGGTCGACAAATCCTCCGGGCAGGTCGAGTGTCCCTTTGGCGGGTTCTTTTCCGCGACGTACCAATAACAGGTTCCCTTTCGAGTCGCGGATGAAACAGGCCACGGCTGCCGAGGGATTGAAATAGTAGACAAAGCCGCATTCCGTACATTTTTTTGCTTTTTCATTCTGTACGACAAAACGCTTTTTTCCGCATTTCGGACAAAAAGAGAAGAGATGTAACGGGTGTTGTGCGGTCATGGGAGATTTTTTTATACAATTGAAAGGGGATGTGCCAAAAATATCATTTTTTTGACACACCCCCCTTTGTTGTTGGAATGATATTATTTTGCTTCCCAACCTAATGCGCTGGCGCCTAATACGGCCGCGTCACTTTCTTTCAGTTGAGAGAAGAGCAGTCTGGTCTTTCCGGCAAATACTTTCAGCATGTTCTTATCCATCGCACGTTTGATCGGATTCATGATCAGATCGCCGGCTTTGGTCAGGCCTCCGAACAGGATAATGGCTTCCGGGCTGGAGAATGCAACGAAATCGGCAAAGGCTTCCCCTAACAGATTTCCGGTGAATTCGAAAATCTCAAGCGCCAACTTGTCGTTCTTCATTGCTGCATCGTATACATCTTTAGATGTGATTTCGTCCGGATCCAACTCGCGCAACAAACTGTCGTCTTTGCGGATTTCCAAGTATTCGCGTGCCGTACGTGCTACACCTGTTGCCGATGCATACGCTTCTAAACACCCTTGACGGCCGCATCCGCACGGACGTCCGTTGTTTCTGCGCATGATCACGTGTCCTAATTCTCCGGCAAAGCCGTCGTGTCCGTACACTAAGTTTCCGCCGATTACGATACCGCTACCGACGCCGGTTCCCAACGTGATCACGATAAAGTCTTTCATGCCGCGGGCAGCTCCATAAGTCATTTCGCCGATTGCTGCTGCATTTGCATCATTTGTCAGGGCAACGGGTATGCCACCGAGTTTTTCGCTGATGAGCTGTGCCAATGGAATTTTCTCTTTCCAAGGCAAATTCGGTGCAAATTCGATACAACCGTTGAAGAAGTTTCCGTTTGGAGCCCCTACACCGATACCTTTGATTTTATTAGCACCTCCGGCTTGTTCGATTACCAAATTCAATCCTTTGGCCAATTCGGTTACATAATCATCTATCTCTGTATATTTTCCAGTTTTGATAGATCCGCTATATAAGATGCTTCCTCTTGCATCTACTACGCCAAAAACAGTATTGGTACCTCCTATATCGATACCTACTACATAAGGCTTCTCCATGATTTTATTTTTTAGATTAATAATGAATACTTCTGAGGGCAAATATAGTGCGAACTGTTATAAATAGCACTATGTTTTGTCGAAAAAACGCACTTTATTCTATTTGAAAGGGCAAAAAAAGATTAAATAGGAAGAATTTCGATCCAATAATCGTCCGGATCGTGGATAAAATAGAGCCCCATGTCGAAATTTTCAAAACAGATGTATCCGGCTTTCCGGTGGTATTCGCGTATCCGGTCGTAATCGCCCGCCACTCTGAAGCAGAGGTGGCTTTCGTTGTCTCCCAATTCGTAAGGTGTCGTCCGGTCTCGCAGCCAGGTCAGCTCTAATAGAAAGTTGCTTGTCTCGTCGGTCATATATACTAAAATGAAAGAGCCGTCTTCTGCGGTTTTCCGATGGTGCTCTTTCAGTCCTAATGCCTGTTGATAGAAAGCAATGCTTTGTTGCAAGTCTCGTACATTGATGTTGAAATGATCGAATTTTCCTTTAATTTCCATATTTGAATATATTATTGATATGATAAAAACATTAAAAAACGAGTGATTCTCCCGGAACGGCTAATAAAGCCACCTGGCAACTTTCCGACAGATCTGTCGTGATGAAGGATCGTATCTCATCCGGACGTTCCCAAAAATGCATCGGGACAAAGCGGCGGGTCGGAATGCGAGCGACAAACTGGATGGCTCCTCGCCCGAAGTCGCTTCCGATGCGTGGGTCGACCGGAAACATAGCCAGGTCGATCTGTTTTGTCCGTTTGGAGAGATCGCTCAACTCTTTCAGATAAGCTTGTTCAGCTTCGGCAGCCTCTTCGGCCGTGGATTCGTCTGTCCAGTGCCAGTTGTTCAGGTCACCGGCATGAAAAATCGTTGTCCCTTGCATTCGGATCAGGAAAGAGATGCCCGAGTCGGTCGATCCGAAAGCCTCGACATGTATGCATTCGTCTTCAAAACAATCTCCTTTTTGCAAATAAGCGGCATCCGCTTTTCCGGCCCGTTTTCGTTTTAGGATATCTTTGGAGAACAGATAGACGATCTCCTTTTTTTGATCTTTCCATTGTAGGACTTCCCGATTGAAATGGTCGGCATGAAAATGGGAGGCCAATACATACAATCGTTCCGGCCGTTTTAATAAATATTCGTGGACAAATCCCCTCTCTGCCCGGTCGTCTGTATCTTTAAAGTAGTCGATCAATACAGAACAGCCATTCCCTTCGATGACAAATCCGCTATGATAGATATAGGTGAGTTTCATTTTCGCCTGTTTTTATCTTTATTATATGAAACACCTGAAAAGGGTTTCCGGTTGTGACGGATTCGGTTTTTTTTAGACCGTTGGCGTATCCGGATCATAGAAATCTGCTTAAAAAGGGAGCTGGAATAGGGGGTATTGTTTTTTTTTATATTTTTGTAAGACGGCAATAATGCCGGCCTTTTATCATAAATTCGAATATGAATGACTTGACGCGACAAATGGAGGAGCTGCTTTCCCGACAGAAAAAAAGATGGAAGTTGGTTGCCGACCAGTATGCCGCTTTGGAGAACGTACGGATCCGGACTTTTCCTGAAGAAGGACGGGAGGTCGTGTTACAATTCAATCCGGGAAGAATCCGCTCTTCGGCGGCAAAAATCGATGCCGCTTCCTTGCAGGCACGCCCCTGTTTTTTCTGTCATCGGCCGGACGAGCAGGAAGCGATTGCCTATAATGCCGATTTTAACATTCTTGTGAATCCGTATCCGATTTTTTCCAGGCATTTCACGATTCCGCTGTGCCGACATGAGCGGCAGCAAATTGCTCCTTATTTTGGCGATTTTTTCGATCTGGCATTCCGTTTGGATGGATATGCCCTGTTTTATAACGGCCCGAAATGTGGTGCTTCGGCCCCCGATCATATGCATTTTCAAGCGGCCGAAGCAGATGCTTTTCCATTGATTCCGTATGTGAACCATATCAAAAAAGAGATGCTGTTGAAGTATTCGGATGCCCAATTGTCTTCACCGGTTCAGGCGGTACCTCCGGTATTGTTGTTGATATCGGAGAACCGGCAAGAAGCGGTTTCTCTTTTTAACAGATTGTATTGCTGCATGGAACAGAAATCGGATGAATATGAGCCGATGATGAACCTGTTGGCATGGAGAGAGGGCGACCGGGTCATCACGGCCGTTTTTCCGCGCCGGGCATTGAGACCCTCCTGTTATTATGCAGAAGGGGAAGCGAATCTTTTGATCAGTCCGGCTACGGTCGAAATGGCAGGCTGGGTGATTGTTCCGAGAGAGCAAGATTTTGAACGGGTTACCTACGCCGATCTGAAAAAAGTCTGGCAGGAGGTGGGTATCTCTGAAGAACAGAAAGATAGGCTGATTCGTATTTTAAAAGAAGAAGAATGATGGAACGCGATTTTTTATCGAAAAAGCAGGCGGGTTCATCCCCATGGTTTTGGGTGCCGTCGCTTTATTTTGCACAAGCGATCCCGTATGTAGCGGTCATGATCGTATCTGTGTTGATGTATAAACGTTTGGGACTGTCGAATACCGATATTGCCCTTTATACGAGTTGGTTGAATCTCCCTTGGGTGATCAAACCGTTTTGGAGCCCTTTTGTCGATTTGTTAAAAACAAAACGATGGTGGGTGGTTGCCATGCAACTGCTGATCGGAGCCGGCTTGGCGGGTGTGGCTTTTACGGTTCCTACTACTTTCTTTTTTAAGGCGACATTGGCCGTTTTCAGTTTGCTGGCATTCAGTTCGGCCACGCACGATATTGCGGCCGACGGTTTTTATATGTTGGCCCTCAATTCGCATGAACAGGCGTTTTTTGTCGGTATCCGGAGTACCTTTTATCGGATCGCCATTATCACCGGACAGGGGGTCTTGGTCATGTTTGCCGGATTTCTGGAAAATCGGACCGGGAATATTCCCTTGGCTTGGTCTATCACCTTTTTTATCTTGTCGGGTACTTTCTTGGCCTTATTCCTGTACCATCGCTATATCTTGCCGGCTCCGGCGGATGACCGTCCATCGGCAACGATTACGCCGGCTACCGTATTGAAGGAGTTTTTCGGCACATTCGCCTCGTTTTTCAAGAAAAGACAGACGGTTGTCGCCCTGTTGTTCCTGTTGTTGTACCGTTTCCCGGAAGCGCAATTGACCAAACTGGTCACCCCTTTCCTGATCGATCCGAGAGAGGTCGGGGGATTAGGACTTTCGACTGCCGAAATCGGGTTGGTATATGGGACGGTCGGAACCATCGGCCTCACATTAGGGGGGATTTTAGGCGGTATCGCTGCCTCTACCGGCGGTTTGAAAAAATGGATCTGGCCGATGGCGCTTGCCATTACCCTGCCGGATGCCGTTTTTATCTATCTGAGTATGGCGCTTCCGGATAGCCTGTTGGTTATCAACAGTTGTGTCTTTATTGAACAATTCGGGTACGGATTCGGATTTTCGGCCTATATGTTATATATGATTTATTACTCCGACGGCGCATATAAAACCGCCCATTATGCCATTTGTACAGCTTTTATGGCATTGGGGCTGATGCTCCCCGGCATGGTGGCGGGATGGTTGCAGGAACAATTGGGGTATGTGAATTTCTTTTGGTGGGTGATGGGCTGTTGCCTGATTACATTGCTGGTTACGGCCTTGTTGGATATCGATCCTGAATTTGGTAAAAAGAAAAAAGAATGATGAACAAAAAAATATTGATTGCAGACAGCGGGTCGACGAAAACGGACTGGTGCGTCGTAGAGCAGGGCCACATGGTTTCTTGCATACGCACGGCGGGAATCAACCCTTTTTTTCAATCGGAAGAGGAGATTGCACAGGAGATTAGAAGTAAGTTGCTCCCGTCATTAAACGGGGTAGATATAGCGTCGGTGGCCTTTTATGGAGCGGGTTGTGCATTTCCCGATAAAAACGAAGCGGTACGGGCTGCCATTGCCCGTTATGTGCCGGTGGAAGTGGAGGTAGGCAGCGATTTGTTGGGGGCTGCCCGTGCGTTGTGCGGGAAAGAGGCGGGGATTGCCTGTATTTTGGGAACAGGATCCAATTCGTGCCAATACGATGGAACTGAAATCGTTCATCAGATTTCGCCGTTAGGCTTTATCTTGGGAGACGAAGGAAGCGGTGCAGTTCTTGGAAAACTGTTGGTCGGGGATTTATTGAAAAACCAACTGCCTTCACATTTGAAAACCGATTTTATATCGACATATGGATTGTCGCCTGCGGATGTACTCGACAAAGTATACAGGCAGCCTTTTCCCAACCGCTTTTTAGCCGGTTTGTCTCCCTTTTTGTATCGTCATAAACAGGAACCGCTTATTCAACAGCTGATCAGAGATAGTTTTTCCTCTTTTTTCCGGCGCAATGTGATGCAATATGCCTATCGGGATTATCCGGCCCATTTTGTAGGCTCCATAGCCTGGTATTATCGTCCGCTTTTGGAAGAGGCGGCACACGCATGTGGCATCCGTATCGGAAAAATCATACAAAGTCCGTTAGAGGGTTTGCAGGCGTACCATACAGATGCTTTTATGGAATGAAAAGAAAGGAGTGAAATATGTGTAAAATAATGGTTTGTATCGTGTGGTCGTTTTTAATGTTTCTGTCTTGTATGCAACCGCAAAAAGATGAGTTGACGCTGTTGGTCGGTACGTATGCCGATGCGAAAGCGGAGGGTATATACGTCTGTCGCTTTAATCAAGAAACCGGTGAAATCAGAAAGGTCTCTTCGGTTTCCGGTGTCGAGAATCCGTCTTATATAGCCGTTTCTCCGGAAGGAAACAGGGTCTATGCGGTGTCGGAAACGGATGACGAAACCGCTGCTGTCTATGCGTATATGTTGGATGTCAAAAGAGAAAAATTGACATTCTTGAATGCTCTCCCTACAAAAGGGGCTGCTCCTTGTTATATTTGGGTAGACCGGCATTCGGAATTGGTTGCTACGGCAAACTATTCTGGAGGAAGCGTCACATTCTTTCCGTTAGACGCACAAGGAGCTTTCACTTCGAAAAGCCATGTATGTATGTTTGAAGGAAACGGGCCTGATTCCATCCGCCAGACGCAACCTCATTTGCATGCGGTTTATGCCGATGCGGATGAGAAATTCCTGTTTGCGAACGATTTGGGTACCGACCGTATTTATAAATTCGCTCTTCAGAGAGAGGAGCCTACCGGGCGTACAGTAGCCGTGCTGGAGACGCCTGCCTATGTGGAGTTGGAACCGGGAAGTGGTCCCCGGCACAGTGTTTTTCATCCGAACGGACGGTTTGTCTATACAATTGGCGAGTTATCGGGACGGGTGACCGCTTTTGCTTATGAGGCGGGCGATTTTCGTCCGATGCAGTCTGTGGAAGCCGACACCTTGCATGCGGCAGGCAGTGCGGATATACATGTCAGTCCGGACGGAAAGCATTTGTATGTGTCAAACCGGCTGCAAGGAGATGGGATTGCCATTTTTTCGATTGATCCGTCAAATGGCCTGCTAACGAAAATCGGCTATCAGGAGGTGAAAAAGCATCCGCGAAATTTCGTGCTGACACCCGACGGGGCTTTTTTGCTGTGCGCCAGCCGGGATGAAAATCGGATTCAGGTTTTCAGCCGAGATCGGCAGACGGGGCTGTTGTCGCCTTTAGCCCACGATTTTTTGGTAAGCAAACCGGTTTGTCTTAAATTTGTAAATTCAGGAAGCATTTCTAAATAAGTCGAAAAGAAAAAAGAAGATGTCATTTGTAAAAATAACAGAACAGAGTTCGCTGTATGATAATTTAGAACAAAAACCGATTCGGGAATTGTTGGAGGATATCAACCGGGAAGACCAGAAGGTGGCTTTGGTGGTGCGTGAAGCGATCCCGCAAATTGAAAAATTGGTGGTGCAAATCGTATCCCGGATGAAGCAGGGCGGACGTCTCTTTTATATCGGCGCCGGAACTAGCGGCAGATTAGGCGTTTTGGATGCATCCGAAATACCTCCGACTTTCGGAATGCCCGCTACGTTCATTATCGGTTTGATAGCCGGAGGAGACAAGGCGCTCCGGAATCCGGTGGAAAATGCCGAAGATGATATGGAGCAGGGGTGGGCCGATTTGCAGGCACATCAAATCAATGTAAAAGATACGGTTATCGGCATTGCTGCTTCCGGCACAACGCCTTATGTGATCGGTGCCTTACGGGAAGCCAGAAAACGGGGCGTTTTGACCGCTTCGATATCGAGCAATCCGGATTCACCCATGGCCAAGGAGGTAGATATTCCGATCGAAATGGTCATCGGGCCGGAATTTGTGACCGGCAGTTCGCGTATGAAATCGGGCACCGGACAGAAAATGATACTGAATATGATTTCGACTTCGGTGATGATTCAATTGGGGCGTGTGAAAGGCAATCGTATGGTCAATATGCAGTTGACCAATCAGAAACTGATCGATCGGGGTACCCGTATGGTTGCAGAGGAACTGGGGCTTAGTTATCAGCAAGCCCGGCAATTGCTGCTGATGTATGGTTCGGTACAAAAAGCGATCGACGGGTATCGGTCGGAAAAAACATAAAGAATCCTTTTATATAGAAAATTATGAAACACGTTAAAACTGTACTGCTGATTGTTTTATTTCTTTCAAGTGCTATCGGGTATGCCCAATCGGACAGTTATGAGATTACAGCTCAAGGAACACTCGGAAAATACAAAATCGAAATGAATGTAAGTATCGATGATGGGAATGTTTATTCCGGAGAGTATAGCTATGAATAAGGTGGCACATTCACGCTCAGCGGTTCGTATCAAGAGGGAGTTTATCGTTTAACCGGTTCAGATGGCGGACAGTTTCATTTGTATTACGATCCGGATAATTACATCGTGGGCACGTTTACTTATCAAGGAGAGGTGCACAAAGTCCGCCTTTCGTGGACGGATAATCGAGGCGGTTCTTCGCCTGATATGGAGTGATCTGTATCGCGCCATGTATGTTTTGCGAGCAAATCTTTGCTATCATTATTCGAGCAATGCAAAGCGTTGTGTGTCATTGCAGAAGATAGGTCGAAAAATCATTGCCCGCTGTATCTTATGATACATTATAATATTGATATCCAATCATTTAGACCTAAATGATAGATTTTTGATAAAAATAGTGGTATGAAAACAAAAAAGACGACGGAACGAAATCAAGAACCATCTACGAGACCGACCTGTGTAGCAGGTGTGGTGGGGCGAGTGGACCTGCCGGAAGAACTGGCTTGTTGTTTGAAAGAAAATCGATTGACCAAATTGGTCTTTCAATCGCTTGACTTAACGGGTTGTGAAGAGCGTTTCCTGCAGATCGATTGTACTCATTGTATTTTCCTCGATTGTCGGATGTCGACCCGCCTGCGGGAGCATCTGAACGGACAAAACCATGTATTCGGACGCCTGGACGTCCCGTATGCCGTTTTTCCGGCAAATCTTTACAACAAGGATGTTTTATATGATTGTTTTGATCCCCGCAAACCGGAAAGTTATGAACAAACGCTGGATCGGCTCATTTTCAATCGTTTCCGGGAATATGGTGCTGAAACGAACGATGTAGAAGAAACGCTTGCCCGTGCTTTACACGACTGCTCCATGCGTATAGCCAAACAGGAGCTGCTTTCCGGATTCCTCGAACATGACGTGATTGCCATTATGGGAGGCCACCGTCTGTCGAGAGACTCGGACGCTTATCGACAGCTCTCCCGATTGGCTCGACGATTGACGGAAAAAGGGAAATTGATGGTTTCGGGAGGAGGTCCGGGTGCGATGGAAGCCACCCATTTAGGAGCGTGGTTTGCCGGGAGACAGGCGGACGCATTGGACCGGGCGATCGATCAACTGTCCGAGGCGCCTGTTTACAGCCATCCGTTATGGCTTTCAAAAGCCTTTGAGGTACTTGCCGAATATCCTGAAAGTACCTATCGCAGTTTAAGTATCCCGACGTGGTTTTACGGGCATGAGCCTCCCACACCGTTTGCATCCGATATCTGTAAATTATTTGAAAACAGTTTGCGTGAAGAGGGGTTGTTGGCCATCGCCAAGGGCGGAGTGGTTTATGCCCCCGGAAGTGCAGGAACCATGCAGGAAATTTTTCAGGATTTGGCGCAAAATCATTATGAATCATACGGATATGCCAGTCCGATGATCTTTTTCGGAAAGTCGTATTGGACGGAAGAAATCCCGATTTATCCTTTGCTTACAGCCTTGCAGGAAAAAGGGGCATTGGGAAAGCATGTTTGTTTATTTATTTCGGATGAAATAGATGAAATAATAGATTATTTGATTACTTTTGCCAATAATCGCCAATGACAGATCTTTTTTATTTATACATAATCTAAACAAACGTAACATGAAAACAAAAAGTCTCTTTTTTATCCTCAGCATGATAATGATGCTGATTGTTGGTGCCGATAACATGTCGGCGCAAGTATTACGAAACAGTTCGGGAACTCTGATCGGACACATTGACAGCAACGGTACTGTTCGTAATTCGTCGGGAAATATGATCGGAAAAATAGATTCCGACGGTTCTGTGCGTAACGCTTCGGGAAACAAGATCGGGAAGATCGACTCCGATGGTTCTGTGCGCAATTCTTCAGGAAACAAGATTGGGAAGATCGATTCCGACGGTTCTGTGCGCGATTCTTCGGGAAACAAAATCGGGAAAGTAGATCCGGATGGTTCTGTACGGGATGCTTCCGGTAATAAATTCGGAAAAGCAGAGGGTTCTAATCGTCAACGGATCGGTGCCATTTACTTTTTCTTCTTCTTCAAATAAGAAAAACGAGGAGGCTGTCACACTTTTTTGGACAGCCTCTTTTCTGTGCACGGAAGGAGAGGCTCGAACTCCCGACGCCTGGTTTTGGAGACCAGTACTCTACCAACTGAGCTACTTCCGTGTTTGCGGGTGCAAAGATAATGGATTCTTTTAAAAATTCAATACCTGTGTAGAAAAAGGGTGTGTTTTTAGTCGGAATGCGGAAAACGACCGCTCGGAAGGGTAAAAAACGGGGGATGCATCAAAGTACGATCATTTGAAACATCCCCTTAGGTTACATTCTTGATTTTGTTTTAGCGTGTCTATTTGTTAAGAGAGGGCTCTGTGAGAAAGAGCATGTTTTTCTGTTACAAAAATAACACGCTTGTCAGCATGCGGCAATCAGTATTTTTACTGATTTTTCAATCGTTTCTCTGCGTATTTTACGTACGTTTTTTTTGTGTGATTTGGAGTTCGTCGAACATTTTCCCGTACGTGGCCGCTTTTTTCTCGATCGATACAGGATATGCCCGAGAAGAGGAGGGCATGCGATACAGCAGAAGTTCCCGCCCGCAAAGGCTGAATGAAACGGAGCTGCCTACACCAGGCGCAGGCATGGGAGGCAGTTGCCCGAGCAAGGTATCCATTGCTTTTTGGCCGGTTACGCAAATCGCCCGGCAATCGGGTATCCGGCCGATTATCTCTTCCGGATCCAGGGGCGTTACCACTTCCAAAAAAAGGTCGGAGGCATTGTTCTTTTTCCGAATCACCTCCACAGCCGTGTCGCCGATGCCGATACCGTATGCCGTACAGAAACTTCTCGCCTTGCTTTCGCTGAACGCCTGTTTCGTTTCTAAAAAATAGTCTTTGTCCTGAAAGAAGATAAGCCCTATAATCCGCCACATATCGTTTTGGATATTCGGATAGTAGAAGTTCATCGACCACCGTGCAAGGGGAGGCGGAAAACTCCCCAACATCAACAGACGGGTGTTTTCCGGTAAAAAGAATCCCAACGGGTGCTTTTCTATGCTCATTCCTTGTTCGCTTTCCGTTGTTTTTTTGCGTCTTCTTTCGCTAACAGCACTACATGATATACAAAATCAGTCATCCATTCTTCCGAATAACCGAGTGTTTCCTTGTACTTACGGATCCGCCAGGCTACTTTTTGCACGCTCACCTCTTTCCATTCAGAGCGGGTGACTATTTCATGGATGGTTTTTTGAGTTTGCGCATAGAGCAGCTTTTTCATCAACATGGAAAAACGGAATTTCCATTGCATCAGATTATCCAACAAAGAAAACAGGTCGTTGTTGAATCCCTGGTACATAATAAAATAAGATTTGATATCGTTTTGAGTCCTGCAATTTTTTTTGATGGAAGCATCGATTTCCTTGAAAAAACTTTCTTTCAATCCGTAGTCCTGTATCAAAACTTTACGGGCACGTGCTTTTTCGGCAACTCCCAACTTGTTGTTCTGTGTCGGGATTTTGAGCATTCGTTTGAATAATGCCATGTCGCTCAATAAATTGAGATTGGTTATCCCTAATTGTACGGCCATTACAGCCTGGTAATAGACGCGGATGAGGGTAACGAATTCCTCGACAGATCCTTTTTCGGAGGCCCCTTCCTCTTCCATTGTTTTCTTTCCGAATAGTTTGGAAATAATATTCATTTTTTTGCCTGCTTATTATAGTTATGTATATGCAAAAGTATACATTTCCTCCGAATCACAAAATGTATCATTAAAAACACCTTGCCAAATGATAGTCGGCAGGGTTTACAAAACGCTCCCGACGTCACAACTGTGACAAGCCGTTGTCACAGTTGTGACAGCGTATTGGCACACTTGTGACAAAGGCTTGTCACAGTTGTGACAGAAGCCTGTTGTCAAACGATCCTCCAAAGTACGCTTTCTCCTGCACAGATCACTTCTTTTAAAATCGAATTTTTGAAAACATATTGATTCGAATATCAGCTGTTTGTCTTAAGTGTCTTGTCAGTTGCCCCCTCTTTACGAAGACCCTTTTTGTTTTTTTAAACATCTGTAGATCTTTTATATCCGGAAATGAAGTAAAAGAGATAATACGTATCTTTGTCCCCGAAGAATGGATAAACATATACAATGGATAAATTGACTTTAGTTGAATTTGCCGATCTGAATGAAGGTCTTGGTTCGAAAGACTCTTTCGAGAATGTGTTTACGTTGGTTGAGCTGAATGAAGAAGATATAGGTGCTCCCGATACTTCTGCCCGTTTTCTGCCGATGCGGTTGGATGCACTTCTGATGGTTTTGGTATTGAAGGGATCTGCCGAAATAAGTCTGGATTATATACCTTACACGCTTAAATCGAATTCCTTTGTAGTGATTACGCCCGCCCATATCTTTCAGTTGCGTAAAAGTGAGCGGCATTTTAAAGGATTTTTGATTGCGGCTTCTCAGGATTTTCTTCAGAGTTGTAGATTTGGAAAACCTGAACAAGGACATTCTGTCGCTCAATATATGGAGATAAAACGAAACCCTTTGACGGCATTGGATGCCGGAGAGGTTGAAAATCTGACCAAGGCGATCCAGCTGATACAATCTAAAATAAAAGAAAAAACACACTTGTTCCGGAAAGAGGCCGTACAGAATGCATTTATCGGCTTTTTGTTGGATGTTGCTAATATTTTGTTGATCAAGAAAGAGTTAGCTGTTAATAAAACGCTTTCCCGTAAAGAACAATTGTTCGAACGTTTTCTTGAGTTGCTGATGAAACATGCAAAAGAGGAACATTTAGTCTCTTTTTATGCGGAGAAACTATGTATAACTCCTCAATATCTGTCGCTTATATTGAGGGAATATTCCGGGAAATCGGCCAACAAATGGATTGACGATGCTCTTTTGATGGAGGCAAAAGCGCTGTTGAAAGTGCCGGATATCTCTGTGCAGCAGGTTGCCGAAACGCTGCATTTTTCCGATCAGTCTACATTTGGGAAATTTTTTAAGAAACACATGAAACTGTCTCCTATGGAGTACCGGAAATCGTAGATGGCTTTTTTTAAACCAGACGACGTTTCTTTTTATGTTCGGGTAAAACCAAATGCGGATAAATCGTTTCCGGGCATTTTCTTTTTGAAAAATGTACCGGTTTTTTTTACTTCGCTGTAAGGAGTATAGGCATCATGACAATAAATGAGCAGCATATTTTCGGCTACGACTTCTTCCAAAAGGCGTATTTTTTCATTATAGGAGAGAAGCGGAGAGGTGTCGTAGGCCGAAATCCACTCCGGAGAGAGGTGGGCGGTTAAAGGAATGACATCGCCGGCAAAAACGACCGTTTGCAGCGGAAAAGTAAAATAAGGTACAATTTGCCCGGGAGTATGCCCATCGAATAACCGTAAGGTTACAGTTGGGCAGAGACGGGTGTCTTGTTGCAGTAAACAAAGAAGCCCTTTTTCGGCAATAGTCTGCATATCTTCTTGAAAATAAGAATCTTTTTCAAGCGGATGCGGGTGGAGAAAATTATCCCATTGGCGTTGGCTTACCCAATGTAGGGCATTCGGAAAAGCCGGTTGCAGCTGTTTGTCTTTGCCGGAAACGGTGGCATATCCGCAATGATCAAAATGCAGGTGGGTCAAGACTACATCCGTGACCTCTTCACACGAAATCCCCCGTTCTTGTAATGCATCCGAAAGATCGAGCTGGTTGAAAAAACGATATGATTCCAGTAGCCGGGCATGTCTGTGCCCCGCACCGGTATCGATCAGGATAATCCGTCCGCAGTCTGTGGTTACCAAGGCACTTCGGGCGACAAGTACACAACAGTTATCTCCCTTTTCCGGATACCGCCTGCGCCAGGCTTGTTTGGGGATTGCCCCGAACATGGCTCCTCCGTCGGCATAAAAAAAACCGGTATCGATCAATTCTATTTTCATCTGCTGTTTTTGTTTGCGAGCAAATATAGGAAATTTATTATACCTTTGCACAAGAAATATAAGCGGTATACGATGCGAAAAGTTCATTTGATCTCGGTAACCGAACCTTTGGTGTATGATCTGGCGCTCGCGATTCACCAGAAAGGATATGAGGTAAGTGTTTCCGGAGAAGGATTAACGGATGGAGTCATTGATAAACTTCAGGCTGAGGGTTGTGTTTGTCATGGAAATGGTTGGTTTCCCGAAAAGTTGACCAAAGACATTCATTTTGTGGTCTTGGGAGCATTTGTCAAACGGGATCATCCCGAATTGCAACGGGCGAAAGAGTTAGGCCTCCTGGTTCTCTCGATCCCCGAATTTATTTTTCAGCGGACAAAAGAAAAAACGCGCGTTGTTGTTGCCGGAAGTAGAGGTAAAAAAACGATTCTTTCGATGATCGTCTATGTGTTGCAAAAGCAGAAGATGCCTTTTGATTATGCGCTTACTAGCGAAGTTTCGCTGCTACCTGACCGGGTTCATCTGAGTTACGAATCGCGGATTGCACTTATCGAAGGCGATGAACATATAACCTCTGCTTTGGAGAAGCGGATCCAGTTGGAGTTTTACCGGCCTCATATTGCCGTCGTGAGCAATTTGCTATGGACGCCGGATACGGCTGATCATGCAACCCCAGAGGCATATCTGTCTACATTCCGCAACTTCATACAATCCATCGAACGGGGCGGAAAATTGATCTATTTTGAGAAAGATCCGATTGTCAGACAGTTGGCGGAAGGAATCCGCGAAGATCTTACGGCGATTGCCTATGCCGATCATGCGATTGAGGAAAAAGAAGGGACGTGTATATTGCCGACCCGATACGGAAACTTTCCGATTTATATTCCAAACCGCTATTTTGCCGTGAACTTGAATGCGGCACGATTGGTTTGTCGCCAGTTGGGAGTAAAGGATGCCGATTTTTATGAAGCATTGTCGTCATACAGCTTATCTTTGAAATAATGATTGTTGCAAAGCGGAAACGAAACGAAAATATTGCGGAATATCTGTTGTATATGTGGCAGGTAGAAGATCTGATACGCGCCAATCATTTCGATATGGAAGCGATCCGGAAGACCGTTGTAGACCGTTACGACCAGCCGGAAGAGGTCAAACGTGAAATCGCTGTCTGGTACGAAGAATTGATCGAGATGATGCGTTCGGAAGGGGTGAAAGAAAAGGGGCACATCCAGTTGAATAAGAATGTGATTATAAACTTGACCGATTTGCATCTCCGTTTGATACACTCGCCGAAAGAGGCGGTTTACGGAGCTGCTTATTATAAGACGCTTCCGTATATTGTACAATTGAGAGCCAAATCGGGCGGAGAAGAATTACCCGAATTGGAAACCTGTTTCAATGCGGTTTACGGTTTTCTGGTTTTGCGGATGCAAGGACGAGAGATCAGTGCTGCTACACAAGAAGGCATCAAGCAGATCAGTTCTTTTTTAGCGCTGCTGGCCGAAAAATATCACGAAGAAATCAACGGCCATTCAGACGTAGATACGTTAGATATGCATGCACCAATATATCAGGAACAAAACGAAGAAAAAAAATAAAAATGGGGTTATATTCTGAAGAAATTGAGAGGAGAAGAACGTTTGCGATTATCAGTCATCCGGATGCCGGAAAAACGACGCTTACCGAGAAACTGTTGTTGTTTGGAGGGGCCATTCATGTGGCAGGGGCTGTAAAATCGAATAAAATCAAAAAAACAGCTACATCCGACTGGATGGAAATCGAGAAACAGCGCGGTATTTCTGTGGCTACTTCTGTGATGGCCTTTGATTATTCAGATCATAAAATCAATATCCTCGATACGCCTGGGCACCAGGATTTTGCCGAAGATACGTTCCGTACATTGACGGCTGTCGACAGTGTAATCATCGTGATCGATGTCGCGAAAGGGGTCGAGACGCAGACGCGCCGCTTGATGGAGGTCTGCCGCATGCGCAAAACGCCGGTAATCGTTTTTGTCAATAAAATGGACCGGGACGGAAAAGATCCGTTCGATTTGTTAGATGAAATTGAGGAGGAACTGCAAATTCGTGTGCGCCCGCTCAGTTGGCCGATCGATATGGGGCAGCGTTTCAGAGGTGTCTATAATTTATATGAACAGAAACTGAACCTCTATACCCCGAGTAAACAGTATGTGACCGAAAATGTGGAATTTAAAGATATTTCAAGTCCTGAATTAGAGGATTATATCGATCCGGCACAGGCCGAAAAGTTACGGGCGGATGTCGAATTGATAGAAGGAGTATATCCTGATTTTGAGGTGGATACCTATTTGAAAGGCGATATAGCGCCGGTCTTTTTCGGCTCGGCTTTGAACAATTTCGGAGTAAAGGAATTGTTGGATTGCTTTATCAATATTGCTCCTTCGCCCTGTCCGGTACAAGCCGTTGAGCGGACAGTCGACCCCGAAGAAGAGACTTTCTCCGGTTTTGTCTTTAAAATCCATGCCAACATGGATCCGAACCATCGCAGTTGCATCGCTTTTGTCAAGATCTGTTCGGGGCGCTTTGAACGGAATGCCAATTATAAGCATGTCCGTTTCGGTAAAATGATGCGCTTCAGTAGCCCCACAGCTTTTATGGCCCAGAAAAAAGAGGTTGTAGACGAAGCTTTTGCCGGCGATATCATTGGTTTGCCTGATACAGGTAACTTTAAAATCGGCGATACGCTGACCGCTGGCGAAGAGTTGCATTTCAAAGGCTTGCCGAGTTTCTCGCCCGAAATGTTCAAGTATATAGAAAATGCAGACCCGATGAAGGCTAAACAACTGAACAAAGGCATTGAGCAGTTGATGGATGAAGGCGTAGCCCAACTTTTTACCAACCAGTTCAACGGACGTAAAATCATCGGAACAGTCGGGCAATTACAATTTGAGGTTATCCAATACCGGCTGCTTCATGAATATGGGGCACAATGTAAATGGGAACCGATCAGCCTGTATAAAGCCTGTTGGATCGAATGCGACAAAGAAGATGTTTTAGAAAATTTCAAACGCCGGAAAATACAATATTTGGCAAAAGATAAAGAGGGTAGGGATGTGTACTTGGCTGATTCGGCTTACGTATTGGCAATGGCACAGCAGGATTTTCCTGAAATCCGCTTCCATTTCACGAGCGAGTTTTAATTCGACTACAGTATTTTCCGAATGTCGGCAAGCGATGCAACCGTGTAGGTCGGTTCGAAGTCCTTTGCCGGCAGATGTTCCGGATTCAGCCAGATTTGGTCGATTTTCGACCGGTAGGCTCCGATGATGTCGGCTTCCCAACAGTCGCCTATCATCAGGCTTTCGTTCCGGCGGGAATTGGTGTTTATAAGGGCGAAATCAAAAATCCCCTTGTGAGGCTTTTGGATGCGGGCATCTTCCGATAGGATCATCCGTTCGAAATACGGTGCTAACCCGGAATTTTTCAGTTTCAGGCTTTGTATCTCTCTGAAGCCGTTGGATAAAATAAATAACCGGTAAGAAGGGTATAAATATTCCAGCAATTCGATTGCTCCGTTTACCAACTCTTTCTTTTGGGCCGTCCGTTGTAGGAAATCGTTGTTGATTGCAAGGATCGTAGGAGTATCTTCGATTCCTAAAGGCTTGAGTATGTACCGGAAACGTTCGACAATCAAAGTTTGCCGATCTATTTCATTGTTCCGGTATTTTGCCCACAATTCGAGATTGTAAGGCTGGTATATGGAAAAGAATGCCTCGAAAGAGGCATAATACCGGTTAAAGTGGTAAACGGTATAAATCTCTTCGAGGCATTCTTTATTGTTTTGATAGGTAGCCCAAAGGGTATCGTCTAAGTCGAAAAAAAGATTTTTATATCTCATTATCCGACCTCTATTACTAAATATTTCCCTAAGCTCCAGAATAATTTTTCGTCGATGATTCTCAAGATCATATTTCCGTCTTCATCTTTATCAAACTGATAGGAATCTGCCGGATGGTTGGATTTGAGTTTTGCTTTGTGTGCAAACAACGGGATCTCTTTGACCTCGCGTATGTCGATCGAGATAAAATAATCCTTGTTGAAGTCGTTTTGCAAAACTTTCGATTTGGAGAATAAACCTCCTCCGGAGAGAATTTTCTGCTCTTTCAGTTCTTTGGACGTGCCGAAACAATAGTAGGCCGTGTGGATGGTCTTGTCCTGCTCTTTCAGTTTTTCCGTTTGAGCTGCCGTTTGTGTAGAAAGCGTTTCGACATTTTCGTTCAGCGATGTAACGATTTCGTCGAGTTCTTGAATGCGGATATTTTTCTGTGCCAGATCTTCCTGGAGGGCCAGAATCATATTCGCTTTTTGATCCAATTCCGACGAAAGACGGCTGATGGTTTTTTTCAAGGCAGCCGATTGAATGCCGCTTTTGGATAGTTTTTCTTCCAATTCGCTGATTTGTTGTTTGTTCTTCTTCAGTGTTTCGCTGATCAATTGCATGTTGTCTTTGATCTGTTGCCGGTTGCTCTTATTCAAATCTCCGTTTTTCTGCTGGATATTCAAATAATTTTCTGCATCCCGGATTGCTTGGATGTCGGCCTCTACTTCGTTTAATGTTCCGAGTATTTCATCCATTTCACTGCTTGCTTTTGTGTTTTCAATACGCAAGGAATCGTTTTGGGCTTTCAACTTCTTGTATTCTTTCGAATTTTCCACACAAGAAGCCAACATCACTGTGCAAATACATGCTGCAAATACTACTTTTTTCATGCTCATTTTGTTGTTTTGTTAGACTTTCGCCTGAGTTTTTTCTCTTTTATCTTGTAAACCTGTTAATACAATAACAATTTCACCCCTCGGATCGTTCACGGAAAAGTGATGTATTATCTCTTCCAACGTTCCTCGTACAGTCTCTTCGTGCATTTTCGATATTTCACGTGAGACTGATACCCAGCGATCCATTCCACAAAATTCGGCTAATTGGGTCAGGGTTTTGACCAATCGGAAAGGCGACTCGTAGAGGATCGATGTACGGCTTTCGGCTGCAATTTCTTTTATACGTGTCTGTCTTCCTTTTTTTTGAGGAAGAAACCCTTCGAAACAGAATTTTTCGTTGGGAAAGCCGGAAACGACTAATGCCGGAACGAATGCGGTGGCTCCGGGCAAACATTCCACCGCTACGCCTTGCCGGACACATTCCCGTACCAACATGAATCCGGGATCAGAAATCGCCGGTGTACCGGCATCGGAAACCAATGCGATGTTTTCGCCCGCCTTTATACGGGAGGCCAGCTGTTCGACCGTTTGATGCTCGTTGAATTTATGATGAGACTGCATCCTGTTTTGTATGTCGAAATGTTTCAACAGAATGCCGGTGGTACGTGTATCTTCGGCCAAAATCAGATCGGCTTCTTTCAACACACGAATCGCTCTGAGCGTCATATCTTCCAGATTCCCGATCGGGGTGGGTACTACCGTTAATTTTGCCATACGCTGATATTTAATTCCGGCTAAAGGAAACGTTTTTCTACTATTTGAATGAAATCGGCCACAGCCTCCTCTTCCGGATTCCACTGCAACTGGCGCGTGAGATATGCGATTGCGGAGTCGTAAGATGCAATGTCGTTCAGCGTATTGATCACTTGATACATCCGTTCTTCATCTCCTCCGAAAATTTCCCGACGGAATCTGAAAAGGTCATTCAGGCTCAGTAGTTTTCGAATATCGAGCAACGCCAGTTTCTCTTGCGGCGCTTCTACGGGCGCTGTCCGAGCAGGAGGTACTTCTACGGGGCTTTCGGTAACAGTGTCGGTGGACTGAATCGGTTCTGTTGTCGGAACCGATTCGGCAACAGGCGGTGTTGTCGGTATGTTAGGCTCTTCTGAAACGGCCGGTTGGGTAGGAGGAATCGATTGAATAAGGGCACGCAGCTCTTCAATCCGCTTGTCGAACTTCTCAAGTTGCTCGTTTGCAAGGATATGCAGGCCTCGCTCTATGTTTTGAGCAAGTTCGAATGTTTCGTCGAAGAATGCGGCAGAAAAAGGTTTTTCCTCCTTCTGTCCGGCAACTAAACTCTCCAAATGCCGGATATCCGAAAGTAACGCATCGATTCTTTCTTTGTTTGTCATTGATGTTTTTTATATCTCTGAATGGCGACAAAAATAGCAATTTCTTATATATAAAACTGTAAATCCGACAGAATATTATATTTCTTCTAATTCGGGAGGCAGATTTACGATATAAAGATGTCCGGTTGCCCGTGTAATGGCGGTGTATAACCAGCGATAAAAATCTTCTCCCAGCATTTCTTTGGTTATGTAGCCGATATCGAGAAAAACATTGCTCCATTGCCCTCCTTGTGCTTTGTGGCAGGTAACGGCATACGCATATTTTACCTGCAATACATTATAATGTGGATCGCTTTTCATCTTTTTCATTTTTCCGGCTTTGGTCGAGATCTCGTCATAATCTTCCAAAATCGTGAAAAATAATTTCTCGTTCAGCTCTTTCGGGAGTGCAGGCGAGTCGGTTTGCAATGTGTCCAACAGTATTTTTACCTCCATCTCCGTATCATAATCCTGAAAACGAACGAGTACATCGGCAAAACGGAATCCATATAATTCGTAATTTTTGCGTACCCGAAGTACCTGAATGATTTCTCCGTTGGCAATGAATCCGTTTTCTTCATCGTCCAATTTCCAGAAATAGTTGTTTTTAGCCACCATGAGCCGGTCGCCGGAGGATAATTCTTCTTCACGGAACAGAACGCGGTTGCGGACTCCGTTGTTGTAAATGGTTGCCCGCTTGTTGGACCGGCAGATGATCATGGTCTCTTCGATGCCGTCGCGACTGTATGCCGATGAAAGCATCTCGATCAGTTCATCTCCACCTAATTTACGTATGTCTTCGAATCCCTTGACCCGAAGACGTGGAAAAATCTCGACCGTCTGCTTGCGTAAGGCCTCCCGCAAGCCGGTGGCGTTGAAAAGTATACCCGAATGGCGCTGTTGCCTGACGGTTTGCGTCAGTGTCGCTTCTACGACCGTAAGATGATATCCGCGCAGAAAGTCCGGATCAAGGGCCGGGCTTTCCGTTTGCATGACCGGCGGAAGTTGTGCGGTGTCGCCTATCAATAACAACCGGCAATTCTCCCCGGAATAGACATAGTGGATCAGGTCATCGAGCAGTCGTCCTGACCCGAATACCGTGTCTCCGCCACTATTTGAGATCATTGAGGCCTCATCTACGATGAAAATCGTATCCTTATATAAATTGGTTACGGGCTGAAATCCGGAATACTCTTGTGAAAAAGCCTTCTGACGATAAATTTTTTTATGGATGGTGAATGCTTTTTGTCCGGCATAATTCGAAAAAACCTTTGCCGCCCGTCCGGTAGGAGCCATCAGCAACGTTTTCTGGCGCAGTTCACCTAATACCTGTACCAAGGTTCCGACAAGGGATGTTTTTCCCGTTCCGGCATACCCTTTTAACAAAAATAAGGAGTCTGATGCCTGCAAAGACAAAAAATCGGAACACGCCGAAAGTACAGAAAATTGCTCTTCGGTGGGAATATGTGGGAATTTTTGCAAAAAAAGCGTGCTTAAATAGCTATTTGTCATTTTTACGTGTAATAATTTTCGAGATAAAGATAGTGGATTAAATATTCTTTTTTAAATTTGCCGAATGAAATAAATTTAAAAAACAATATAAACCATGAAAGTTACATTGAAGATTTTGTTGACTGCGGCAGTGCTTGTTCTTATTTACATGTGCTACAGAAGTATTATGACTCCCGAAGAATTCGATTTGGAACGGGAAACTCGTGAAAAAGCGATTAAAGCGCGTTTGATCGATATTCGTAAGGCACAGATCGAGTATAAAAATATACACAAAGTGCATGCAGCTAATTTTGACGAACTGAGCAAATTCTTGAAAGAAGAAAAACTTCCGTTTTTGATTAAAGAAGGTGTCTTGACCGACGAACAGTTGGAACAAGGGATGACCGAACAGGAAGCTGTGAAAAAAGGTTTGATCAGACGTGATACGATGTGGGTTATAGCAGCCGATACGTTGTTCGGAAAAGGATATGATGTGGATTCATTGCGTAAAGTTCCAGGAACGGATGTTCAATTTGCAATGGATACGGCTACATTGACCTCCGGATCCGGCTATACAGTGAAAGTATTCCAATGTGCGGTCTCTTATGACGAATATTTGGGAGATTTGAACAAACAGCTGCTGTTCAACTTGAAAGATAAGGCTGAGAAAATGGGTAAATATGCCGGTTTGCGCGTAGGTTCTTTGGAGGAAATCAATAATAACGCAGGAAACTGGGAAGATTAAGCGTAGCCTATGGCTATTTCTTCGATCGATCATATTACAGCAGATAATGCCGAACGTTATATTTTGTCCATTCGACTTCGGTCGGATGGACTTTCTTTTTGCGGTTATATCCCCTCGGAAGCGGAACGTTTTTTTCATGTGAACCGGGATTTTGACCGTACCGTTCCTTATTTGCGTGCGTTGAAAGATTTTTTCTTCGAATACGAACTGTTGAGTTTCGGTTTTAAACGGGTGAACATCCTTTGGGCTCCATCCCGTTATCTGTTGATTCCCGAAACGCTTTTTCAGGTCTCCAAACAGAATGAACTTCATGCTTTTGCATGCGTCTCTTCAGGTAACCGTATGTTGCACCATGTCATCAAAGCCGAACAGTCGGTGTTGCTATTTGATATGGAAGAGGATATTTACGAATTCTGTTCGCGTTCGTTTTTATATCCTCGTTTTTTTCATCCAATGTATCCGTTGTTGGTCTTGTGGAGGAAGCAGAGCCGCGACTACAAGAGTGGTCAGTTGTTTGTTTTTTTGCAGAAAAAGCAGATGGACCTGGCTTGTTTTGCCGATGAAAAATTGCTTTTTGCCAATACGTTCAGCGTAGAATCGGCCGATGATATGCTGTACTATATATTATATGTATGGAAGCAGTTGAATTTAGACCAACAGAACGATCGTGTCCGGATAACCGGAAACGCCTCTTTATGCATGGAAATAATCGGCCTTTTACGTGATTATATCAAACATCCCGAACCATTGAATTTTCCGGTCGAAGTCTTTTTGAAAGGAGAAGCGGTTGTACAGGCTTCGCCGGATTTAATAGCGTTATCATTATGCGAATTATAGGTGGAATATATAAACGTCGTCGTTTTTCGGTGCCGACAACTTTCAGTGCACGGCCTACGACCGATTTTGCAAAGGAGAACCTTTTCAATGTCATTGCCAATCTGATTGATTTGAAAGACAAGCGGGCACTCGATCTGTTTGCCGGTACAGGCAGTATTTCTTTTGAACTTCTTTCGCGCGAATGTGAGCGGGTGACGGCTGTTGAGAAAAACAACGCGCATGCTTCGTTTATTCAAAAAGTGGCGAAAGAGTTGAAAACAGAGCAAATAGAGTTGATCCGGGGGGATGTTTTCCGTTTTTTACATTCCGCTTCTCCCCGGTATTACGACTTTATTTTTGCCGATCCTCCCTATGCATTGAAAGAATTACCTGAAATTCCGCATTTGATTCTGTCCGGCGACCTGTTGCGTGCGGATGGCGTCTTTGTGATGGAACATCCGAAGGAATATGATTTTTCCGCACTTCCCTTTTTTCTTCAGCGCCGGGTATACGGTTCGGTGAATTTCTCGATCTTTTTTAAAGAAGCGGCGAAAACAGACGCATGAACGATTCGGTAAGCCGTTGCTTTAAAGGCCTTTTCAGCCATTTGGAGGGTATGAGTTTGTTGCTGTTCCGGATATCGTACATGAATACTTTCTTCATTTGGACGGCAAACGAAGGCTGATAGACGAATGCATTGATTTCAAAATTGTGTTCGAAACTCCGGAAATCCATATTGGCAGAACCGATACACGTTAAAGCATCGTCGATCACCAGCAATTTGGAATGGAGGAATCCGGAGGTATAAAAATAGACCTTTACACCGGCCTTGACCATTTCGTCGATAAAAGAGTGGGTTGCCATATTGGCTGTACGGGTATCCGAACGTTCGGGCAGCATCAGACGCACATCGATCCCGCTTAATGCCGCCGTCTGCAATGCCTGATTCAATCCCTCGGTTGGCAAGAAATAGGGGGTCTGGATATAAATGTATTTTTTTGCATTTGCAATTGCAAATATTGTTGCCTGCAATAAGGTGCGCCATTGCCCTACAGGTCCGCTGGTACATATTTGCATGATGTTGTCTTCCGAATAGACAGGCGCATCCGGATAGTAGACTTTCTCGTCCAAAATCGTTTTGTTTACTACGTACCAGTCGATCAGAAAAGCGGCTTGTAGCCCATAGACTCCTTTGCCTGTAATTTTAAAATGTGTATCACGCCAAGGGCCCCAGCTGGTTCCCTGTTCATACCGGTCGGCAATGTTCATGCCGCCTATGAATCCGATTTTTCCGTCGATTACGACAATTTTCCGGTGATTGCGGTAATTGACCTTGCTTGTCAGTACCGGAAAAACAACTTTCAGAAAAGGAAAAACTTCTACTCCGCTGCTCCGCATCTCATCGAAAAATCTTTTTTTGACGTTCCATGAACCTACATCATCGTATAACACCCTTACTTTCACCCCTTCGCGGGCTTTCCGCATCAACACCTGCTTTACATTATTCCCGATATGATCGTCGCAAAAGATGTAATATTGCAGGTGGATGTGATGTGTTGCTTTCTCCATTTCGGCAAGCAGTGCTTTATATTTCTCTTTTCCGTTGGTATAAATGGTTATATCGCTGCCATAAAACAGAGGAGCATGGTTGTTCTTGGCCAAAAGGGTTGCCAAAGGCTGATAGGGGATGGGCAAAGGACAGACTTCTTGCGGAAGTTTGCTGGTTTGCGGCCGTTTCATGATGCGTTTATACGTCCGCCGTGAAATAATCCGCTGTTTTCGATTGTCTTGCCCGAAGAAGAAATAAAACAACAGGCCGATACCGGGAACCAAAAGCAATACAGTCACCCACGAAATCGTTTTTAAGGGATTTCGGTTTTCTGCAATGATGACAAGTATCAGCCCTAAAGTCGTCACACCGTACAACAGAATGAATATGATACCGACGACCCATTGAATATGTATATGTATACTTGCTAACATGAGACGGTTCATTTTTTACAAGTTGTCGACTTGTAAAGATAGGGAAACTGATTTAAAAAAACAATTTGTTCCGGAAAGAACATGCGTTTTCTGCAAAAGAGCGCTGGTAGACCCTGCAAATGGGCCGGTTTTTATCGAAAAATCAATGGCGCGCGAGAAGGCTCAGTCCTGATCAATAAATGCCGGTTCGGGAAGGTGCATCCCTGCCATTGTTTTCCCGTTAGTCCGGGCATATTCCAGTATTTTCTTCCGGTTTTCGATTGCCCGTTCTTTGTCCATGTCGAAAGAAGCACAGTATTCCGGGTGCTGCAACTGAAGGGCGGCACCATGAATGAGGTCTCCGATGATCAGAAAATCTCCAGCCTGGAATACCGCATGTCCCGGCGTATGTCCGGTCGCATCAAGGGCGACAATATTTCCGGGCAGAGTGTCGCCGAAAGCAAAGAGATGGATGCGCCCTTTATAGGCCTCAAGCAGGCGGACAACCTGCGTTTTCCGTTCTTCGGGCATTTGCAGCCAGCTATCGTGCTCGGTTTGGGAAACAAAAACTTGTGCATTTGGAAATACGGCAGCATTGCCGTTTAACATGCCTCCGATATGGTCTCCATGGAAATGGGTGACATAAACATACGAAATCGCTTCCGGAGAAATCCCGATGGCTTTCAGGTTGCTGATCAGACGGCTGTCGGAAGCGCCTCTCCCGGCATCGACTAATACCTGAACCCCTTTGCTCTCAACCAAGAAGGTACTGACGGAAGCCGGTATGCCATCCTTGAAGGAGCCGTAGTTCGGTAGATTTTCCGGTGTCTCGGAAAAGAGGCTTGGAGCCATAAGGCGCGTTTCACTATTGTCGCGGATCCAGGTAACTTTTACATCTCCAAGCTGCCTGCTTGCCACGCCTTCTGCCTGTCTCAGTTCTGCCTCTTGGGGAACATTCGCTGTCGTTCGTTTTTGACTGTTTCCGGCTGTACATCCCATACACAGCATGATCACTACCATATATCCTAAATGATGTATCCCTCTTTTCATTTTTATTCGTTTCTTTTCTTTCATTTATAAAACAGCCGTGCCCGACCGTTTGTTTTTACAAGCTGCTTAAAAATGACGGCCTCTGTAATTTCTTCTCGGCATTTGTACGTCTTTCATGGAAGCTCCTCCTTTGAAGATGCTGAAACGATAAATAAAATGGACCATAAAGTAGCTATTCAACGTATTGTACTCCGTATCTTGGGTATAGCTGGCCGTTACACTGCGCGAGATATTGCTGCGCTGTTGCAATATATCGTAGATTTTAAAACGTACTGTCGCTTGTTTCCCTTTTAAAAACGATTTGGAGGCAGAGGCATTCCATAAAACTTCATTCAGTTTGAAGCCGTCTGCATATCCGGAATTGGTCGACCAGCGGATATCGCTTTCTATTTTGAAATCTTGCGGCAGATAAATAGTGGTCGCCCCTCCCAATCCGTAATTGAATGTACGGAGATCTTTTTGTCCTTGCAACGAATTGCTGGTCCGGTTGTGGCGGATATTTCCGTTGATGCCGAGATCGATGTATTCCGACCGGAAGTCGATGCCGGCACGTTCCATGAGGATCAGGTTCCGGTTCGTGTTTTTTTGACCGTTGATAAACCCGTTCTGATTGGCATACGAGACCATCGACATGGCATTGACCGTGAATTTCTTGTTTTTCAGCGGAGTATTGAACAGTACCCGCAGGTTGCCGTTATAATTTCCGTTGACATTATCATAGGTTGTCATTTTTTTTCCGGTATTGCCGATGTAGACCGATTTGTTGACAATATCATTGATGATGTAGTTGAAATTCAACATCGTCATGAAAGCCGTTTGTTTTTCGGGAACGAATTTCTGAAAACGGAGGAAAAGATCGTTCGTGTACTGCGGTTTCAAGTCCGGATTTCCCATGGTGGTATTCAATGGATCCGAAATGTCAGCCACCGGTTGTAATTGATTCATGCTCGGTTGGCCGGTACGTCCGCGATAATTGATCCGCAGATTGGTCCGTTTATCGAATTTATAGTTGAACCGGATCATCGGCGAGATATTCATCACATTGCGTGATAGTTTAGACAAAATGGTGTCTCCTACAAAATTTTCACTGGAATTATACGACGGATCTATCGTCAGGCCGGCCGTATAGTCATATTTCTCGCGTACAGCCTTGAATGCGAGGCTGATTTGTTGATTGATGAAATTGTTCCGGTAACTTTTGCTGTAAGCCGTGTCCAAGCGGTTGTATTCGCTGCTTCCCTCTTCCTTGGAATAGGAATTTTTCAGCGATTCCTGCCGGTTTTGCCGGAAGCTGTAAGTCGCTTGAATGAAATTATTCCGCCCGATCGGTTCTACCCACGACAAGTATGCCCGGTAATTGAACCCATTGTTGTCATAACGGAAGCGTTGATCTACCAACTCCCCTTTATGGTCGGTCGACAGCAGGTAATCGGTATTGGAATAATTTGTTCCTTTATTGTACGAATCTCTGATCCCTCCGGAAAGCGATCCGCTGAATACCCGGCCCCGATTGTTCAATCTCCTGCTGAATTCCAGCCGGAAACTGAGGTTGTAGCCTTCTCCGTCGGAGAGATACCGGGAATTTCCGATATTGACCGTATCTTGCCGTCCGTTCAAGGTATTGAAACGGCTTTCCTGCAGACTGTGGCTGTTGCTGTAGCCGAAGTTCGGCTGGAATATAATCTGGGTCAGTGTGTCGGGTTGCCATTCCATCCGGATATTGGCCCCGATATTATCATTACGGGTATTGCTTCCGTTTGTTTCATTGTAAAAAGAGGTACTGTCTCCGGGTAGGATATTCTGCCGGTTGCTTTTACTGCTTGCCTCATTGTCGGAGTGGGAATAGCGAACGTTTCCACCAACTTTCATCAGCGGATTGAATTCTTTGCTGAAGTTTAATCCGGCATTTCCCGAAGAAGTGATCCCATTTCCGGCTCCTCCACGTCCGCGAGGGCCGCCCATTCCCTGGAACATCGATGAGGCAAGATCCGAAAATCCCATGTTGTTCGTATTGTTCAATCCGCCCATGAATGTGAACTGGTCGTTATTGATGAAACGGTTTACCATGGCATTGCCTTCGTACCTGTCTTTACTTCCATAACCGGCAAACGTGTTTCCGAACCAACCCTGCTTCATGCCGGGCTTGACTGTCAGATTGATGACCGTTTCTTCTTCTCCGTCATCGAAACCGGTCATTTTTGCCATGTCGCTCAATTTGTCTAGAACTTGTACTTTGTCGATCATTTTGGATGGCAAATTTTTGGAGGCGACTTTCGGGTCATCCGAGAAAAACTCTTTTCCATCAATCAGTACTTTTTTGATTTCTTTGCCGTTTACTGTAATTTTTCCCTCGCTATCGACTTCTACACCCGGCATTTTCTTCAGCAGGTCTTCTAACATGGACCCTTCGGTTACTTTATAGGAATCGGCATTGTATTCTACCGTATCGTTCCGGACGGCGACTTCGGGAGCCTTTCCGATAACTACCGCTTCTCCAAGTTCGATAGAGGCATCTTCCAAGGCGATATTGCCTAATCTGACAGGATTGGTTTTCCCTGTAATACGGAGCGGTTGATACATCGGGTCGAATCCGACAAAACTGATATGCAGCAGATAACTTCCGTTTGGAATCTTTTTCAACGAAAAGTTTCCGTTTCGGGCACTGGCGATACCACCTACCATGCTACTGTCTTTTACGTTAAGCAACCGTATGGTAGCCTGTTCTATCGGGGCGTTGTTGTTTTTCTCAACCACCCTTCCGGTGATTTCGACGCCCTGTTGGGCATACATTGGTATACTCAGTAGAATTGAAAATAACCATAAAAAAAGTTGTCTTTCTGTCTTCATTGTCGTTAATCATTGCTTGCTGAATAGCGAAAAAATAGACTGTAAACCGATGGAGAAGTTTAATTTTAGGCTGTTTTTATTTGGTTTTATTAACAATAATACGGCTTTTTGCACTTTTTTGGCTGCGAAAATCGAAGTTTTGGCTCAACTTCTTTTTTCTGTTCGCTGGTGCTTTTGGTTGACTGTTTGCAACCTTATCCGTACTTGAAGTTTACGCTCTTTGCCATTATAGGTGCATGCAGTTGTCAATCGGATCGTATTTCCGGGAGAACAAAACGAATTTTATTCTGTTAAACAGTCCTTTTACGTCTGAATGGAGGTAAAAGAAATATCAAATTCGCTTCTATTTCTTTTTTATTTATTCTACCTTTGCCACTTGTTATTAAACAGTATATGATGACAATTCTCATACCAGTATTAAAATTACTAATATTATGGCAGAACTAAAAGAAAAACTTTTCTCTGAATTTGCCCCCGTCTCAACCGAAGAGTGGATGGCAAAGATTACGGCCGACCTAAAAGGGGTACCGTTTGAGAAAAAACTTGTCTGGAAGACAGGTGAAGGATTTGATGTCAATCCTTTCTATCGTGCAGAAGACATCGAAGGATTGAAGACGACGATGTCGCTTCCCGGAGAATTTCCTTTTGTACGTGGAACAAAAAAAGACAACGATTGGAAAGTGCGTCAAGACATTGAGGTTACATCTCCGAAAGAGGCGAATAAAAAAGCAAAAGAACTGCTTCTGAAAGGTGTTTCTTCTTTCGGCTTTTCTTTGAAAAGAGAAGACGTAAGTGCCGAAACGATTGCTGCATTGTTGGACGGTATTTGTCCGATGGACGTTGAACTGAATTTTACGACTTGCAACTGCAAATCGATAGCATTAGTCGAATGTTTGACCGAATACCTGAAAGCAACAAAAGCTGATTTGACGAAATGTACAGGCTCTGTTTCCTTCGATCCGTTAAAAAAACCGTTGGTAAAAGGTATTGAAAATTCCGCATGGGAAGAAAAAGCGGTCGCTATGCTCAAAGCGGCTGAAGAACTTCCGGCATATCGGGTGCTGGCAGTCAATGCTTTCCGATTGAATGATGCAGGTGCTTATATTTCTCAGGAATTGGGATATGCGCTGGCTTGGGGAAATGAAATCCTGGCCCGGCTGACAGAGGCCGGCTGCGATGCGGCCAAAGTCGCTCAAAAAATGAAATTCAATTTCGGCGTTAGTTCCAATTACTTCATGGAAATTGCGAAATTCAGAGCTGCTCGCTGGTTGTGGGCTGAAATTGTTGCCGCTTATGGCGTAGACAAGGAGGCTTGTAAAATGCATATACATGCTGTGACTTCCGGATGGAATATGACGATTTACGATGCTCATGTGAACTTGCTTCGTTCGCAGACGGAAACTATGTCGGCTGCCATTGCTGGAGTCGATTCGATCACGGTTCGTCCGTTTGACGAAACGTATCAGACGCCGGACGACTTCTCGGAACGTATTGCCCGTAATCAACAGTTACTGTTGAAAGAGGAATGTCATTTCGATAAAGTAGTCGATCCGTCAGCCGGTTCTTACTACGTGGAAGTGTTGACCAACTCTTTGGCCGAAGTAGCTTGGAAACTGTTCCTCGATGTCGAAGATAAAGGCGGTTTCGGCGCATTGGCGAATACCGGAGAAATACAGAAAGCGGTCAATGCCTCTAACGAAGCCCGCCGTAAAGCCGTTGCCACCCGTCGGGAGATTTTATTGGGATCCAATCAGTTCCCCAATTTTACCGAAGTGGCTGCCGATAAAATCAAAGAAACGGCTTCTTGCTGCTGTGGTAAGGGACATTGTGAGGAAGCGACTTTTGCTGCCCTTGACTTTTCTCGCGGAGCTTCCGATTTTGAAGCATTGCGCCTTGCAACCGAAAAGAGCGGAAAAACACCGAAAGTGTTCATGCTTACGATCGGCAACTTAGCCATGCGTCTGGCCCGTTCTCAGTTCTCTTCAAACTTCTTTGCTTGTGCCGGATATAAAATTATCGATAATCTGGGCTTCGAAACGGTTGAGGCCGGTGTAGAAGCTGCCCTGAAAGCCGGAGCCGAAATTGTTGTGCTTTGCTCAAGCGACGACGAATACGCCGAATATGCTCCTGCTGCCTATAAAGCGCTGAATGGACGTGCTCAGTTTGTTGTAGCCGGTGCCCCTGCTTGTATGGATGACCTGAAAGCACAAGGTATCGACCGGTTTATTCATGTGAAAAGCAATGTGCTTGAAACATTGCAGGCTTTCAATGCTAAATTAGGAATTGCTTAAGTGAAGAAAATTATGAGACCGAATTTTAAGAATATCGATATAAAAAATGCCGGTTTTGCTGCTATAGATGCTGCAGAATGGGCAAAAACCAATGGCATTGAAGCCGATTGGAAAACCCCGGAGCATATCCAGGTAAAATCAGTTTATACGAAAGAAGATTTGGAAGGTATGGAGCATCTGCATTATGCTTCCGGACTGCCTCCCTATCTGCGTGGCCCGTATAGCGGCATGTATGCAATGCGCCCATGGACCATCCGTCAGTATGCCGGTTTCTCTACGGCTGAAGAATCGAATGCGTTTTATCGTCGTAACCTGGCTTCCGGACAGAAAGGTCTGTCGGTTGCTTTCGACTTGCCGACACACCGCGGTTATGATGCCGACAACGAACGTGTCGTAGGAGACGTAGGTAAAGCCGGTGTTTCTATCTGCTCGTTGGAAAACATGAAAGTTTTGTTTGACGGTATTCCTTTGAGCAAGATGTCTGTATCCATGACAATGAACGGTGCCGTTCTTCCGGTATTGGCGTTCTATATCAACGCCGGTTTGGAACAGGGTGCTAAGTTGGAGGAAATGGCCGGAACTATTCAGAATGATATCCTGAAAGAATTCATGGTGCGTAATACCTATATTTATCCGCCTGAATTCTCCATGAAGATTATTGCCGACATTTTCGAGTATACTTCTCAGAAAATGCCGAAATTCAACTCGATTTCTATTTCCGGATATCACATGCAGGAGGCTGGTGCTACAGCCGATATCGAGATGGCATATACTCTTTGCGACGGTATGGAATATCTGCGTGCCGGAGTGAATGCCGGAATCGATGTCGATGCTTTTGCTCCCCGTTTGTCTTTCTTCTGGGCGATTGGAGTCAATCACTTTATGGAAATTGCCAAGATGCGTGCTGCACGTATGTTATGGGCAAAAATCGTGAAAAACTTCGGAGCAAAGAATCCGAAATCGTTGGCTTTGCGTACACATAGCCAGACTTCCGGATGGTCGTTGACCGAACAGGATCCGTTTAACAACGTGGGCCGTACGTGTATTGAGGCAATGGCTGCCGCATTAGGACATACGCAGTCTTTGCACACCAATGCGTTGGATGAAGCCATTGCATTGCCGACCGACTTCTCGGCTCGTATTGCCCGTAATACACAGATTTACATCCAAGAAGAGACCAAGATCTGTAAAGAGATCGACCCGTGGGCCGGATCGTATTATGTGGAAACATTGACAAACGAACTGGTACACAAAGGTTGGGCGTTGATTCAGGAAATCGAAAGTATGGGCGGTATGGCAAAAGCCATCGAAACCGGTCTGCCGAAGATGCGTATCGAAGAGGCTGCGGCTCGTACGCAGGCTCGTATCGACTCGGGTGTTCAGACAATTGTCGGTGTAAATAAATATCGTCTGCCGAAAGAAGATCCGATCGATATCCTGGAAATCGATAATACGGCTGTAAGAAAAGAACAGATCGAACAGCTGAGCGTTTTGCGGGCTAACCGCGATGAGGCTGCTGTACAGCAGGCCTTGGCTGATATCACCGAATGTGTTCGTACGAAAAAAGGCAACTTGCTTGAATTGGCTGTGAAAGCGGCCGGCTTGCGCGCCTCCTTGGGTGAAATATCAGACGCATGCGAAGTTGTCGTTGGACGTTATAAAGCTATTATCAGAACTATTTCAGGCGTGTATTCATCAGAAACAAAAAAAGATGCGGATTTCGTCAAAGCATGTCAGCTTTGCGAACAGTTTGCGAAAAAAGAAGGTCGTCAACCGCGTATCATGATCGCAAAAATGGGACAGGACGGACACGATCGCGGAGCAAAAGTGGTTGCTACGGGATATGCCGACTGTGGTTTCGACGTAGATATGGGACCGTTGTTCCAGACACCGGCCGAAGCTGCTCGTCAAGCGGTGGAAAACGACGTTCACGTAATGGGTGTTTCTTCGCTGGCTGCCGGACACAAAACGCTGGTACCGCAAGTGATCGAAGAGTTGAAGAAGTTAGGACGTCCCGATATCATTGTGATTGCTGGTGGCGTTATTCCGGCGCAGGATTACGACTTCCTGTATAAAGCAGGTGTCGCTGCCATCTTCGGACCTGGAACTTCGGTTGCCAAGGCTGCCTGTCAGATTCTGGATATTCTGTTAGGTGAATAATAGATTGCACTTCCTGCAAATGGAGGTATTTCTATAAAAAAATGCTGTGTCATAAAAGTCAAAACAGGTAGTTGTAGCGAGATACGAGTTGAGAGGCATCGTGCTTCCGGTTCTTTCGGTTTCAGTTTTTGGCCTGTAGACCTTTCTGACACAGCTTAAAAGGGGATGTGCAAACTATTTTGGCACATCCCCTTTTTAATCATTAAGAAAAGTGTGCTATGAATTCAAATCATATCCTAATGAAAACGCTGGCCCGTGTGTTGGTGGGGCTGTTGGCCGGCTTGTCTTTTTTCTCGTGCCGAAAGGATGCTCCCGATTTGTCGGAAGAGGGGACAAACGACTGGATTTACCGAACCATGTCGAGTTATTACCTGTGGGATGAGGATTTGCCGAAAAAGGAGGATTTGGATTTCTCGCAATCTCCCGAAGATTTTTTTCATACATTATTATCGAAAAAGGACGGCGTCCCGTTTCGAGATACATGGCTGACTTTTTCTACGATTGAAAAAAAGAAAGAGTCGACAAAGGCGATAGATCCTTCAGATACCTACGGATTCGAATATGCTTCTTTTAAAGCAGAACAAAATTTTTATGCCTGGGTATTGTATGTATTGCCCGGATCCCCGGCAGCAGAAGCCGGATTGAGGCGAGGAGACTGGATTGTAGCCATTGGCAGTGAGAAGCCTAACATCACAGATCGAAAAATGTTCGATAAAGGCGGGGAGACGACATTCCAGATTGCCCGTTTGGAAACGGATCGGTTCGTCTTCGACCGGAAAATTACCATCGGAGCCTCTCGGACAGTTGAAGAAACACCTTTTTTAAAGGATTCCGTCTATTCGATCAATGGCAAACGCATCGGATACATGGTCTATAACAGCTTTGTTTCCGGTCCGGAAGATGAAAATACCACTTATGACGAGCAAATGAAGCAGATTTTCGGCAAATTCAAGTCGCAACAGGTGACGGATTTCGTTTTAGACCTGCGTTATAATCAGGGAGGCTTATTAGAATCAGCCCGCTTGCTGACCTCTTTGTTGGCTCCTGCCGAAGCGTTAGGAAAAACCTTTTGTAAGTTGGTTTATAACGAAAAACATACGTCGGATAATCAGTCTCTTTATCTGATGGCCGACCGTGAATTGGGAAATATCAATTTGAATCTGAAAAAAATATATATCTTGACCGGAGAATCGACAGCCTCGGCTTCGGAAGCGGTAATAAACAGCCTGATACCTTATATGGGACGGGAAAATATTTTGCTTATCGGAGAAAAGACTATCGGAAAGCGGGTCGGATCGAGTACGTTTGGAAAAAAAGAAAAATACGATTGGCTTTTGCATCCGATTATTTTGCAACTTTTCAATGCCGATGGAACTGCCGATTATGCCAATGGCTTTGAACCGGATGTTTTGTTAAAAGAATTGGATTACCAGTACCATCGCCTGCTGCCTTTCGGCGATCCGCAAGAATTATTGCTGCATGCCGCCATAGACCGTATTACCGGGCGGGTTTTGAAAAGTTCATATCCGACGTTGGTGTCGAATGTGAAATTGGTCCCTGTCTCATTGTCTATCGACAGAAAAAAAGAGAAAGGACTTATGTTTGTTCCTTACTAATTGTGAATGATTGATATATGGAAAAAAAAATCACCTGTTTTATACCTTATAATCCGTCCGAAACCTTTACCCGGACGGTTGCCGACTTGAGGAACTGCCGTATGGTAGATCGCATCTACGGTTTGTCAACCCTTCCACAAGCGCATCCGGTAGACGGATGTGATTTGCTGACGATTGCATCGTTTTACGAAACGGCCACTTTTCGTCTGATGGCTGTCTGTTCGGAAACCTCCTACATCTTATTATATACGAAAGACACCCCGATAGATATAGGGATGTACGCATTGGAACGTATGGTGGCGGTTGCCGACGATACACGAGCCGGTTTCTTATATGCCGACCATTATTCCTTAACAGCCGGAGGGGTGCGGAAACAACATCCGGTAATCGATTACCAACAAGGTAGTTTACGCGATGACTTCGATTTCGGGGCATTGATGTTGTTTGATTCGACCGTTTTTAAAGAGGCTGTTGCAGCAATGGATGCCGAATACCGGTTTGCCGGCTTCTATGATTTGCGTTTGAGGATGTCGGAACGGACGGAAATTGTGCATATCAACGAATATCTCTATACCATTTCGGAACAAGATGCCCGGACAAGCGGAGAAAAATTATTCGATTATGTGAATCCGAAAAATAGAGAGGTACAGATCGAAATGGAAACGGCCTGTACCGAATACCTAAAACGAATTGGCGGCTATCTGTCTCCGACGTTTGCATCCATTTCGTTTGATGAGGTGCCGTTCGACACAGAAGCCACCGTTATTATTCCGGTGCGGAACAGGGTGCGGACCATTGAAGATGCGATCTGTTCGGTATTGGAGCAACAAACGACTTTTTCTTATAATCTGATTATTGTCGATAACCATTCCACCGATGGTACAACCGATTTGATCCGTAAATATGCGAAAGAGAACCCACGGGTACTTCATCTGATACCTGAACGGGAGGATCTGGGAATTGGAGGATGCTGGAACATGGGTGTACATCATCCGCTTTGCGGTAAATTTGTCGTTCAGTTGGATAGCGACGATGTGTATAGCGGGCCGGATACGTTACAAAAAATAGTGGATGCGTTTTATACACAGCGTTGTGCGATGGTGGTGGGGACCTACCGGATGACCGATTTTAACATGAACGAAATTCCGCCCGGAGTGATCGACCATAAAGAATGGACTCCTGAAAACGGTCGAAATAATGCTTTGCGAATCAATGGTTTGGGTGCTCCTCGCGCATTCTATACACCTGTATTGCGCCGAATCAAGTTGCCGAATACCAGTTATGGCGAGGATTATGCCTTGGGGTTGCGTATTTCGCGTATGTGGCAGATCGGGCGGATTTATGAGGTTTTGTATCTATGCCGCCGTTGGGAAGATAATTCGGATGCCGCTTTGGATGTTGTGAAAATGAACGGTCACAATCTCTATAAAGATCGGATTCGTACATGGGAATTGCAGGCACGCATAGCACTTGTTGCTAAAAGGTAAAAGTTAGTAATCAATCATCAAAAATGCAGATATGAACGTGAAAAATTTAATGGGAGTAGCAGTCGGATCGGTGATGCTGGCTTCCTGTACAGGTCAGGTGAATGAATACACCGTTCACGGTGAAGTGGTCGGAGTAGAAGAGGGCATGGTCTATTTGAAACGATATGACGACAAACATTTTACGGATGTCGATTCGGCACGTGTATCCGGAGGACATTTTACGTTTAAAGGATCGGTTTCCGAACCATTGGTTTACGGACTTACCACTGTCCGGGAAAGCAGGCAACCTCAGCTCTTTTTCCTTGAAAACGGTAATTTCCAGGTCCGTTTGGATGAAGATTCGAAAAAAATAGAGGTAAGCGGCTCGCCGGTAAATGATCTTTTTCTGCAAAATCGGCCGTTGGTAGATGCTGAAAACTATCGCCTTGACAGTTTGGTGCAGCTTTATCCCGCTTCGCCTGTCGGTCCTTATTTCTTTCTAAAAAACTTCTCTTGGAGGTTGAATCTGCAGGAGATGAAATCGGTGCGGGAAATGTTCGCCCCCTCATTGGCTAATACTGTATATGTCAAACAGATCGACGCACTGATTGCTAAATTGGAACAATTGCAGCCGGGAGCAGAGGCTCCTGATTTTTCATTGCCTGATGTCGACGGAAATCCGGTCAGTCTTTCCGATTTTAGAGGGAAATTCGTGTTGGTCGATTTTTGGGCTTCCTGGTGTCCCGATTGCCGGAAAGAAAACCCGAATATTGTTGCTGCTTTTCAACGCTTTAACAAACAGAATTTTACGGTATTGAGTGTCTCGTTAGACCGAAAACGCGAGCCTTGGCTGGCGGCTATCGAAAAAGACAATCTGACTTGGACGCATGTATCGGATTTGAAAGACTGGAGTTCTGAAGTGGCCATACAATATGGGATACGCTGGATCCCGACAAGTTATTTGATTGATCCGGATGGCGTTATTTTGGCGGTCGGTTTAGAAGGGGATGAATTGATGCAAAAATTAGAGGAAGTTTTAAAGGTCCAGCCCTAAAATAGCGGAGCATCTATCCTCTTAAAAACCGAAAAAATATCGCCCGGAAGAAACCCTTTGGGGCGATATCCGAAAAACCGCTTCACCCGACAAAATGGCAGCTCTTTGAAAAAACTTTTGGAAATATACCCCATCTTTGATACCCTTGTATTTAATATGCAAGGGTCTACATGCAATATGTTGATTATAAAATTCATATCTCTTTAAAAGGCCGTTTGGAAAAACGCGCCGTACAGGTTAAAAAAGATTTTCGATGCTTGTTAAAAAAGCAGCCTTTGTCACAACTGTGCCAATACGCTGTCACAACTGTGACAAAGGCTTGTCACAAGTGTGACAACGGGAGTGTTTTTTCAAATCCTCTTCACTGCCATTTTGTCAGGTCTTTTAGAGGGGGCATCTATAGACGTAAAAGAGATTCGGCCGTTCAATCTGTAGGAATGGTGTTAAATGCTGAATAATAGTTAAATATAGAAGCCCACAGTCTTTTTGTTGTTAATTTTAGATAAAATAGAATACTATGTATAACATGGTATTTGAAAAATCGTATATATTTGTGCTACCGGTAATAAAAAAATGCCGGTTTTTGTAACATCTCTTGAAATCGGACGTCTAAAAATATAAAAGCGGTAGAAGTTATGATGATTGAACTGAAGGGTATAAACAAAACGTATTTTAATGGAGCGCCATTGCATGTATTGAAAGGTATCGATCTGGAGATCGAGACGGGAGAAATGGTTTCGATCATGGGAGCTTCGGGGTCCGGAAAATCCACTCTATTGAATATTTTAGGCATTTTGGATACGTATGATACAGGCACGTATCGGTTGGACGGGCAGTTGATACAGGATTTGAGCGAGACGCGTGCCGCGATGCTCCGAAACCGGATGATCGGTTTTGTTTTTCAGTCGTTTAATCTTATTCCGTTTAAAAATGCCATGGAAAATGTAGCATTGCCGTTGTATTATCAAGGGGTAAACCGGAAAAAAAGGAATACGATCGCCATGGAATACTTAGACATGGTGGGCTTGAAAGATTGGGCGGAACATATGCCGAATGAGATGTCGGGCGGACAAAAACAGCGCGTAGCGATTGCCCGGGCTTTGATTGCCCGGCCGAAAATGATTCTTGCCGATGAGCCGACAGGCGCTTTAGACAGCAAAACGACCGTGGAGGTTATGGAACTGTTGCGGAATGTAAATAAGGAGGGGTTGACCATGGTAATTGTAACGCATGAACCTTCGGTGGCGGCGGCAACAGACCGGGTGATCCGGGTGAAAGATGGTTTGATCGAACAGATTGAAAAAGGAGAAAACTATGTTTGATTTCGATAATTTCCGTGAAATATGGAGTACGATCCGGAAGAATAAACTGCGTACGTTTCTGACCGGTTTTTCGGTCGCATGGGGTATTTTCATGCTGATCGTCTTGCTGGGAGCCGGGAATGGCATGAGAAACGGCGTGATGAGTAATTTCAGAAACTTCAGTCTGAACCGGGTGGAAACCTGGCCTCGCTGGACAAGTATGCCCTATAGGGGACTTCAGGCGAACAGGCGGATTGTGTATAAGGAGGAGGATTTTCAAGCGATTGTGCGCGATAACCCGGAGGTGGATTTGATTTCTGCTTCCATTTCTCGAAACGATACCTTGTCGTACGGGATGGAATATAACAGCTATCGGCTGAATGGCGTACATCCGGCAAAAGCCGCCATTGATAATATCGAGATGACGAAGGGAAACGGACGGTTTATCAACGAGATGGATATCCGCGACAAGCGGAAGGTGATCGTTATCAGTCCGCGGATGAAAGCCGTCCTGTTTAAAGGAAAAGATCCGTTAGGGCATTATGTCAATGCCGGCAAAATCGCTTATCAGGTAATCGGGGTGTATAAAGCTTTGGAGAACGACAACAATGCGCCGGCATACATCCCTTTTTCAACAGCACAGACCCTTTATAATGCCGGTTATGGCATCGATGAAGTGGTTTTTACGCTCAACGGAATCAATACGCAAGAGGAGTTTGAACAGTTTGAAAACCGGTTCCGCCACCAAATGGGAAGCCGGCATAAATTTGATCCGGAAGATAAACGGGCAATCGGTATGTGGAGTACTTTGGAAGATTTCATCATGCTAAACGGAATGTTAGGTGGCATCACGTTGTTTATCTGGATTATCGGAATAGGCACGCTGACCGCAGGCATTGTGGGGGTGAGCAATATCATGCTGATTACCGTGCGGGAGCGTACGCGTGAGTTCGGTATCCGAAAAGCAATCGGTGCGACCCCTTTTTCGATCTTGAAACTGATTATTATCGAATCGATTTTGATCACAGCCGTTTTCGGTTACTTGGGGATGATCCTCGGAATCGGGCTGACCGAAGTGATCAATACGGTGATGGAAACGATGAATGCCGGGAAAGAGGCTGGAGAAGGAGAATTGAGCCTCTTTTTGAATCCGACGGTGAATCTGGGTGTCGCGCTTTCGGCCACCGTCCTGATTATCGGAGCCGGTGTGCTGGCCGGTTATTTCCCGGCTCGTAAGGCGGTGAAAATTACAGCGATCGAAGCGATGAGAAGTGAATAACCGGGAGAAAAGTAACGCATAGAAAAAGGAGATTCGGGTATGTTTATATGGGATATTGATCGTTGGACGGAAATATGGGTGACTATCACTCGCAATAAAACACGCAGCTTTTTGACCGGTTTCGGTGTTTTTTGGGGGATTCTTATGTTGGTGATCTTATTGGGGGCGGGCAAAGGACTTGAAAACGGAATTGTAGGCAATGTCGCCGGCTTTGCAACCAATTCGGCATTTTTCTTTTCCGAACGGACCGGCGAGCCTTATAAAGGATATAAGAAAGGGCGCTATTGGCAAATGCGCAACCGCGATTTGGAAACAATCCGGCAGCGTGTAAAAGGCGTGCGCTATTTGTCGCCTATGATCATGCAATGGGGCGGGCAGAACAATGTAGCCAGAGGCCGGAAAGCGGGGACGTATAATGTACGGGGCGTCTATTCCGAATATTTCAATATTGAAACACAGCATATATTGGCCGGGCGTTTGCTGAATGAGGTCGATATGCTGGAAAAACGGAAAGTCTGCGTGATCGGCTCGATTGTACGGGAGGTCCTTTTTACACAGGCCGAAGATCCGATCGGGCAGTATATCCGGGTGAACGGAATCTACTACCAGGTGGTCGGCGTTATTAAGCCGAAACCGAGAGCGAATATCGGTGGCCGGACAGAAGAAAGTGTGATGATTCCATTTAAAACGTTGCAACAGGCATCTAACCAGGGAGATAAATTCTGGTTCTTATGTGCTACGGCCGAGGACGGGTACCCTTGCGATAAAATGGTCGATGATATTAAAGCGATTTTGAAATCGCAAAACGAAATTGCCCCGAACGACGAACAGGCGGTTGCCAGTTTTACAATCGCAAAACAGTTCGAAACATTTCAGATGTTGTTTCTCGGTATTCAGGTTTTGGTTTGGCTGGTTGGCATGGGCACGTTATTGGCGGGAGTTATCGGTGTGAGCAACATCATGATGGTAACCGTCAGAGAGCGAACACGCGAAATCGGCGTACGTCGCGCCATCGGTGCAAAGCCGTTTGATATCATTCTTCAAATTATGAGCGAGAGCTTGTTGCTGACGGCTTTGGCCGGTCTGTTGGGCTTGACTACGGGCGTTTTTCTGCTTGATGTAGTGAATGGAGCGGTCAGTCAGCGTGCGGAATCGTCGGATACGTTCTTCAGTAATCCTGAAATACATATAGGCGCAGCGCTGGCCGCAACGATGATCTTGCTTTTCAGCGGACTGATGGCGGGGTTGATTCCGGCCTGGCGTGCGTTGCAAATTAAAGCAATAGACGCTATCAGAGAAGAATAAATGGAATAATATAAAATTATAATAAGATGAAAAATCGTATCGTAAAAAAAACATTGCGGATCTTATTCTTGACGCTTGTTGGAGTTGCCGTTATCGGCACATTCTATTTTTTGTGGAAGAAAGCACAACCGGAAGTTACCGTTTATGAAGTGGTTGTTCCTACCCGTGGGACCATTGAAACCAAAACGGTTGCGACCGGAAAAGTCGAACCTCGCGACGAAATTCTGATCAAACCTCAGATGTCGGGGATCATTTCCGAAGTGTTGAAAGAAGCAGGCCAGATGGTGAAAGAGGGAGAAATCATAGCCCGTATCAAGGTTATTCCCGAAATGGTGCAGTTGAACAGTGCCGAATCGCGTGTAAGGGTGGCTAAAATCAACTTAGAACAGATCGGTGCGACCTTTAAGCGGGATGAAGCGTTGTTCAAGCAGGGAGTGATTGCTAAAGAGGAATTTGAAACTTCGCAGGCCAATTACCGGAAAGCGCAGGAAGAGGCTGATAATGCACAAGATGCCTTGGAGATCATTCGGGAAGGAATTTCCCGCCGTTCGACGGCAACCAGTACTACACAGGTGCGTTCGACGATTACCGGTATGATTTTGGATATACCGGTCAAGGTCGGAAATTCGGTTATCCAATCGAATACCTTTAACGATGGAACGACGATTGCTTCTGTAGCGGATATGAACAATATGATTTTTAAGGGAAAGATCGATGAGACGGAGGTTGGGCGCATCCACGAGGGGATGCCGATCAAACTGACTGTAGGAGCGATGGATAGCCGGGTTTTCGATGCGCAGTTAGAATATGTTGCGCCTAAGGGAGTGGAAGAGAACGGAGCCATCTTGTTTGAAGTGAAAGCAGCGGTCAGTATTCCCTCCGATGCCTTTATCCGTGCCGGTTACAGTGCCAATGCCGAGATTGTTTTAAAACGGATCGAAGATGTGTTGACTTTGCCGGAAAGTTGCGTAGAGTTTAGCGGAGATTCTACTTTTGTACATATACTTACAGCGGAAAATCCGGAACAGCAGTTCGAAAGACGCCAGATCGAGATCGGGCTTTCTGATGGTATCAAAATTGAAATAAAAAAAGGATTGGAGAAAAACGAAAAAGTACGTGGTGCAGTTGTTGATCCGAAAAAGAAATAAAATCATCCATTAAGAGTTCGAAATAATGAAAAGGTATAATCGTTTGTTTGTGGTCGCTTTTGTTTCGCTTGCCGGGACAATACAGGCGCAGGAAGCCGCAGAACCGTGGTCGTTGGAAACCTGTATTCGTTATGCCGTAGAGCACAACATTGCCTTGAAACAGCGCAAGTTGGAACAACAAAATCGCGAAGTTGCATTAAATACCAGCCGGTTTAGCTGGTTGCCGGATTTGAATGCTTCGGTGGGACAGAATTTTGATTTTGGTCGTTCGCCGTCCAAAACGGGAGTGATCGTCGACCGGAATTCGGCCAACACATCGGGGTCGATCTCTTTGAGCATGCCTGTTTTCGACGGTTTCCGGATTCCGAATGATATTGCTGCCCGTAAATTGGACCTGAAAGCAGCCGTCGAAAATCTGAACAAGGCACAGGAAGATCTGGCTGTCAATGTAGCCTCTTCGTTCTTACAGGTGTTATACAATAAAGAGATGATGAAGATCGGCGAATTGCAAGTCTCTCTCAGTAGCGATCAGGTGGTGAAAACCGAAGCGCTCGTCAATGCAGGTAAAGTGCCGTTGTCGCAATTATATGACATGAAAGCCCAGCAAGCCAAAGACGAGGCGACATTGATTGAAAATCGGAATGAGGTAAAACTCGCCTTGTTGGAGTTGGCACAGATACTCGAAATAGAGCGTTCGGGAGGAGATTTCGATATAGCAGATCCGGAAGTCGGCGATATTGTCGAGAAATATATGGACAGTATTCTGCCTCCCGATCATATCTACGATCAGGCTGTTGCCTCCAAACCGCAGATAAAAGAACAGGAATTCCTGCTGGAGAGCAGCCGTAAAATGTTGAAAGTAGCGCAGGCCGGTTATTATCCGAAGCTCTATTTAGGAGCGAGTTATAGCAATGGATACTACCGTTATTCGGGTGAGGGAGATTATAGCAATATTCCTTTCGGCGACCAGTTGAAGAACAACGGGCGGCGAACGATCGGATTTAGCCTCAGTATTCCGATCTTCAATCGTTTTCAGACGAGAAACAGTGTAAGAAGTGCGCGCATAGACATCCTTAATCGGGAATTGGCGATGGAAAACACCCGTAAGACACTGTATAAGGAGATCCAGCAAGCCTACTTCAATGCTGTGGCCGCACAGGAAAAGTATCGGGCATCGGGAAAATCGGTTGATGCAGGAAAAGAAGCTTTTACATATGCGGAAGAACGATATGAGGCAGGAAAAAGTTCTGTATTTGAATACAGCGAAGCTAAAGCAAAATATGCTCAAAGCCTCGCTGCACAAATCCAAGCCAAATATAATTTTATTTTCCGCGCCAAGATATTGGATTTTTATCGCGGAGTACCTATTTCGCTGTAATTAGCGGATAAACAACAGTTCTCTATATTTAGGAAGCGGCCACATTTGATTATCTACCATTAATTCGAGATCGTCGATGTGGCTGCGGATTTCATCCAAATAGGGGGCTACCGTGTCGTGATAAGCAATTGCTTTTGTACGTAGGTCGGCAATACGGTTGGCTTTTTTACGCGCTTCTACCATTTCATCGACCATACGGGTAACCGAACAGATATGCCCGGCTATTTTACGGACTAACCGTTGCGGTTCGGCTGCCATTGCTTCAAAATCGTTGCTGTCGAAAGTCTCTTTCAAATTTCGGATATTTTCCAATAATACGGTTTGATAACGCACGGCCACCGGAATGATGTGGTTCAACGACAGATCGCCCAGTACGCGCGCTTCAATCTGTATTTTCTTGATATATATTTCCCATTTGACCTCATTTCGTGCCTCAAGTTCTTTTGCGCTCAGTACGCCCGTTTCACTGAACATATGGATGACTTCCGGTTTTAGATAGGCATCGTATTGCAACGGGATACTTGTTTCGCAGTCTAATCCGCGTCGGGCGGCTTCTTCTTTCCATTCCTCACTATAACCGTTCCCATCGAAACGAATCGGTTTCGATTCTTTTATATAGGCTTTCAGTACCTCAAAAATGGCCACCTCTTTACTTTTTCCGGCAGCACGTAATGCTTCCACATCTTTTTTGAACATACGGAGCTGATAGGCTACTGCCGAGTTGAGGGCAAGCATTGCCGATCCGCAATTGGCCGATGATCCTAAAGCCCTGAATTCAAATCGGTTTCCGGTAAAGGCGAATGGCGAAGTCCGGTTACGGTCGGTATTGTCGAGCAACAATTCCGGTATTTGCCCGAAACCGAGGCACAATCTCTTTTTATCGTCGACCTCAATCGCATCTTCGATGGAGCATTTTTCAAACCGGTCCAGCACTTCGGTGATTTGTGTTCCCAGGAATGATGAGATAATCGCAGGCGGAGCCTCACTAGCCCCAAGTCGATGCGCATTACTTGCAGTGGCGATACTGGCTTTCAGTAAAGAATTGTATTTATAGACGGCCATCAGCGAGTTGACGATGAACGTGATAAAACGGAGGTTGTCTTCCCGGTCTTTTCCCGGAGAAAAAAGATTGATCCCGGTGTCTGTTCCCATGGACCAGTTACAATGTTTTCCGGATCCGTTTACCCCCATGAAAGGCTTTTCGTGAAGCAAGACCCGGAAATTATGCCGTCTCGAAACTCGTTTCATCACAGACATCAACAATTGATTATGATCGTTTGCCAAATTACACTCTTCATAAATGGGAGCTAATTCGAACTGGTTGGGAGCCACTTCATTATGGCGCGTTTTTACGGGGATACCCAATTTGTAGCATTCGACTTCCAGATCTTTCATGAATTCTTGTACCCGCGAAGGGATTGCTCCGAAATAATGGTCGTCCAATTGTTGGTTCTTCGCACTTTCGTGCCCCAATAACGTACGCTCGGTAAGTGATAGGTCCGGACGTGCGGAGTAAAGATCTTCGTCAATGAGAAAGTATTCCTGTTCCCATCCTAAAAAGGTAATGACCTTGTTTACCTCTTCGTTGAAATATTGGCAAACTTCTTTCGCCGCCTGATTCAGCACTTCGATGGAACGGATCAACGGTGTTTTGTAATCTAACGCTTCACCGGTATAGGCGATAAAGACGGTAGGAATACAAAGCGTATCGTCTACGATAAAAGCCGGAGAGGAGGGGTCCCATGCCGAATATCCTCTGGCTTCGAATGTGTTACGTAGTCCGCCATTCGGAAAACTGGAGGCGTCCGGTTCTTGTTGAGCGAGCAGTTTGCCGCTGAATTCTTCGATCATGCCACCATTCCCGTCATGTTCAACAAAAGCGTCGTGCTTTTCTGCCGTTCCGTCGGTTAGCGGTTGAAACCAGTGCGTATAATGAGTAACTCCCTTTTCAAGCGCCCACATCCGCATGCCGGCAGCTACATGGTTGGCTATTTCCCGGTCGATGGCGACCCCGTTATCAATCGCGTACGTAAGCGCTTTGTAAGTCTCTTTCGAGAGATACTTCTGCATCGCTTTTCTGTTGAAAACATTCTCACCGTAATATTCGGAGACTTTTTGATTGGGAGTGACAGCTTCTACAGCCTTTCTGTTGGAAGCTTTCTCCACTGCATTGAAACGAGAGATTGACATATCTTCTTTGTTGTATTTTGCGACAAAGATACACGCAAAATCCGGTGAATAGATATGTGATTACGTTAAAAAAGCACGAAAAAAGAATAGAAAATTCCGACGATGAAATCGAGAAGGACCATTAGATTGTAAACAAACGTCGTTTTTTAATGTGAAAGAAACAACAGATATGGAAAAAAAACAGCATATTTGTTATCGGATTCGTAAAAAAGATAAGGTATGGAGGACGGAGAAAGGACAACGTATAAATTGGGATTGGCATTGAGCGGAGGAGGAGCGAAAGGATTTGCACATCTTGGCATTTTTAAATTGATGGAAGAATGCAACCTGCGGCCGGATATTATCGTCGGTACCAGTGCCGGTGCCTTAATGGGAGTTCTTTATGCCGACGGCTATACTGCCGATGAAATAAAAAATATGTTTTCCGGTCGGGAATTTTCGGAATTTGCCCAATTGCAGTTGCCTAAGTCCGGACTATTCGACAGTAAACGTTTCCGGCATTTTCTCAAGAGGCATCTGCGCGCAAAAACGTTTGAAGAGCTGAAGGTTCCTTTAGTGGTGATGGCGACTGATTTGGATCATGGGGCTGCACATGAATTCCGTACCGGTTCGATCGTCGAGGCGGTTACTGCTTCTTGCAGTATTCCGATTATATTCAGCCCTGTGGTAATCAATGGGGTACACTATGTGGACGGAGGTTTGTTCCAGAATTTTCCGGTTTCCGTGATCCGAAAAGAATGCAAGCGGATAATTGGGGTGAATGTCAGCCCGTTGATCCCTCAAAAATATAAACAGACGATTTTTCACATCGCCGAACGTTCGTATCATTATATGTTTCGGGCCAATACGGTAGAAGACAGGTTGCTGTGTGATGTGCTGATTGAAACGGAAGCGTGCAGTTTGTATAAAACGTTCGATCTGGAGAATGTCGACCAGATAGCTAATATCGGCTATGTGGCGGCGGTCAACGCATTCGAAAAGTTGCTGGAAAAAGAACATGATGAGCAGATCGCAAAGGCGGTTGCTGCTGCGAAGAACAATCAGATATTGGAATCCAATTTGAAAATAGACTAAAAAATGAAAAAAACAGAGAAAACAATTATTTATCAAGTGTTTCCGCGTTTATTTGGAAATACGACCCCTTCTCCCGTAAAGCACGGTTCTCTGGTAGAGAACGGAGTAGGAAAGTTCGCTTCATTTACGCCGGAAGCCTTGCAGGAGATTAAATCGTTGGGTGTTACGCATATATGGTATACGGGGGTAATAGAACATGCTACGAAAACCGACTATTCCATGTTCGGTATCAAAAAAGATCATGGGGCTGTGGTAAAAGGAAAAGCCGGTTCTCCTTACGCTATAAAGGATTATTATGACGTCGATCCGGATCTGGCCGAATCGGTACCCCATCGTATGAGCGAATTTGAAGCCTTGATCCGAAGAACACACGAAGCCGGTATGAAAGTTTTGATCGATTTTGTACCGAACCACGTAGCCCGTCAATATTATTCCGACGTTCGTCCGGTGTATGTAGACGATTTGGGATATAAAGACAATACCTCTGTGGCTTTTGACGCCAACAATAACTTTTATTATATACCGGGGCAACCGTTAGCCTTACCTTTCGGGGCGAAACAAGAAGATTTTGAATACAGTGAATTTCCGGCAAAAGTGACCGGAAACGATCATTTTGATGCGTATCCGGGCCGCAACGATTGGTTTGAAACGGTTAAATTGAATTATGGTGTTGATTATGTAAACGGACGGAAAAAATATTTTGATCCGGTTCCGGATACTTGGACGAAAATGTTGGATATCCTGCTTTTCTGGGTAGGAAAAGGGGTAGACGGATTCCGTTGCGACATGGCAGAAATGGTTCCTGTCGAGTTTTGGAATTGGGTGATCCCGCGTGTCAAGCAAGCAGCTCCGGTTTGCTTTATCGCCGAAGTCTATAATCCGGCAGAATACCGGAACTATCTTCACATCGGCTATTTCGATTATCTGTATGATAAAGTAGGACTTTATGATACCTTGCGGGCTGTCGTCTGCAATCAGCTTTCTGCCGGTGAAATAACGAGGTGTTGGCAGTCGTTGGAGGGTATTCAGACGCAAATGCTGAATTTTTTGGAAAATCACGATGAGCAACGGATCGCCTCCGATTTCTTTGCCGGTAATCCATTGGCAGGTATACCCGGTATGATAGTGGCTGCTTTGATGAATACCAACCCGGTGATGATCTATGCCGGGCAGGAATTGGGTGAACCCGGCATGGATGAGGAAGGTTTCAGCGGACGCGACGGACGTACCACTATTTTTGATTATTGGAGTGTCGCTTCTTTGAGGAACTGGATTGATAACGGTACTTTTAAGGGGCGTGGATTGACGGATGCCCAATGGGATTTACGTGGAAAATATAGCCGCATATTGCAAATTGCCCGTTCCGAACCGGCGATGGTGAATGGTACTTTTTATGATTTGATGTACGCAAATCAAGGATATGCTGATTTTGATCCGCACCGGTCGTATGCTTTTTTGAGAAAATATAAAGACGACACAATCTTGGTTGTGGCCAATTTTTCCGACCGGGAACAGTTGATGCGTATACGGATTCCGGAAGATGCATTTCATTCACTGCAATTGAAAGATAATCAGGCGGCCATACAGACCGACTTGTTCACCGGAGCATCGACCCTCGCCGCATTGACATCGGCTTGGCCTTTCCAAGTGCAGGTTCCCGCCTTTGGAGGAGTCGTTTTGAAATTTTCCGTGATAGCATAAATGTTTTTTTTGTTTAATTACGCATCGGGGTAGATGTATTTTAATAAAGAAAAAACGGTATCCTATAAGATTATTTCAATCTTTTGAAAAATAATCATATGATACCGTTTTTATGTCAATATTAATTCTTTTTTAACCACCAAGTTGTCTCATATATATTATCATTCCCTGCACCGAATTGACTGGTAATAGCTTTTTCTACATGCAGGCTATTATAGTCATATTCACTTTGTGGGTAAATCCATCGTTTGGGAATAGCAGTACCGGCAGGCCTTCGGAAATCAGGATAACCGGTACGTAGCTGTTCAAAGAAAGAATCCCAGTTTCCTTGATAAAATGTCACCAAATATTTTTGCATGATAATCCGTTCTATCTGTTCCTCTCTTCCCGAAACTTTTCCAAAATCGACCAAAGGCTCTTGCAAATATTGTTTGACGGCATTTTCGTTCAAATATTTGGCATAATCTTTAGCGTAAGTTTCATAGAACTTGAAAGAAGCCCGAACACCATTTTCGTAATAGATACGGGCGTCTCCTTCAATCCAACCCCTGACAACCGCTTCTGCCAGAATTTGTTGTAGTTCGGCATACCCCATTAACATGGTTGGTTCAACAATCGGATCTGTCCGATATCGTTGATTAATTGTAGATATGGTTCCATTACTTACTTTTATTATTGCGTCACTATAAGGAGCAGCAGGATCGCCTCCTTCGTAGGAACTGAAGTCATCAATCTTTTTTCCTGATGATTTTCCGATATTGGTCTGTTCGCTGAAGATAAATAAGCGAGGGTCTTTCCTTTCACGCAGTCTTTGAATAAAGGTATCATCCATATAATAGCCGGACCATTGTGCGTTGAATTGAGGATAGCGGTTACCTTGTTGATTCAAATAAACTAATTGCCCGTTATCTGCCAAATCATTCATTAAGGGAGATTCTGAAAAAATCCGTTTAAATTCCGAAACAATATTGATTCCTCCTACAGTCTGGTGATTGGATAGCGTCATGAGTATTTTTAGGCGGAAAGAATTAATCAACTTTCTCCACTTGTTTCCATCTCCTCCATAGATAATATCTCCATCAATAATTGATTGATCTTGAGATAGAATTTTGTCGGCATCGTGCAACTCTTGCAATATGCCTGAGAATACTTGTTCTTGAGTGTCGTATTCGGGAGCGAAAATCTCATCTGTTTCTCCTTTTAACGCTTGGCTGTAAGGAATATCTCCAAAACGAAGTGTTAATTCGAAAAAGTAATAGGCTCTGAAAAACTTGAAAAGAGCAGTGTATACCGGGACTTGATAATGTTCAGCTTCTTCCCCCATTTTCTGTACATTACGGAGGTCGTTATAATAATCGAAACTACCGCGTGTCCATTTATAATATTGATCATAATTTTCTCCATCCGCCTGAATAACTTTTTTTGTCGCGTACATTCCGTCCGTTGTCCGCCTAAACGCATTCATGCTGATTTTGGAGAGAAGCAGTTTGGGGTGTGTTTGTGTTGCATTATCCGGATCTATATTCATTTCCGTTAGATTTGCACAAGAAACACAAATCCATAATGATACGATAAAGAATACTGTTTTTTTCATTTTATTTCTTGTTAGCATATATTTAGAACTTGACATTAATACCTATTCCTATGTATCGGGCTGTAGGGTCATTAGCTCCTCCGTCGTTGTTATCTCCGGTGTAGTCGGGATCTACGAACGGCACTTTTTTCCATATAGCCAGATTGTTACTGAAGATGCTCATAGATAAACCTTTGACAGGGCTTTGTTTAGGTAATTGCTTCGTGAAATTATAAGATAGAGCTACTCTGCGAATTTTAATAAACGAACGATCAAAGACGTTTGCGAATTTGGAATTTTCTTTAGACGAAACGTATGCTCTATACGGATAGTTTTGGCACCATTGTTGCCAGTCAACAGCTGTTTCGTTTTTTTTGTATGTCCGGGTGTCGGAAATGACTTCTCCGTTTATATCCTGTTTCAATTCACCTCCTGTCAATACCACGCCTTCCGGCACATATACAGGATGTCCGGCACTGTATTGTGCGTCTCGATATTCGATAGACTCAGGATGTTTTCCTCCCCACCATAATTTTTCGCTTAACACTGAATATATAACTCCTTTGTAGGCTCCATCGATATCTATTGCCAATGTGAAGTTTTTATATTGGAACATGTTTTGTACACCTACTCGAAAGTCAGGGTTCAAATGTCCTAAATATTGCAGATGTTTATCGTGGGAGGGCATTCCGTTTTTGTCGAGTATTATTTGTCCGTCCGCACTCTTTTGCCATTGTGATCCATAAAAAGCATCAGCTCTGTCACCGACCTTCAGGTTTCCGAATTTTTTCTGATCTCCATAGATTTCAGTTAATTTGGTTATGCTTTTGCTCCAATTCACAGCCATGTTCCATTGAAAATCTTTTCTTCTGATCGCCTGCATATTGGCGACAACTTCCAACCCATTTGTTTTGTATCGATTTCCATTGACTTTACGTTTAGAAAATCCGGAAGCATTGGAGATATCTAAATCGATAATTTGATTTTCATCGATCGTATGGTAGTACGTGAAATCGAAAGAAAGGCGATTCTGTAAAAATGCGGTAGACAATCCGGCTTCCCATGAAATTGTTTTCTGAGGTTTGATATAATAATTAACCAAAGAAGAAGGGTATGAAATAGAGGGAGTGGAGCCGTAGTTTGTATCTTTATTATACGTCGATATAATCTGATAAGGTGAAAGGTCAGAAGATATAGTCGCCCATGATGAATACATTTTCAGGTAATCAAAGGCACTTGGTAATTTGATGTATTCCGATATCATGGTACTTAAAGCGACGGATGGATAAAAATAAGAATTGTACCCTTGAGCTAATGTAGAAGACCAGTCGTTTCGTCCGGTTAATGTCAGATAGGCATATTTGGAAAAATCTATATTTGCCGAACCATAAATACTCCGGATCGATTTTTCGTTTCGGTTTCCGTCCGCTATAACCGGTCCTTGTGAGTTTTTGATACTATACACAAACGGAACGATCAATCCGTCAGTCGACTGATATTCTCTTCGATAATTGCGATAAAACACCGAACTTCCCATGTTAAGAGAGAGTAAGATATGGGTGGAAATATCTTGTGTATAGGCAACTAACACATCGGCATCAACATTGGAGATATGTTCGTTGCTGACTTTATAGTCGCCTAAACGCGAATCTCCGTAATTCATGTATGTTTTGGGAACTTTCATTTCCTGGAGAATACTTTTTTGATTTATAGCAGCGCGCCCCTGTATGTTTAAATTTGGTAATAGCTGGTAGTTTAGCCGAAGTTTCCCGTTTATAACATCCCTGTTTTCTGCCTGTTGTAGCTCTTCCGCCGCAAAATAGGGGTTGTTGTACCAGGCATAGTTGTAGTTTGCTTGTCGGTATCCTTCTTGTCCGGATATGTACTTATGTTTTCTAAGTTCCTTTCCATTGATATCATCCCCCATCCAAATAGCAATGGTATACATGTGGTTTCTTGGGCCGTAACCGTATCTGGGATAACTTGGAGTGAATACTTTGTTATAAGATAAATAGGCATCCAATTGTATTTTCGGCGTTAATTTGAAAGTCGAGTTGAAATTTAAACCGCCGTTATGCATGAGAGTAGAAGGTACTTGTCCTTTCTGGTAGGCGTATTGTCCGGTGAAAAAATAACTGGCTTTTTCCCCTTTGTAGGCGATTGAAACATGATTATTGGTGACCAGGCCCGTTTGCAGAAAATCTCTGAGATTATCATGTGATACCCAATCAATAGGTACACGTTCATAACGTGATTTGTTATCGTATTGAGTACCTTGTACATCTCCCCACCAGGGAATTTCCTCTCCTGTTATTTTGTCTCGGATGGGACTGTTCCATTGAGCTACCTTAGTACCGACATTCAATTTGGGGCCCCAAGTCATGTCTCCGTCTGAAATACCTCCGTCGGCTCCATCCCAAAATTCATATTTTCCGTTTGAGCCGCTTCCATACTGATGCTGAGTTTCCGGAAAAACGATAAACCCGCTCGTAATCATGCTATTGGTGGAAAAATTGATTTCCAAACCTTCTTTTTTAGCTGCTTTACTGGATATAAGGATCGCTCCGTTTTTTCCTCTTGAACCATAAAGGGCTGAAGCTCCTGTTCCTTTTAATACGTCGATACGTTCTATGTTTTCACTTGAAATATCATAGAAATCTGTTTCAAGAGGAATTCCGTCTAATACGATCAGAGGAGAGTTGCCTCGTAATTTGAAAGAGGGAGCTTGGAATATACCGGTAGGATTGGAAACTAACAGCCCTGCCACTTGTCCCGTTAAGGCAGACCCGACATTTATTGTCGGAATCGCGTTAAGCGTTTCGCTATTTACTTGTTGGGTTGTGTATCCGATTTTCTTTTTTTGTTGCTTGATTCCGATGGCAGTAACAATTACCTCATCAATACTTTGGATATTGTCAGATAATTCGATGTCGATATGCGATCTTCCTTTAACTTCCAGTTCTATTGTATGATATCCTATATAAGATATGATTAGTGTTGCATGCGTAGAAACGTCGAGGCTATAACTCCCATTCGTGTCGGAAACCGTACCGTTCTGGGATCCTTTTTCTAAGACTGTTGCACCTATGATAGGTCCCATTTTATCGGAAATTATTCCGGTTACTTTTATCGACTGAGATAGAAGAGGGAATGTGCATAGCAGCAGACATGAAAAAAACAGATGAAATTTTCTTTTCATAATGATGTATTATAAAATGATATCGAATAATCTATTTATGAAGAAGTAAGATGCAAGAAACGGGGTGATATTAGATCTCCAAAAGCTTTACATTGTTGAATATCGTAAGTAACGCGGCATTATCTTTCCTGTTCTTTTGCAGTGCTTCTTCAAATGATTTACTATCGGAATCAAATGCCGATATGGCTATTTTAAAAATGTTGATTAGTTCTTCGGAGGCTTGTTGAGAATTTTTTTTATTGCTTTTAATCTCTTTTTTCAATGCCTTCTCTATAGAACAAACGGCCTTATAGATTATCGGCTTACGAATTACAATTCGTTGAGTGGGGTCTCCCGGAACGACATCTTCTTTTACAATATAAATTCCCATGAATTGGTTGCGGAAAATTGCGGCTTTTTGTCCGAATACATAATTATCTGCATTTGATAATTCTTTTGTGGAAGGTTCTTTAAATGAAGAATAAAATTTCCATGTCGTGATGGCTTCATTCGATGATTCGGTCTCAATACGATCTTTTTTATGCTTGTCATTCTCGGGAATAATGGTTGTTGCATGCGAAAGCATAGTATAAATGAGACCAATAGACATTAAAATAGTTAATCTTTTCATATATTTATTCGTTTAATAATTTACTGCAAATGTCTTATTGGCATGTTACAAGATAATGTCATATTTATGACAATTTGTAATCGGCTTTTTATGGAATGCCATAAAAAGTAATCGTTTTTTATTTTAATGAGGATTTTATGTCTATTGGAGATAAGAGAATGACAATGTTCTTGCCTCTTTTGTTTGTTCAATTTGCTTAAAACAAATACTGATTGTTTATTGCCGATTATCAATTGTTTTGTACTTTTGTACCATAATTCACATCTATTTACTAAGATAAATATTCGGATAATGAGTGCACAAACTCCTTTCTTGGTGTTTTCGGGAACCAATTCCCGGTATCTTGCAGAGAAAATTTGCAACAGTTTAGGTTGTCCGCTGGGACAGATGAATATCGAACATTTTGCCGATGGCGAATTTTCCGTTTCTTACGAAGAATCGATTCGCGGTCGTGATGTCTTTTTGGTTCAATCGACTTTTCCGAATTCGGATAATCTGATGGAATTGTTATTGATGATCGATGCTGCTAAGCGTGCTTCCGCTCATTCTATTATTGCCGTAATACCCTATTTCGGTTGGGCCCGTCAGGATAGAAAAGATAAACCGCGTGTTTCCATCGGGGCAAAACTGATTGCCGATATGTTGAGTACGGCCGGTATCAACCGCTTGATCACAATGGACTTGCATGCTGACCAGATTCAGGGGTTCTTTAATGTGCCGGTCGATCACCTGTACGCTTCTTCTGTTTTTCTCGATTATATCAAATCTTCTTTATCGTTGGATAATCTGTGTATCGCTACTCCCGATGTCGGTGGAACCAAACGTGCCAGCAGTTATGCCAAACATTTGGGAGTCCCGATGGTTATCTGTCATAAAACCCGTTTGCGGGCCAATGAAGTGGCTGAAATGCGGATTATCGGAGATGTAGATGGATTAGACGTGTTGCTGATCGATGATATTGTCGATACAGCCGGAACAATTACAAAAGCAGCTAATCTGATCATGGAAAACGGCGCGAAATCGGTGCGTGCGATCGCAAGCCATGCCGTAATGTCCGATCCGGCTTCTATCCGGGTGGACCAATCGAGTCTGACGGAGATGATTTTTACCGATTCGATTCCTTATGCAAAGAAATGCGAGAAAGTGAAAATCCTTTCTGTGGCCGACATGTTTGCGGAATCCATCCGCAGGGTTTGCAGCGGAGAATCCATCAGCTCGCTCTATGCTATTTAATCCGGTTTAGTCCGGCCTACCGTTTATATATGGGCATTGAAAAGCATCATACAGTTATAGGAGTAGATCTCGGCGGCACGAATATGCGTGCCGCCCGGATCGAAGCGGGGCGTATCGTTTCGCGGCAAGAAAAACCTACGCCGAAGGATACGACCGGCTATATGGACACTTTACTGGAGCTTATTGATCTCATCCGGTCGGTCTGGACAGACGCAGTGGCGGCTATCGGGATCGGTGTTCCGAGCGTGGTAGACCGGAAAAAAGGCATTGCCTATAATGTCATGAATATTCCTCATTGGGATGAGGTTCCTTTGAAAATGCTGCTGGAAAAACAATTCGGCGTTCCGCTTTGTGTCGACAATGATGCCAATTGTTTTGCTTTGGGCGAGCGCTTTTTCGGAGCCGGACAGGCTTATGAGCATTTTGTAGGCTTGACATTAGGTACCGGCTTGGGAGGAGGCATCATTCAACAAGGCCGACTGCTTTCGGATGCCAATTGCGGATCGGGTGAATTCGGCATGTTGCCTTATCGGGGCAAAGTGCTGGAGTATTACTGTAGCGGTTCTTTTTTCAAGAATGTATGGGGCATAGACGGGAAAGAAATGTATCGTCGTGCCTTAGCGGGAGAACCGACGGCTTTGGAGGCGTATGCCCAATTGGGCGAGCATGTAGCTGAAGCCGTGAAAATGGTCATTTTGACAGTCGATCCGGAAATGATTGTTTTCGGAGGTTCTGTTGCAGCCGCTCATCCATTGTTTGAATCTCGTATGTATGAGGGGCTTGCCGATTTTGCATATCCTAATTCCGTACGAAATCTACGCATCTGTTTTTCCACGCTGAAAGATTCCGGTTTGTTGGGAGCGGCTTCTCTTTGTTATGGCATGGACGAAAAATGATATCCGGACGTATCAGTCCGTGTAAAAAAAAGCAGATCGAAAGGATCTGGAGATGAAAGCATATTTGTGGTTATTACGTATTATATAAGTAAGAATGAAGAACATGAAAACGAATACGAGAAAATGGGCAAGTGTCCTGTTGGGACTGTTTGCCTGCATGCTGCTGTCTGCACAAAGTAAAAACGCTGCCTTATTAGGCAGTTGGCGTATGTCACTACCTGATGCACCTTATGGCTATCAGGAGGGAACTGTCAAAATAGAAGAGAAGGAAAACAAACTGATGGCTATTTCTAATACCGCTTCGGGCGACATAACGTTGGGAGAATTAAAACTGTCGAAAGACGGAAAAAGTTACACTTGCGACTTTTATGCCGAGGGGGCATCCGTTTCAATGACCTTTAAATTAAAAGAACCCAAAAAAATAGAAGGATCGGTTTTTGCAGAGGGAATGACGATGCCTCTGTATATGACGAAGATAGAAGAGGCTGAGAAAAAATAGCCGGAGAGCGCATGTTTATTGTTATTGGAATCATGTTTGCCGGCATGGCGATCGGCTACCTGTTCCGGCGTTTTGAAGGACTTCAGCACATTCGGAAGTCCATTTCCTGTACAATCCTGCTCTTGTTGTTTCTTTTGGGGATCATGGTCGGCTCTAATAGACAGATTGTGGATAACATCCGTACTTTAGGATTTCAGTCCTTTCTGTTTGCTGTGGCTACTACGGTGGGAAGTTTGCTGGCTGCCAAAGTGGTTTATTCGTTGTTTTTCAGAAAGAAGGAAACAAAAAATGAAGGGTAGTCTGATTGTAATAGGATGCTTTTTTCTCGGTTGCCTGTTGGGTTGGTCGGGAAAGTTGCCGGCTTTTCTTGTAGAAAACGATTGGACAGTCTGGGTTCTTTATCTGCTGATGTTTCAAGTCGGATTAAGTATCGGTTCCGACAAACAGCTAAAGGAATTGGGGCGTATACTGCGTCCCAATTTGTTATTAGTGCCTTTGGCTACGTGGACCGGAACCTTGCTCGCCGCTGCATTGCTCAGCCTGTTGATTACCCCATGGAGTCTGGCCGAATGTCTGGCCGTAGGAAGTGGTTTTGCCTATTATTCGCTTTCATCTATTTTAATTACCCAACTGAAAGAACCGGCCATCGGTATGCAAATGGCTGCCCAGTTGGGGACAGTTGCTTTGATGACCAATATCATACGTGAACTGTTGGCTTTGATTGGCGCCCCCTTTTTTGTCCGTTATTTCGGCCGTTTGGCTCCGATTTGTGTCGGTGGAGCGACAACGATGGACACCACTTTGCCTGTAATCATCCGGTATGCAGGAAAAGATATGTTGTTTATTTCCCTGTTTCACGGATTTGTTGTCGATTTTTCCGTCCCTTTCCTTGTTACTTTTTTCTGCTCTTTTTGAATCGCCCGCTCGTGTTAGCTGTTTTTCCTGGCGTACCGATGCCGGTGAGTAATCATCAAAAGCCGTTCGTTTAAGTTCGGGTGGACGACACAAAAAAAAGTGTAGAATTTCTCCTAAAAAGCATGCGAAATTTATGCGGATATTCGAAAAGTTCTTATATTTGTTGAACTTACTAAAGTGAAACGTTTTTATTATTAATTTTTTTTATTGACGATATGAAAAAGTATGTATGCACTGTTTGCGATTGGGTGTATGATCCAGAAATAGGAGATCCGGATGGTGGTATCGCTCCCGGAACGGCTTTCGAAGATATTCCGGAAGATTGGGTTTGCCCGTTATGTGGCGTAGGAAAAGACGACTTTGAAGAGGTGAAGTAAGTCTGATAAGTAAACAATAAATAAGAATAGAAATCCTGTATAACTCAAGTGGTTATGCAGGATTTTTTTATTTGGCCAAACGTTGTAAACGTTATCTGCATTATGTTCATGGCAGAACCAAGGACAAAGAACGTTATTACATCATTATCCGTATATATAAACATCGATAAAAAAACTGCCATTTTGTCAGTCGACAGCTTCTGTAAAAATGCTCCCGACGTCACAACTGTGACAACGGCTTGTCACACTTGTGCCAGAAGGCCTGGACACAAATAAGCCACGGAGAGTTCTTTTGTCCGGCACGAACGTGTTTCCCTCGAAACCATATATATTTTAAAACAGCCTGATAATAAACGCCCTAATTCGAGAGCCGACTCGTTTTATGGATCGAAAATCGAAGAATAAGCCACTCCCCGGGTCACGCTAAAGAAATCTGCCGGTTTGTCAGTTCGGAGTAGGCAAACAACATCCCCAAGGGTGCTTTTTCAGATTTAGATGCCGTCTTTTAGATTATCCGTTTGTGTTTCCATATACACGACTTTTAGTAAGCTAAAAATGATTAGAAAAAGATAGGCTCAATTTTTACGTTTTGATATATCTCCGCAGTTCAATAACGCTGATTTGAGAAAAACGTTGGATAATAGCCTATAAAATTGTATCTTTGTAATTCAAGTAAAGGATTAGCCGAATCAATGACTAATCTGTCTTCCCCTGATCTTTTGCATTGCCGTGATGGGAATACAGTCTTTTTTTGTATCCATGAACTTGTATATTCATGGAGGGGAGGCTTTATATATGTTTAACTGTTAAAAAGAAAGTATGAAATTTCAGAAAGCAACTTTTTCACACGCTATTGCTTATCCGGGACTGATTGTCTTGTTTACGCTCTCTTCAATCTGTGCCTTGTTTCCGAATTGGACGAATGTCATGTTGACCACCATACAGTCCGCCATTTACAAAAACTTGAGTTGGTCGTATACGTTTTTAGTCTCTTTTTTCTTTATCTTTCTGATGCTGCTGGCGTTCAGTAAATTTGGAAATATTCGTTTGGGAGCAGACAACTCTACGCCGCAATACAGCTTCTTTTCATGGATCGCGATGCTTTTTGCCGCCGGAATGGGTATCGGACTGATGTATTTTGGAGTGGCGGAGCCTATGTCTCATTATGTCAATCCAGCCCTTCCGGATATTGCCAACCCGGCTAAGAATGCGCAATTGGCAACATTCTTCCATTGGGGAATTCATGCATGGGGTATTTTTGCCATTATGGGGCTTATTCTTGCTTACTTTTCTTTCCGTTACAAGTTGCCTTTGGCCATCCGTAGTGGACTGTATCCGCTGCTTGGAGAACGGATCAATGGACGCATCGGGAATATCGTGGATATTTTTGCGTTGATCAGTACGTTTTTCGGTATAGCCACTTCCTTGGGGTTTGGGGTGGTGCAATTGAATGCAGGATTAGTCCATCTCGGAATCCTTAATGAGTCGAGTTTCCTTTTTCAATGTATCATTATCTTATTCGTTAGTGCTGTTGCTGTAGCTTCGGCAGTGGCGGGCGTAAATAAGGGAGTCAAGCTGATGAGTGAGATCAATCTGATTATGGCGCTCTTGCTCATGATCTTTGTACTGGTATTAGGCCCGACCAACTTTTTGCTGAGTGCTTTCAGTGAAGGGATTGGCAACTATATCAATCAGTTTGCCGATCTTACTTTCAACACTTTTGCGTTTGAGAAAAACGGTAGAGGTTGGTTTACAAACTGGACGGTTATGTATTGGGCTTGGTGGATCAGTTGGGCACCTTTTGTCGGACTCTTTATCGCACGTATTTCGAAGGGGCGGACCATTCGCGAATACATTGTTGCGGTGTTGCTTGTTCCCTCTCTATTCATCTTCCTGTGGATGACCGTTTTTGGGAATGGGGCTATTTGGATAGACAAAAATATAGCCCATGGTGCATTGTCCGCTTTGGCAGATAATCCGGATGTATTACTCTTCAGCTTCTTCGAGCAGTTTCCATTCTCTACCGCCATCTGCGTGCTGGCATTGATAATAATTGCTATTTTCTTCGTCACCTCTGCCGATTCGGGAATTCTTGTAATGAACAGTATTGCGTCGGGCAACAAACCGTATTCTCCTAAATGGCAGAATGCTTTCTGGGGCATATTGCTTGCACTTATATCCATGTCCATGCTTTATGCCGGCGGACTTGGTTCTCTTCAGACGATGACTTTGGTTTCGGCCCTTCCTTTTGGTATCATTATGTTTGTGCTTTGTTTAGGCTTGCTGAAGGCTCTTCGGACAGATTGCCTTTATCATGGGACGAAGATCCCTTACGGCAGTCGCAATTGGGATGGCAATCGATGGCATGAACGGCTTGACCAGATATTGACTTTTTCGCAGCGACCGGATATACAACGTTTTTTTGCCGAAAAAGTACGTCCGGCTTTTATGGAGCTCTCCGAAGCGTTTGCCGAACGGGGTATTACGGCTAAAATTCAGACCGGAAAACGAGGCAAACTTTCTCTTGAGCTGGTCATAGCCCACGAGCAGATCTGGAATTTCCGCTATGGGGTAACGGCGGAAAAACGTAGTATATCCAACTATCTGATCGACGAGGATAATACGCCCGACACAGACTCCAACCAACAGTATGTCCCTGTCACCTATTATAGTGACGGACGTACCGGAAATGATATTCAATACTTGAATAAAGAAGAAATTATAGCCGACATTCTCCGTGAATATGAACGTTATATCAGTATCATTTCCGATGAACAAAAGGCGATGATGTTTGTCGACAAAGCAAAATATGGAGCATAACCGTAGTATAGGAGAATTTGAGAGGCAGTTTTTTATTTATCAGATGTAACAAAACGTCTTTCTGTTGCATCTATACCAATTAGAACGATGTTTTATATTTTTATTCTGGAGTAGTATGAAAAAAGTAATGATGTTATTGTTCTTGTCGACCCTGTTTGCTTGTGATTCTGATACGGATACTTCATTTTTAGATCCGAATTTGTTGATCGGGAGTTGGACGAATGGCGTGTTTGATAATGAAGTGAAAGTGTATGAACGATCCAATTCATTGGTCGACAATATGTATGGATTTTCTTTTTGTGAAAACCAGGTCTTTGTAGAGCGGAAAAACAGCGGTTGGTGCGGAACACCGCCTGTTGCGTATGCCGACTATCAAGGAACTTGGCTTTTAAAAGATTCAATCCTTTCGATTAAAGTCGGTTTTTGGGGAGGGGAAATGGAATATCGGTGGCGGATAGTATCCCTTGATAAAAAACACCTCTCCTTGATCTCTCTTGCGAAGTGAGGAAGAACAGATCAGTTTTTACGCTTCAATTTGTGCATCACGCGTTATCCCCAACAACAAAAAGAAAAGGAAGAAGTTGCAAAGTTAAATGCTATCCTGAGATACAAAAGAAATATGGTTTTATGATTATCGTACCGATGTAAAGCGCACACTTGCCACCAATAAGCAGGAACGCCATCATTTAGATGATTTTGTTTCCTGCTACAATAATCGGATAGAAACCTACTTCTTCAAAGTCAACATTATCTCAGTATGAGCAACTTGCGTACACATGTTGCAATTATATCGCAAATCCGAAAATAAGCATCCATAAACAACCACAGCTCTTGACTGCAAAAATATAAAATTTTCCAATAAATATCGTGATATAAACGCGTAATAATCAAAAGCATGGCACGAATTTAACAGAATCTCCACTTTTATCCTTACCTTTGTACATGATATTGGGGAATTGTACCTTAACAATTATAAGGAAACGATGCAAATTCAAAACAATACATTGATAGCGGAATGCTCGGCTTACGATTTCAAGGAAATGTTGGAACGTAAGAAAGTGAAGTCATGGCTTAAATCTGTATCGGCTTTTGCCAATACGGATGGCGGCAGCTTGTTCTATGGAGTGAACGATAATGGAGTGATTGTAGGTTTAATTCTTTCATCATCCTTGCCAATACTTTCCGTGAGCAAACTCATCAGGAATGGAATGACAAGTATTTGGAATCATTCGGACTAGTCACACCAGATGGTAAACTGACCAATGCCGGATTGCTGTTTGTGGATAACTGCACCGTATTCCAATCACGTATCTTTTGTACCCGCTGGACAGGACTCTATAAAGATGATGCCATCAGTTCCGTAGAGCATAGAGAGAACCTTGTATTGCTATTGAAATATGGCATGGACTTCATCAAGAATTACACCATGAGCGGATGGGTGAAGATGCCGAACTATCGTCTAAATCTGCCCGACTATTCCGACCGTGCCATCTTTGAAGGACTGGTAAACCACCTTATCCATAGAGATTATACTGTGATGCGGTGAAGTGCATATTGACATTTACGATGACCGTGTAGAATTGGTATCACCCGGTGCTAGCTATGCTTGACGGTACACAGATTCAAGACCGTGACATATACAAAGTGCCGTCCATGCGCCGTAACCCTGTCATTGCAGATGTATTCACCCAGTTGGACTATATGGAGAAACGTGGCTTCGGCTTACGCAAAATACGAGAACTTACGGAGAAGCTGCCTAATTTCCTGCAAGGAAAAGAACCACAATATCAAACGGAAGCGACCTCTTTCTACACCACATTCTATAATCTGAATTGGGGTGAGAATGGGAGAATACCTGTTGAGGAAGTGGCTAACAGGGTAAATAGTACCCCCGAAAAGTACCCTGTAAACGGAAAAAGTACCCTGTAAAACGAAATACCAATAAACCTGTTGGTAGAACAGCTCAACGTATTATAGATATGGTTATATCTAACCCGATGATAACTCGTGAGAAAATGGCAAATGAATTGGGGATTTCTTTGGATGGTATTAAGAAACAGATAAAGAACCTTCGAGATAGAGGTATTCTCATCCATGAAGGTTCTGACAAGGCAGGTTATTGGCGCATAATTGTTAAACCATAAACCGAACCATAAACCTATGGGAACATCTTTCATTCCACTTTGTGCAATAATTGCCGTTTTGATTATCGCCTTCTTGTTTGCCTCCTTGCCGCAAGTAAGCCACAAAATGCGATACGGAGTGCTTTATGCAATAGCCATCATCATGCTATTTGCCGTTATTCCTATCAGTGAGTATATGGTTGAGAATACCAAAAAATCAAACAGCAATTATCTGCTTGTTCTGATTTCGGCAGTATCCATAATTTTGCATTTACACAAAATATTTTATAGTGCTACTTCTTCAAAACAAATATGTTCTGATTTACAGCCGGTTGCAATTGTGTGGTACAAATGTGATTACTGAAATCGATTACAAACAATCGGTTATATTGTCTTTATTGCGCTGCTTTTTCAAGTTCTATTCGAGCTGTGAGTTCTTCTTGATATGTGGTCATAAACTTGTTTAAGTCCATAAAAGCGTTGCCCTCGTAATCCCTGTGCATAATGGCATTCATCAACAGCTCTCGAGTAACCCAGTATGAGTACTTGGGAAGCTTTGCAGCCCTCTCTGTCGGAACTCTTCTAACTTCTCCTCTCGCTTCTTTTGTGAATGAATACGCAGACCTTGAGCATCGTATAGAACAATATCTCGATGTGATTGTCTTGGCAAGAAAGGTCCTACCACACCATTCGCACTTTCGCTCAATCTGAAATTTTGCAGCTGGCATATGCATTTCATATCTATCTGATAATCAACTTCTATTTTTTTTATTTAAGTCGCACTTTATACACTAATAAGTCGAGGCGCAAATATGGTACAGATATACGACTAAAATCGGTAGAAAACGAAGGAATACGAGAAACTATCAAAAATAAAAATCGCAGTAAGCAACTAACTTACTGCGATTTACTATTTGTTTGAGGCTCGTTTGTGAGCGTAATTACTTCACTTCTTCAAAGTCGACATCTGTTACGCCTCCGTCTTTGCCATTGTCGTTTGCCGATGCATTTCCACCGGCTTGACCGCCATTGAAGTTGGCCCCGCCTTGGGCATTCTGTGCATTGTACATCTCTTGACTGGCAGCTTGGAATACGTTATTCAACTCGTTCATAGCTGCATCAATACCGGCAATGTCTTGCGCTTTATGTGCCTCTTTCAGTTTGTTCAGAGCCGTTTCGATCGGCGCTTTCTTATCAGCCGGCAGCTTGTCGCCCAAATCTTTCAGTTGCTTTTCCGTCTGGAAGATCATACTGTCTGCCTGGTTCAGTTTGTCGATGCGTTCTTTCTCTTTCTTGTCAGCTTCGGCATTCGCCTGTGCCTCCTCTTTCATACGTTTTACTTCTTCATCGCTCAAACCACTGGACGCTTCGATACGGATACTTTGTACTTTTCCGGTACCCTTGTCTTTAGCCGACACGTTCAGAATACCGTTGGCATCGATGTCGAAAGTCACTTCAATCTGAGGTACACCACGTTGTGCAGCGGGGATTCCGTCGAGGTGGAAACGGCCGATAGATTTGTTGTCTTTCGCCATAGAACGTTCACCTTGAAGAATATGGATTTCAACAGACGGTTGGTTGTCGACAGCCGTTGTAAAGGTTTCCGATTTCTTGGTCGGGATTGTCGTATTGGCGTCGATCAAGCGCGTCATCACGCCACCCATTGTTTCGATACCCAATGACAGCGGGGTTACATCCAGCAGCAGAACATCTTTCACTTCTCCGGTCAAAACGCCTCCTTGAATAGCAGCACCTACAGCAACCACCTCATCCGGATTAACTCCTTTAGAAGGCGCTTTTCCGAAAAATTTCTCAACGATTGCCTGAACGGCCGGAATACGTGTTGAACCACCTACCAGAATGACTTCATCAATTTCAGAAGTACTCATGTTGGCATCTTTCAATGCCTGACGGCACGGTTCAATACAAGCCTGAATCAGATTGTCGGCCAGTTGTTCGAATTTAGCACGGCTTAATGTTTTTACCAAATGCTTGGGCACACCGTTAACCGGCATGATATACGGCAAGTTGATTTCGGTGCTGGTTGTGCTCGACAATTCAATCTTGGCTTTTTCGGCAGCCTCTTTCAATCGCTGTAAAGCCATTGGGTCTTTCCTCAGGTCTACACCTTCTTCGCGCAGGAATTCTTCGGCAAGCCAGTCGATGATGACATGGTCGAAATCATCTCCTCCGAGGTGCGTATCACCGTTTGTCGATTTCACTTCGAATACGCCGTCGCCTAATTCGAGAATTGAAATATCGAATGTACCTCCACCCAAGTCGAATACGGCAATTTTCATATCCTTATTGCTCTTGTCCAAGCCATAAGCCAAAGAAGCAGCCGTCGGTTCGTTGACAATGCGGCGTACATTCAAACCGGCAATTTCGCCGGCCTCTTTTGTTGCCTGACGTTGTGCATCGCTAAAATAGGCCGGTACGGTAATGACCGCTTCGGTCACTTCTTGTCCGAGATAGTCTTCGGCGGTTTTCTTCATTTTCTGAAGCGTCATCGCCGATATTTCCTGCGGTGTATATAAGCGGCCGTCAATTTCTACACGAGGCGTATTATTGTCGCCACGTACTACTTTATAAGGTACGCGTGCCGTCTCTTTTTGCACTTGGTCAAATGTTTCACCCATGAAACGTTTGATTGAAAAAATCGTCTTTTCCGGATTCGTGATTGCCTGACGTTTTGCCGGATCTCCGACTTTGCGTTCGCCACCCTCGACGAAAGCGACTACCGAAGGAGTTGTTCTTTTTCCTTCACTGTTTGCTATAACCACCGGTTCGTTGCCTTCCAATACTGCGACGCACGAATTGGTTGTTCCTAAGTCAATTCCTATAATCTTTCCCATAATGATGATATTTTTATTGTTTTTATTCCTGTTTATTTTTTTTGCAACCTCCTTTTTCGAGATTACATTTGTCTTGATACAAATCGTATGCCAAACGTTGAAAAGTGAACGGCTCAACGTCAGGATTGGCAGATATAGTGACAATATGTCATGTCGTTTTAAGTAAAGAACAGCGTTGAAGCGGCTATCTATACACTTTTTTCCTTATGATCGAAAAAACCGTTTTTGCATCTTGGATTTTTTTGATCAAATGATCTGTACTTTTTACACTTCTTTCTTGTGTGATTTTTAATATAAAATAATATATTTGTCGAAATTTTTAATGGATAGTTCTCGATTTCGATAAATATATAAGCTGTTTAAAATATAAAAAATGAGATAATTATGGAAACAAGTTAATTTAGGAGGGTATGTGTTTGCGCACACATATGCGTGTTTGTGTTTTGATTCAAAGTGTATTTAATTTATTCAAATGTTATGAAAGAGCGAAAATCAAATTTTATTTATTTTATTTGTCTGATAATAAGCTTGTTATCTCTATCGGGGGGGGTAAAATCTCAGACTGTCTCCGGAGTCGTTAAGGATCAGTCGGGAGAAGTGCTTATAGGTGTTAATGTAATGGAGAAGGGGACGACTAATGGTTCTATCACGGATATAGATGGAAAATTCAATATCGTTCCTTCGACAAAGAATCCGATATTGGTATTTTCCTACATCGGTTATCTGACAAAAGAGATACAAGCAAATACCCGTAATACTGTAAATGTCACATTAGAAGAAGACATGGCCGAGCTGGAGGAAGTGGTAGTGATCGGTTATGGTACTGCCAAGAAGAGAGATCTTACGGGAGCCATCTCTCGAGTAAGGGCTGAAAAGATGGAGGCAGAGGCGCCCCGTTCGGTCCAAGATCTTTTACGGGCGAGTGCAGCCGGCCTGGCTATCTCAATGTCGACCAACGCAGCCGGAACAGCCGATTTGCAGATTCGGGGGAAAAATACGCTGACGGCAGGATCTGCTCCTTTGATTGTGCTGGACGGCGTTATTTTTGACGGTTCTCTACAAGATGTCAATGCGATGGATATTGAAAATATTGATGTGTTGAAAGATGCCAGTTCTGTCGCTGTTTATGGTGCAAAAGCGGCAAATGGGGTAGTGGCTATTACGACAAAAAAAGGAAAAACCGGAAAGCCGGTATTGAATTTCAACACGAATATCGGTTTTGTTCAGGCTTCGTTGTTGCCGCGTACAGTAGACGGTAACGGTTTTTTACGTTTTAGACAAGAATATGCTGAAGGGTTGCTGTCCGCTAAAGAAATGGAGGGGCAGCCCGGTAAATATGCCGATCCTCGTACTCTTAACCAACAGGGAATCGACCTGCTTTCCTGGTATAATTACGATCAGAAGACACCGGTATCGGTTTTACCGGAAGAAAACGTTTTATTGACAACCTGGCTTACCCGTCTGAATTTACAGAATGTAGAAATCGACAATTATCTCAATGGCCGGGAAACCAATTGGGATGACCTCGTTTTCCAAACCGGCTTGCAACAGGATTATACGGCAAGTATTTCGAACCGGACGGACAATATGTCTTATTATTGGTCTTTGGGGTATGCCGATCGCGAGGGAATTGTAGTGGGTGACCGTTATCGGAATTTCCGCTCCCGTTTAAATCTGGAATCGAAGGTAACCTCCTTTTTGACGATCGGGCTGAATTCGCAATTTGCTACAAGAATAGGCGGATATTTAGGGGCTGATGTGGAGCAACGGGAACACAATTCTCCGTACACAAGGAATGAAATTGACAATCTTGACAGTCCGTACAGAATGTACCCCTCTGGAGATAACAACACCAAGAACCCTTTTTTCGACAATTTATACCGCGACCGACGGGATATCAATCACGATTTGCATCTGAATTTATATGCGATTCTGAAACTGCCGTTTGGTTTTGAATATCAGATGAACTTTACGCCACGTTATCATTGGTATGAGTACATGGATCATGAATCGTCGAAGCATCCCGAATGGACAGGAGAAGGCGGAAAAGTGGAACGGAAAAATGAAAAAACATTCAACTGGCAGATTGATAATATCTTGCGCTGGAAAAAAACGTTCGGGAAAGACCATCGGGTGGAAGCGACTTTTTTGGCCAATGCCGAAAAAGGACAGTGGTGGCAAACCATTTCAAAAAACAAACAATTCACACCCAGCGACGTGTTGGGTTATCATCATATCGGAGCCGGGACTGTGCCGGAGGTGAGCAGCAATGATACCTATAGAACGGCGGATGCACTGATGGGGCGTCTGTTTTATTCTTTTAACGATAAATACATGCTGACGGCCTCTTTGCGCCGCGACGGATATTCTGCTTTTGGACAGGAAAATCCACGGGCTGTTTTTCCGGCAGTAGCACTTGGATGGGTACTTTCTTCTGAACCATTTATGTCGAAAACGGGAAACTGGTTGAATTATGCGAAACTGCGTTTTTCGTGGGGACAGAACGGAAATCGGGATATCGGGCAATACGAAGCGTTGGCTTCCTTAAATTCCAGCCTGCACCCTTATGTCGACGGCAACGGCAACATCTACACGACTTCCCAGATTTATATCAATCGTATGCCGAATAGAGAATTGAAATGGGAACGTACGACTTCTTACAATGTCGGATTGGACTTTTCTTTCTTGAAAGACCGATTGAGTGGTAGTTTGGAAACGTATATGGCCGAAACAACCGATTTGCTGGTCGACCGATCTTTGCCTTCAATACTGGGATATGCCAGCGTAAAGGCTAATTTGGGGGCTTTGACAAACCGGGGACTTGAATTGTCGTTGAATGCCGATCTGATCAAACAGGCCGATTTCCAATGGCTTTCCAGTGGGACTTTTTCTTTTAACCGGCGTAAAATAAAACATCTATATGGCGATATGGTGGATGTGAAGGATGAGAACGGAAATGTGATCGGACAAAAAGAGGCGGATGATATCAAAAATAAATGGTTTATCGGGCATGATACCGATCAGGTATGGGATTATGAACGGAATGGCGTTTGGCAAACAGAAGAAAAAGAACAGGCGGCTAAATACGGAAACAAACCGGGCGATTTTAAATACATCGATCAAAATGAGGATGGCGTCATGAATAATGATGATAGAGTATTTCAAGGATATACATCGCCTCGTTTCCGATGGTCTTGGCGGAATGAATTTACATTCTATAAGCACTTATCTTTATCGTTCATGCTGTATTCGTATATGGGACATTATGGGACATTCAACCGGGCCGCCAATACCGGAGGGATGTTCGACCGGTATACCGTTGTAGATATTCCTCGTTGGACCGTGGCTAACCCGACAAATGATTACGGGCGTTTAGGATCGAAAAACATTGGAAATAATTATCTCCGGAAGACCTTTGTAAGAATGGAGAACATCACGTTGGCGTATCGTGTACCGGAGACTTTCTTGCGGAAATTTTTCATTCAAAATATGAGATTGTCTGTTGCTGTTCGAAATCCGTTCGTACTTACAAAGTGGAATTTCGGAGATCCGGAAGGGGGCGACCAAACGTTGAGAACCATCAATTTGGGCGTGAATTTTACCTTATAAAATCTATTAATCTGTTAAGCATAAAATTATGAAACTGAATAGTATAAAACATTGGGGAGTTGTATCTGCGATTTTGTTTAGTTCATGTAGTGAGAGCTGGTTGGAACCTAAACCATTGTCGTTTTATACACCGGAAAATACCTATGTGGATGCAGCCGGACTGTATGCGGCTCTTGTGGCTTGCGAACGGAATATGCGTCATGAATTTTTTGGAGATGGAGCTCCGATTCTGACCGAAATGTATACGACCGATATCGCTGTACACGGCAAAACCGACGAAAGCGGTTCTTTAGTCGATTTGGATAATGAAATGTTGCCTTCTCGTACCAAAAACGACATGAAAGGAAAAAATGGATGGTATTGGGAAGAAGGTTTTAAAGGAATTAAATATGCCAATATCGTAATCAGCCGGCTGGATGCGGCCACTTTTAAGAACGAGGCGGAAAAGAATGCCGTTTTAGGAGGGGCTTATTTCCACCGGGCATACCGTTACTATAAAATGACCCATCAGTTTGGCGATATTCCTTGGTTAGGAGAAGAAATCACCCGTCCGAAACTGGATTTTTATTCTGCCGACCGTTGGAGCATTTTAGAACAATGTAAAAAAGATATGGAGTTTGCCTATCAGTGGGTACCGGAAAAGATGGACCGCGGACGCGCGAATAAAGATGCTTGCGGGATGCTTCTGATGAAAATTTGCATGTCCTTGGGCGATTTCGACCGGGCGATAGCGGTCGGTAAAGAGATCGTTTCCAGGCATCCCTTAATCACTGCCCGCTTCACTGCGAATAAAAATAAACCGAACACAAACCTGATGCATGATTTGCACAGTGTTGAGGCTAAATTGGATATGAATAATACGGAAGGAATCATGTATGTGGTTGCTTTCCCGAATATTGTCGAAGGGGGAAGCCAGCGGATTTATACCATGCGTAACGGGCTTCCTTATTGGGCCAAAGGGGCTGCCATCAAGACGCCGACCGGAAAATCGGGTACAGCCATTGTCCCTGCAAATGAAGATAAAAACTCGGAAATCGATAATGATGCCCTTTACGGAAGAGGTATCGGAACATGCCGGCCGACCAATTATTATCAATACGATATTTGGACGGAAAAGGAGAAAAACGATTTGCGGGCTCCGTTTAATCGAGACAGTTGGAAACGTATGGAGGATTTGCGCTATAATGAACCGGGATTGAAAAAGAAAAACGATCCGTGGTATGGCAACAATTTAGTCCGCCCGACTGATATTTCTGTTGCCGATTCAATCCGTTGCTGGTACATGTGGCCGCATTATAAATTGTTTGTGCCGGATCCGACGAAGACACAAGACCGTCAGGGGGGAGAAACGCCTTGGTATATTTACCGCTCGGCAGAAACCTATCTGATGATGGCAGAGTGTTTTTATTGGAAAGGAGAGGAGGCCGATGCCCGCCAGATGTTGAATATCGTTCGTGAACGGGCCGGGGCCGAAGCATTAAATGGCAGTGTCGGTATTTCCGATATTCTGGCTGAAAGAGCCCGCGAATTGTACTATGAGGAAAATCGCCATGTCGAATTGGTACGTATTGCTTATTTATATGCAAAAACAGGAAAAGCATGCGAGGCCTTTGGCGGACGTACCTATGCGTTGTCGAATTTTTCCGGTCCCGGAGGTACAGGGGTTAACAATAAAGATTTTGGAGTCAATTTTTATTTTGATTGGGTGACCACCCGCAACAATTTTTACAATAAGGGCATTGTCGTTCCTTATGGTGAATACAGAATGAGCGTACATCATGTGTTGTGGCCTATTCCAGAAGGTGCTATCAAGACGAATACCGGTGGTGTCATCAACCAAAATATCGGTTATCCGGGAGCAGAAAACAATCAGCCTCCATTGAAAGTTTCTGATGCCGGATAAGACGCTTTCTATAGAATAAGCGTGGTCTCTTGATCTGAATCGGATTCATTCATTTTGTTAAAAAAAACTGCCGGATAGAAATTGCCGGCAGTTTTTTTGTCGCCGAAAGCATTGGCCGTCTTATGGAGGCTTTCTGTATGCAGAACGGGGAATACTTTCGGAATGGGATGGTTTGCGATGCTGGGGATTGGGAGGCTTTTGCGGTGAAGAAAATTCTCGATTTGCAGATTTTTATGCCCTTGGTGCGAAAACTCAAAGTTATCGCGTATCTTTGTTGTAAAGATTATAAATACCTGTAATTATATAAACAGAATGAAGAACTATCAATTATTTACGATGGCTGCTTTGTTGTTCGGGACTGCTTGCGGAACAAAGCAGGAGCAGTCGGCCGCCGGTTTTACCGGAGCTCCCGGCGAAGTAAAACTGATTACACTTGATCCCGGTCATTTTCATGCGGCATTGGTACAAAAAGTATCCTATCCGCAAGTTTCTAAAGATGTTTATGTGTACGCACCCACTGGGTTTGACGTAGAGGAACATCTGAAACGGATCGAGGGTTTCAACACGCGTGCCGAACAGCCCACGCAATGGAATGAGGTGGTATACACCGGAACAGACTTTCTTGAAAAGATGCTTGCCGAAAAGAAAGGCAATGTGATGGTACAGGCCGGAAACAACGGGAAGAAGACCGAATACATCAAACGTACCCTTGAGGCAGGAATCAATGTCTTGTCGGATAAGCCGATGGCAATCGATGGACGTACGTTTGAGCTGTTGAAAGAATGTTTCGATATCGCCCGCCAAAAAGGAGTGATGTTGTATGATATTATGACGGAACGGAATGAAATTACGACCATTTTGCAACGGGATTTATCGACCATGCAAGCCGTTTACGGCGAACAATTGCCGGGGACACCCGAAGATCCGGCAGTCGTAAAGGAGAGTGTGCACCATTTCTTTAAAGTCGTTGCCGGCAATCCGTTGAAACGCCCTGTTTGGTACTTTGATGTAAAACAGCAAGGAGAGGGAATTGTCGATGTGACAACGCATTTGGTGGATTTGGTTCAGTGGGAGACTTTCCCCGGACAGATAATCGACTATGCAAAAGATGTCGAGATTGTAGATGCCAATCGCTGGGTGACACCGATCAGCCATGCCGAATTTACGCAGGTGACCGGTAGCGAGGCATATCCGGATTTTCTGAATGGAGCGATCAAAAACGATACGCTGAACGTTTATTGTAATGGAGATATCACCTATAAAATAAAAGGCGTCTGTGCGAAAGTGTCCGTAATCTGGAATTATACGTTCCTCGAAGGGGGGGGGAGATACCCATTATTCGGTTATGAAAGGCAGTAAAGCCAATTTGGTTATCCGGCAAGGAAAGGAACAGAATTACCGCCCGGAACTGTATGTAGAGGCGGCTAAAGAACTGGATATGAAGGCGTATGAGGCAGAACTGACAGAAGCCATGAAGACCTTATCGGCCCACTATCCGGGCGTTACGTTGGCCAAAGTGTCGGACAGAGGTGTCTGGCAGATAATGATCCCCGATACGTACCGTGTTGGCCATGAAGCCCATTTCGGACAGGTTACCGAACTTTTCTTAGATTATTTGAAAGAGGGTAAATTGCCGGATTGGGAAGTGCCGAATATGCTGGCCAAATATTACGTGACAACAGCCGGACTGGAAAAAGCGAAAGCCAAAGAAATGAATCCGTAACCAACAATTGTTCAGGCTTTTCGGCTTTTCAGATATGAATGCCGTATTCATGCTTGATTTCATCCATCACAAAGGTGCTTTCTATCGACCCTAAACTGTCTATTGTGCCTAATACATTGAGAATGAATTCTTGATAATATTTCATGTTGGGCGCATGTATTTTCAGCAGATAGTCGAATGTTCCGGAGGTATTGTAACATTCCGTTACCTCCGGAATATCTTGGATGACACGGGTGAATTCGGCGGCAATATCCCGGTTCATCCGCCTGAGTTTTACATTGCAGAAGACGATAAAACCTTGATTTAACTTTTCGGCATCCAAGACTGCGATGTATTTTTTTATATAACCTGCGTTTTCTAACCGTTTGAGCCGTTCGAATACCGGAGTGGAAGAGAGGCTGACCTTTGACGCCAACTCTTTGGTTGTTAACCGCGCATTGTTTTGCAGGGTCCGGAGTATTTGCAGATCCACTTTGTCTAATTTGTCTGATACACCCATGGAATAATATTCTTTAATGATCTTTTTATTGTTCTTGTTTTGTGCTTTTATTCTAAAAATATATGCAAAGATAGTTGTATTTTCCATATTTTAGTCTGTATATTGGTCGTGTTTTCTGCGTGCTCTATTTTTGTCGAAAAAAAGAACAATAAAAACAGAATCGTTATGGAAACAAAAAAATTACATTTTGAGACTTTGCAACTGCATGTCGGACAAGAGCAGGCCGACCCGGCTACGGATGCACGTGCTGTACCTATTTATCAGACAACTTCGTATGTCTTTCACAACTCGGCACATGCGGCAGCCCGTTTTGGTTTGCAGGATCCGGGAAATATTTATGGCCGCCTGACCAATTCCACGCAAGGCGTTTTCGAACAGCGGGTTGCAGCCCTTGAGGGAGGAGTTGCAGCCTTGGCGGTGGCTTCGGGGGCGGCAGCGCTGACGTATGCATTCGAAAATATTACCCGAGCCGGCGATCATATCGTGGCGGCACAGGCTATTTATGGAGGAACCTACAATCTGTTGGCACATACATTACCGGGGTATGGGATAACAACCACATTTGTAGATCAAAACAATCTGGAAAATGTTGAAAAGGCGATTCAGGAAAATACGAAACTGGTTTTTGTCGAGACATTGGGCAATCCCCATTCGAATGTGGCAGATATTGAGCAGTTGGCTGAGATCGCTCATCGACATCGGATTCCATTGGTTGTCGACAATACTTTCGGAACGCCCTTCCTGATCCGGCCGATCGAATATGGAGCTGATATTGTAGTACATTCGGCAACAAAATTTATCGGAGGCCATGGAACTTCTTTGGGAGGAGTAATTATCGATTCGGGGAAATTCGATTGGGTTTCTTCGGGAAAATTTCCGCAATTGACGGAGCCGGACCACTCTTATCATGGCGTACGTTTTGTAGATGCAGCCGGTGCGGCAGCCTATGCAATCCGTATCCGCGCCATACTTTTGCGCGATACCGGTGCGGCGATCAGCCCCTTCAACGCTTTTTTGCTTTTGCAAGGCTTGGAAACGCTCTCCTTACGGGTTGAACGGCATGTCGAAAATGCACTGAAAGTCATTTCTTTCTTGAAACACCATCCGAAGGTGAAACGGGTAAATCATCCTTCTTTACCGGATCATCCCGATCATGCGTTGTATCAGCGTTATTTCCCGAATGGAGCCGGATCCATTTTTACGTTTGAGGTACAAGGTGGGGAAACCGAAGCACATCGCTTTATCGATAGTTTGGAACTTTTTTCGTTGTTAGCCAATGTAGCAGATGTCAAGTCGTTGGTCATTCATCCGGCCAGTACCACACATTCGCAGTTGGGGGCTGCCGAGTTGGCTGAACAGGCAATTTATCCGGCAACGGTCAGGTTATCGGTGGGAACGGAACATATCGACGATTTATTAGCCGATCTGGAACAGGCTTTGGAGAAAATTTGACGGAAACCGAGTCAACTTATTTTAGGAAAATACACTTTTAAAAACACGTTGGTGCAAGAAGGAAAGGTTTTTGCTGCTTGCTTATGGCAGGGCCGTTTGTCACAACTGTGACATCGGGAGCGTTTTTCGGGAATCTCCCGATCAGCAAAACGCAGTCTTTTTTTGATATTTCAGATGGCCTAATAGCATGTGTGGAACTTGTTTAAAACTTAATATGGAAAGAATATTTGTGTTTTTTTTGAATAAAAATGGGTTTATGTGAAAAGAGGCTGTGTCACAATTGATGATCGACACAGCCTCTTCGTTTCATTTGATCTCTTTTTCCTCCATCATGTCTAATTCGTTTTTTTCGGAATCGATGAATTTGTATTCCAAAAAACCTAAACTCTGATCGGGAACGATTCGTATACCCAGTGAGTATTTGAATCTCCATCTCCAGCTAAGCGGGAATTTTCCGCTTTTAATAAACGCTGCTACATAAGGATGTACGTGCAGGTTGAATTTCTTCATGTGATGCTTGTTGACCAAGCAGTCGATTTTTCCTTCCAGACTGTCGGTAAAAAGGATGGAAGGTTTGATTGTCCCTGTCCCGAAACAGGTTGGACAGGATTCTGTTGTGTCCACATTCATGGCCGGTCGTACCCTTTGCCGTGTGATTTGCATTAATCCGAACTTGCTCAACGGCAGGATGTTGTGTTTGGCGCGGTCGTTCACCATCGCTTTGTTCATGTGTTCGAACAGCTTTTGTCGGTTGGAAGCTTCTGCCATATCGATGAAATCGACCACAATAATGCCACCCATGTCGCGCAACCGCAGTTGCCTGGCGATTTCGTCGGCAGCCGCAGTATTGACATCTATGGCGGTTTTTTCCTGCGCATCGCTTCCTTTGGATCTGTTTCCACTGTTTACATCGATGACATGCATCGCTTCAGTGTGTTCTATGATCAGATAAGCCCCGCTTTTGTAGGTGACAGTACGTCCGAATAACGATTTTATCTGCTTGGTGATTGCAAAATTGTCGAAGATAGGCAGTTCGCCGGTATATCGTTTCACGATCTCTTCCCTCCCGGGTGCTATCAGGCTGACGTAATCGCGGATATTGTTGTATACATCTGCATCGTTTACGAAAATGTTCTGGAAAGAGGGATTGAATATATCCCGCAACAAAGCTACGGTACGCGCCGTTTCTTCGTAAATAATCGCCGGCGCTTTAACCCGGTTGATCTTGGAAATATTGTCCTCCCAGCGTTTCAGCAGCGTCTTCAATTCGTGATCAAGTTCGGCAACACGTTTTCCTTCTGAAGATGTACGGACGATTACGCTGAAATTCTTCGGCTTGATACTTTGAATCAATTGGCGTAAGCGTGCCCGTTCTTCGCTTGATTTTATTTTCGTGGATACGGAAACCTTATCTGCAAATGGTATCAGGACTATGTACCTGCCTGCAAACGAGAGCTCGGATGTTAGACGAGGGCCTTTGGTCGAAATAGGTTCTTTTGCAATCTGGACCAAGATTTCTTGTCCTACTTTGAGAATGTTACTGATACTTCCCTCTTTTTCAATTTCAGGAAGTATGTTCATCTTAGAGATGTTCGGAAGTTTTTTTTCTCCTTTCTGATCTTCACCCAGTGCCTGTTTCAAGAATTTTTGCTGGGTATTGAAATTAGGACCTAAATCTAAATAATGAAGAAAAGCATCCTTTTTATAACCTACATCAATGAATGCAGCATTCAGCCCGGGCATCAATTTTTTTACTTTGCCCAAGTATATGTCTCCGACGGCAAACGAAACATTGTGGGCTTCTTTCTGGAGCTCTACAAGGTTTTTGTCTTCCAATACGGCGATTGATACCTCTTTGGGTTGGACATCTACTACTAATTCACTAATCACTATAAAAGAGGTGTTTGTTTTTCAGACCTTATAAAATACGCAAAGAACAAACTTAAAAGGTCTTACATTAAGTTTGTTCTTCAGAGTGTTATGGAAACAGACGTTTATTTCTTTTTATGTCTGTTCTTCTTCAGTCTCTTTTTGCGCTTGTGCGTAGACATTTTATGTCTTTTTCTTTTCTTTCCGCTAGGCATTTTCTTCTGATTTTAAATTAAACTATACTATTCTAATTATTTCACTTCGTTCAAGAATGTTTTTGCCGGCTTAAATGACGGGATGTTATGTTCCGGAATGATAATTGTCGTATTTTTCGAAATGTTACGAGCTGTTTTCTGGGCTCTTTTCTTAACAACAAAACTTCCGAAACCTCTCAAGTAAACATTGTCTCCTTGAGCTAACGATTTCTTTACGATCTCCATGAAAGACTCAACACTACTCAATACCGTTTGTTTGTCTATACCGGTATTTTTCGAAATTTCGCTGACGATATCTGCTTTTGTCATATCTATAAATGAATTAATTATTTCAAATCTATTAATTTTTTGGAATGCAAATATATAGCTTTTTATTGAAGTGGAAAAAGATTGCCTCTCAATTTTTTTTAAAAAAAAGTTTGCTTTTAATCGGAGAGAACTACGTATGTTTGCATAAATCAGCTTGATACGGTTGATTATACGGATGGATAAATGGATGAGGAAAATATAAAATATTTGAATATCAGCGCTTTATTGCAGGAATGGTATCGGGTGAATAAACGGGAACTACCGTGGCGGAATACTTCTGATCCGTATCTGATATGGATTTCGGAAATTATCCTGCAGCAGACTCGTGTATTGCAAGGGATGGATTATTTTTTGCGTTTTACCGAACGGTTTCCGGATATTGCCACGTTGGCGGCTGCCGGAGAGGATGAGGTGCTGAAGTACTGGCAGGGTTTGGGCTATTATAGCAGGGCGCGCAATTTGCATGCCGCTGCGAAAGATGTGATGGACCGCTTCGGCGGGATATTCCCCTCTGGGTATGCCGATGTGCTTTCGTTGAAAGGTATCGGGGAATATACGGCGGCAGCTATCGTATCGTTTGCCTGGAATCGCCCTTATCCGGTAGTCGACGGGAATGTCTTTCGGGTGTTGGCACGTTTGTTTGCTTTAGACACGCCGATAGATACGACGCAAGGGAAGAAAACTTTTACCCGGTTGGCGGAGATGCTGCTCGATCCGCTTCATGCCGGGTTGCACAACCAGGCCATGATGGAGTTGGGGGCTCTCTGCTGTGTACCACAGCGTCCGGATTGCGGAAATTGCCCGTTGCAGCATCATTGCCAGGCTTTCATGCAGGGGAATGTACTCCGTTTTCCGGTGAAGCAGCATAAACAGAAGGTGCGTAATCGTTATTTCCACTATTTGTATATAAGGTATAAGGATACCGTCTGGTTGTCGCGCCGCAAAGAAAAAGATATCTGGCAAGGATTATATGAATTTCCGCTGATTGAAACCGGAACACTTCTTGATTTTTCCGGTCTACAGCGGGAAGAGGCTTTTCAAGCCTTATTGAGAGAAGCGGAGGCGATGCGCGTGAAAGTGGATTCGCCGGTAATGAAACATGTCCTTTCCCATCAGGTTTTGTATGCCGTTTTTTATCGGATCGATCTGGACCGCCCCTTCGAAACATTGAAAAACTATATTCCGGTCCGGATAGACGATTTGGATAACTACGCTCTTCCCCGTTTAATACATATTTATGTAGAGAAATCGGATGGAAATTTGCCAGAGTAATTGAATTTATGTTTCTTTGTAAGACAAAAAAACAAATTATGTCGTTGAATAAAGTATTGTTAATCGGAAATGTCGGGAAGGATCCCGATGTTCGTTATTTCGACAGCGGAGTAGCCGTTGCCAACTTCCCGCTCGCAACTTCCGAAAGAGGGTATACCTTATCTAATGGAACTGTTATACCGGAACGGACGGAGTGGCATAACATTGTTGTGCGCCGTGAACAGGTCTCTTTTGTGGAAAAATGGGTAAAAAAAGGCTCTTCCCTTTATGTGGAAGGTAAAATCCGGACCCGAAGTTATGACGATCCGTCCGGAATCAAACGTTATGTGACCGAAATTTATGCCGATCGGATCGAGTTTTATAATAGCGGATCGGGAAATCGTGATAATACGACGAATGCAGCAGCTGTGGAAAAAACGGTTATTCCGACAACCGAATCTTTCCAACCGGAACAACCGGCTAATGGCGGTGCAGATGATTTGCCCTTCTGATTTTGTTTAATTTATCTTGTATCACTTGGACTCAGACTATTTTTTATCGGGCTTATTTGACCACGTCACGGTACAGGCTCTTTCCATAGAGCCTGTAATAGCACTAAGTATTGCTGTTCTGTTGTTGTTTGTTTCCGGCTTTGTGTCGGCTTCCGAAGTTGCTTTCTTCTCACTTGCTCCCGGAGAGATAAATGAAATAAGAGAAGAAAAGGCTCCTTCCGATCCTATTATTCGGGCGCTGCTCGAACGGTCGGAGTATCTGTTGGCAACGATCCTGATTGCCAATAATTTTGTAAATGTGGCTATCGTCACGCTCTGCACGTATGGTATCCACTCGATATTCGATTTTTCTGCCGCCCCTGTGCTGGGTTTTGTGCTCGAAACCGTCGTCTTGACGTTTCTGCTGTTGTTGGTCGGCGAAATAATGCCTAAAATTTATGCGCAGAAAAATTCGTTGCATTTTATCCGTCGGGCAGCTCCGGCTTTGAATGGTATCGAACGTTTCTGCCGCCCGTTCTCTTCGGTATTGGTCAATTCTACCTCTTTGATAAATAAAGTGTTGGCTAAGAAAAAGTATGATATTTCGGTCGACGAACTTTCCAAAGCACTTGAACTGACTTCGACCGAGATGCCGGAGGAGAAGGAAATGCTTTCCGAAATCATCAAATTTTATAATAAAACGGCCGATGAAATCATGACACCCCGCTTGGATATGGAGGATATCGATATCAAAGCGCCCTTCAGGGAGGTGATCGACTTTATCATCAATTCCGGCTACTCCCGTATTCCGGTATATGCCGATACGGAAGACAACATAAAGGGCATATTGTATATAAAGGATATGCTGCCTTATATAGACAAACCGGATACTTTCCGTTGGCAAAGTCTGATACGTCCGGCTTATTTTGTTCCGGAAACGAAAAAAATAGACGATTTGTTGGAGGATTTCCGTACGAATAAAATCCACATGGCTATCGTTGTCGACGAATTCGGCGGAACATCGGGTATTGTTACGATGGAGGATATCTTGGAAGAAATCGTCGGTGAAATTTCAGATGAATATGACGACGATGAAACGCAGTTTATCCGCCTGGCCGATGGCAGTTTGATTTTTGAGGCCAAAATCTTGTTGACCGATTTCTTCCGTGTAACCGAAGTGGATGCGGCCGAATTCGGTAAACTGACGGAAGAGGCGGATACACTGGCCGGTTTGTTGCTGGAGATTAAAGGCGATTTTCCGCGTCGACGGGAAATTCTTACATATGCCGACTATCGTTTTCAGATATTGGAGGTCGATAATCGGCGGATCTTGAAAGTCAAATTCAACCGTATTTCCGGTGAAAAAGAAAAGAGTAGTGAATAGATGCGCGATCTGTCTGATTGTCGGATTACTGTTCGTTTCTTGTCGGGAATATACGCCTAAACCGCTCGGTTATTTTCGGATAGAGCCGGATACACCCCGATATGCCCCGCTTGTATTGGACAGGCCCTATACGTTTCACATATCCCAGTTGGTAGAGGCCGATACATTGTTGGCCGAAAAAGGATGGTTGACCCTGTCGTATCCCTCGTTGAATGTAAAAGTTTATTGTAGTTATTTCCCGATAACAGCCTCTTTGCTACCTGAAATGGAAAAAGAAGCGCGTGATTTCGTGGTACGACATGCTAAATCGGTAGATCAGATCCAAGAACAGGTCTATGCCAATCCGGAAGCACATGTGTTCGGATCGCTTTTCTTGCTTGATGAGGCTGCGGCCTCTCCGATCCAATTTATGTTGACCGACAGTTCTTCACGCTTTTTTCGAGGGGCCGTTTTTTACGGAGGAGCGACGAATGCCGATTCGTTAGCTCCAGTTTATACTTATTTGCAAAGAGATGTCATTGCATTGATCGAAACTTTTACTTGGAGATAGATGCCGCTGTATTTGAAACATAAAAATCCGTTATTTGCGATCTGGCAGATTGAAGAACGTTCGGACGAGTTATTGGCTCTTTTGCGGAATCCTGCGTATTATTTGTCTGATTTAGAACGTTTGTCTACCGAAAAACGCCGGCAGGAATGGCTGGCAAGCCGGGTATTGCTGGAATATTTGTCTGATGAACCTGCACGTATAGCCTATCACCCGAACGGAGCGCCTTACCTGATTGGCAACCGGCATTTTGTAAGTATATCGCATACAAAAGGATATGCAGCCCTGCTGCTGCAAGATCGCCCGGAGGCCGGGATCGATATCGAATATTGTTCGGATCGGATCATCAAACTACGTAACCGGTTTATGAGTGCAGAAGAAGAACAGGGCATCGATAAGGCACAGGAAGCGAATCACCTGTTATTGCATTGGTGTGCGAAAGAGACCCTTTACAAAATGATCGGGCAGGAGGGGGTGGACTGGAAAGAGCAATTGCACGTAAAACCCTTCTCTTATGCGGAGTCGGGTTTTTTCCAGGTATACGAAACGTGTTCGCCGGAGCAGAAATGTTATGACCTGGAGTTTTTAGTCACCGCCCATTTCGTATTGACTTGGCGGATATAGAAACTGACTATTTCTGCCAAATCTGCCACGCTTCGAATGCTTGAAGGAGAAGCATCTCCAGTCCGTTTTTCACAACTGCCCCCCGCTCTTTCCCTTTTTTCATGAACAATGTCTCGTTGGGATTATACAACAGATCGTATAACAGATGATCGGGGGTGAGCAGGTCGTAGGGAATATCAGGACATTCGTCGATGTTCGGAAACATGCCGAGCGGAGTCGTGTTGACAATGACAGTGTACTGTTCCAGCGTTTTGGCTGAGATTTCCTGATAGGTGATGCAGTATTCTTTCGGTTTCCGGGAAACCATTGTGGCTCCTACGCCTAATTGTTTCAATCCGTGAAAAATAGCCTTGGAAGCTCCTCCTGTCCCTAAAATCAAGGCCTTACGATGAAATTCGTTTAATAATGGTTCAATGGATTGTTTGAAACCGATAATGTCGGAATTATATCCTTTCAGTTTTAATTTCCCGAATAATCCTTTCGAAAATTTAATTACATTGACTGCACCGATCAGACGTGCATCTTCATCTAATTCGTCTAAATAGGGTATAACTTGTTCTTTATAAGGAATGGTGACGTTCAATCCTTTTAAGTCGGGATTTTCTTTAAGTACAGTCCGTAATTCTTTGATGGACGGAATTTCAAAATTTATATACCGGGCATTGATTCTTTCCGATTCGAATTTCTGATTGAAGAAGTTCTTGGAGAAAGAATGGCCGAGCGGATATCCTATTAAACCATATTTCTGCATACCTGTTTCTTTTTTATTTGGTTCCTGTATACATGGAACAGATTCCGAAAGTAAACGTTTTGACATCGGCTTTCCGAAAACCTGTATCGTGTAATAAATCGATCATGACCTTCCCTTGAGGGACGACCCGTATGGAATCCGGAAGATAACTGTAGGCCGATTGTTCTTTGGAAAACCATTTTCCGATAAAGGGTATGACTACTTTTGAGTAGCAGTTGTATAGTCGCTTTATGGGAAAATGTTCGGGCGAAGACAATTCCAATATCATCAGATGCCCTCCCGGTTTCAAAACCCGATACATTTCGGAGATCCCTTGTCGGATGTCTTCAAAATTCCGTACCCCAAAGGCGGCAGTAACCGCATCGAAAGAATCGTTCTGATAGGTAAGAGTGCTACAGTCTTGATATTCGAATGAAATATATTCCGATAATCCGGCTTGTTCCACTTTCCGGCGTCCGACCTCCATCATCTTTTCCGAAATGTCGGCACCGATGATCTTTCGGGCTTTCAACTTTTTTTGCATGGCGATCGCCAGATCTCCGGTGCCGGTTGCAATATCCAGGACCGTGCCGGGAGAAAATGGACGCAGGAAAGCGATCCCTTTTCTGCGCCAACTTTTGTCGATCCCGAGAGAAAGGGTGTGATTCAGCTGATCGTATGTACCGGCTATCGCATCAAACATGCGTCTGACCTGTACCGTTTTTTTCTCCTTGTCGTTATAAGGGAGGATCTGTTCCGAACCGTATCTCATTTCTTATTTCTGTAAATATTCGCGGACATTTTTCTCAATACGTGCGAGCAGGTTATCGGTGTCGCCTTTTACGAACGATTCTCCGGTAATGTGTTCATACAGTTCGATATACCGGTCGCTGATACCTTCTACGATCGCAGGTGTCATTTCGGGTACGGTTTGGCCGGCTTTCCCTTGGAAGTTGTTGTCCATCAGCCATTCGCGTACGAACTCTTTCGAAAGTTGCTTTTGCGGCTCGCCTTTTTTGAAGCGTTCTTCGTAACCTTCCGAGTAGAAATAGCGGGAAGAGTCGGGCGTGTGGATTTCGTCCATCAAGTAGATTGTTCCGTTGTGTTTCCCGAATTCATATTTGGTGTCGACTAAGATCAAACCGCGTTCGGCGGCGATTTCCGTACCTCGTTTGAAAAGCACCAATGTATATTTCTCCAATATGTCATATTCTTCCGGTGTCGCCAATCCGCGGGCGAGAATTTCCTCTTTTGAAATGTCGGCGTCATGTTCTCCGATTTCAGCCTTTGTCGTAGGGGTTACGATCGGCTCGGGAAACCGTTCATTTTCCGACATGCCGTCCGGCAACTTGATTCCGCAGATTTCGCGAACGCCGCTCTTATAGGCTCTCCAAGCGCTGCCGCAGAGGTATCCACGCACAATCATCTCGATAGGAAAACCTTGACACATGACACCTACTGTAACCATCGGGTCCGGAGTGGCTAATTTCCAGTTGGGGCAGATATCGGTTGTTGCATCTAAAAATTTGGCGGCTATCTGATTCAACATTTGTCCTTTGTAAGGAATACCTTCCGGCAGAACGACATCGAATGCCGAAATCCGATCGGTGGCAACCATTATCAATAATTCTCCATTGACATTGTATACGTCTCGTACTTTCCCGTGATAGACGCTTTGTTGCCCCGGAAAATGAAAGTCTGTTTTTGTTAATGCCTTCTTCATACCTTATATTTCTTTTGAAGTTGATATTGTATTTCCTTTTTTTGCATTTTCTGTCGATTGTCGTATTTGTCATAGGCTTCAACAATCCGTTGTACCAGCTTGTGGCGGACAATGTCTTTTTTGTCGAATTCGATTTTTCCGATCCCTTTGACCCCTTTTAGGATTTGTATCGCCTGAATCAATCCGGAAGTGGTACTTGGCGGCAGGTCTATTTGACTGATATCGCCGGTTACGATCATTTTTGCATTCATTCCAAGACGGGTCAAGAACATCTTGATCTGATGAGTAGTTGTATTCTGGGCTTCATCGAGGATAATTACGGCGTCGTTTAACGTCCGTCCCCTCATGTATGCAAGTGGAGCGATTTGAATGACATTGTTTTCCATATATTCCTTCAATTTTGCTCCCGGTATCATGTCTTGAAGCGCATCGTAGAGAGGCTGTAAATAAGGATCGAGTTTGTCTTTCATTTCTCCCGGCAAGAAACCTAATTTTTCACCGGCTTCGACAGCTGGCCTACTTAAGATGATTTTGCGGGTTTCCTTGTTTTTCAATGCTTTGACAGCAAGGGAGATGGCAACGAACGTTTTGCCTGTTCCGGCCGGGCCTGTCGCAAAAACTAAATCATTTTCTTCGAATGCTTTTACTAAAAGCTGCTGATTTTCAGTGCGGGCGATGATCGGTTTGCCGTTCATCCCGTGGATGATTAGGTTTTTTTGTTTGGCAATTGTCGGGGCTTGCCCTTTTATAATGCCGAGAATGGCCTCTTCGCCCAACATGTTGAACTCTTCGCAATATTTTTCTATTTCGCGTATCTTCTTGAGAAACAGCTCTGATTCCTCTTCTTCGCCGATCACTTTCATTACATTTCCTCGGGCAACGATGCGCAATTTAGGAAACAGCGTTTTTATAAGCTGCATATTGGCATTGTTGACTCCGTAAAAAATGACCGGATCGACGTTCTCAAGAATATATATTCGTTCAATCATGTGTTTGTTTTTTATTTCTTGTGTATAGGTGTGAACCATACTTTTATCAAGTACACAAAAATAGTATATAAATTTTAAAGACCGACGATTCTTGCTTATTTTTGTAGTTGTAAAACAGGTATGATATGAATAGAAATGAATGGGGAACCGGAAAGCCGATCGTATGGATTGTAATCGTGGTCTTTTCGTTTTTCTCTTGTGGTGGAGACCGACGTTCGGGGGAGGTAAAGCGTATATGGTATAACGGCAGTTATAATCGGGATTTTAAAGATCTGAATGATTTGCACATGAAAGCGGCAAAACAGTTAGGAGTCCGACCGGCTTCTGACCGGGAAAGCATAGAGAGATCCAAACGGAAAATGAAGGAAATCCATACGAATGACTATTATGAAATAGAGGATTTAACCCATTCGATCCCTTATCTGGTACCTGTAGCTGCCGAATTATTGGAAGATATCGGCCGCAACTTTCAGGATTCGCTCAAAAGCTTTAATGCGCCTCTTTATAAAATTAAAGTAACCAGTGTGACCCGTACGGTAGATGATGTGAAAAAACTTCGGAGACGGAATGTTAATTCCTCTGAAAATTCAGCTCATCGGTATGGAACAACTTTCGATATCTCGTGGGTGCGTTATACGAAAACCGACAAAGATACCTTAAATATTGATAGTGAGCGGTTAAAGATGGTTTTGGCAATGGTCTTGCGAGACTTGAGGCGGGAAGATCGTTGTTATGTGAAGCACGAACGGAAACAAGGCTGTTTCCATATTACAGCGAGAAAGTAGAGTATCCGTTTTTGCACCTTGCTTTTTCAATACCGCTGATACGATTCAGGGGGAATTTGTCTATATGCATGTTTTCAGACAGATTCCCCCTGAATGATCGTTGGGAAGTTAAATCCACGTGTAGATTATAACGTATCCGTATCTTCTTTTGTCAAATCAAGTTTCTCGTTATCTCCTCCTTTATCGAAATATTGTTTACGCAAAGGATTGGCGGTTGCTTCCTTGTAACGGCAACGATTGCGGTAGATATCCAATGCAGTATACAGCGCTTGGCGGAACGACTCTTCGGAGGCTTGGTTCTGGCCGGCGATATTATAAGCCGTTCCATGAGCCGGAGAGGTCCGGACGACTGAAAGACCTGCCGTATAATTGACACCCTCATTCATGGCCAACGCTTTGAAAGGAGCTAAACCTTGATCGTGGTACATGGCTAATACCCCGTCGAAAGCGTTGTACATGTGTGAACCGAAAAAACCGTCGGCAGCATAAGGACCGAATACGATCATCCCTTTCTTGTCGGCCTCCTGTATGGCGGGAATAATGATCTCTTCTTCTTCTTTTCCCAACAATCCGTTATCTCCGGCATGCGGATTTAAAGACAGGACGGCGATACGGGGACGATTGATTCCGAAATCCTGCTTTAACGATCGGTTGAAAATAGATAATTTGGATAAGATTGCAGATTGGCTGATTTTTTCTGAAACTTGTGTTAACGGTATGTGCCCGGTAACTAAAGCGACCCGCAGATCGTCTTTCAGCAGAATCATCAGGGCTTTCCGGTTTTCTCCTCCGAAACATTCTTCTAAATACTCGGTATGTCCCGGGAAATGAAACTCATTGTTCTGGATCGCCTGCTTATTGATAGGAGCTGTTACCATAACGTCTACAACGCCTCGTTTAATATCGGTTACAGCCGCTTCCAAAGCGATATAGGCGGCTTCTCCGGCTGTAGAGGTTGCCTGTCCTATTTCAACTTTCGTTTCATCGTTGACGCAGTTGATGATGTTGACTCTGTTTATGCCGGCCTCTTCGGCTTGTGCAATCACACTTAGATTTACAGGAGGCAAATCCAGTGTTTTTCTATAATAAGCTGCTATTTTTGACGAACCATAAATAACAGGAGTGCACAGTTCGGAAACACGTGCGTCTGTAAAGGTTTTTAATATAACCTCGTACCCGATGCCGTTAATGTCTCCGTGGGTTATTCCCACTCTGATCAATCGTTCTTCCATCTGATTTTTCTAATCATTTTTATTTTGTAGGGTTAGCGGAGTTCTTCTACCGGTTTTTCAAATTCGCCAGGCAGACGTAAGGTGTATAATGCAGCCTCTATCCGGCGAATAAAATTACGTTTGTCCGTTTCCGGTGCAAAGACAAAACCTTCCACTACGACAACCCGGTTATTTTCCTCGTCTAAACGGGCATGACTTACAAACGGCCCACCCATCATGTCGCCTTCCATCTGCCATAATCCGCGTAAAACGCCGCAATATTTGCCGTTCACTGTTTCTGCCGTATACATGACCCGTTCATGATCTGTAGCCATATATGAGTTCGGATGGGTTCCCGGGATATTGGCTTTCATGACCGAATCTCTTTTAGCCACTAAATAAGCCTCCGTAAAGGTATTGGGATCGGTATACGGGAAGTCGTAGACGACAATGTCGGTACGACCGGTATTTGCATTATTTGAACCCCAGAAGAAACCGGTCGTATCTCTCGAATAAGTCATTTTAGAAGGTACGTTCAACATCACATTAAAACGTTTTTGGACTACATCCATCACATTTCTGTTATATTCACTTTTTAGGAGCGTGATTGTCCGGTCCATCTCGCATTTTGAAAAGAAATCGACAATCGCCTTCGGGGCCTCCTCTATATAGCTTGCCAAGGAATCTGTCGAAGGAACATTCAACGTCATGACGACTTGATTTTTTGCCCACCTGTCTTTCTCGTGAGTTGCCGATACTTTGGTGTAAATAGAATTGTCTACGTTGACAATCAGTATGTTCCGTACATATGTCAACAGTCCGTTGAATTGATCCGGGGTTACATATGTTATTTTGAAAGCGGGTTCGATCTGGGGCAAGCCGGGTATACCGGAGGTCAGTTGCCGTTTCAGCGCCTGACCTGCTTCACTTTCCCAATCCGCTTTATTCATCGTTACCACTATTTCATAGGCGAATCCGGTTGAGTTTCTCATTACAGGCCCGGAACTGCATGCACCTCCTATTAAAAGAGCCAGACATGAATAGATCAATAAAAGATGTGTTTTCATACTCGATTATTTTTAAGACAAATATAATTCTTTTCCTGCTAAAAGAGAATAAATTTCTGTTTTTACTGTTTTTTTTGCGGTAGAGAGCATTCCGCAGGCGGCAAAAATGTCTTCTCCGCGCGATGCCCGTATCGTGCAGACAATTCCTACGGCATTGAGGGCATCTCTGAAGGCTTCTATCCGACTCATTTCCGAACTTTCCAGCGGAACGTCCGGTATGGCATGAAAGCGAATCAGATTTACCCGACAAGGAATGCCTTTCAATAAACCGGCCAAGGCTTTCGCATGTTTCAGGTCGTCATTTAGATTCCGGAAAACAATATATTCAAAAGAAACCCTGCGCTGATGTGAAAAATCGTATTGTTTGACGGTCTCGATTATTTCTCGGGCCGGAAATGCTTGTTCAACAGGCATTAAGGAGAGTCTTTCTTCGGAAAATGGCGAATGCAGGCTGACTGCAAGGTGGCACTCGCTCTCTTCTAAAAAACGTTTCAGCCCTTTTGCAACCCCGATGGTAGATACCGTAATTCGCTTGGGGCTCCAGGCATATCCATAGGGAGCTGTCAGTATTTCTAACACTTTGAATAGTTCGTCGACATTATCCAAAGGTTCTCCCATTCCCATGAAAACGATGTTTGTGAGTTGATCGGATTCAGGAATCGATTGGATTTGATTCAGTATTTCGTTTGCTGTCAGATTTTTGGTAAATCCCTGTTTGCCGGTCATGCAGAAAAGGCAGTTCATTTTGCATCCGACTTGCGAAGAAACGCAAAGCGTTGCCCGGTTATCGGTGGGGATATAGACGGATTCGATATAGTTGCGTCCTTGGACCTCGAAAAGATATTTGACGGTTCCGTCTGTCGATCTCATCTGATCGGAGGGGGCGGAGGCTCCGATCTGGTACGCTTCGCTTAATAAAGCCCGTTTGGCTTTGGCTATGTTGCTCATTGCGTCGATGGATGTGATTTTCTTTTTGTAGAGCCAATCGGCTATTTGCGCGGCTGTATATCCCGGTAGTCCAATCTCCTCAGTCACTGCTTTTAACTCTTGCAGTGTCATTCCTAACAGACTTTTCTTTTCTTCCATATGATGCCCTCCCTCTTTTTTTTCGAAACAAAGATATAGTATAAAAACAGAACCGCCAACCCAATACGGATTAACGGTTCTGTTTTTTATGTATTTATTATTCGTGTCCGGAAGTTAATAAAAACGGATCCGGTTGTCGGTAATAGACGATTTGTTGATCAACGACTGGATGGCTTGGAAACCGAAACGGTATGCGTTCGAAGCATCTAATGCGCGGATTTGTGCTGTCTCGTCATATTCTTTGGCATCTTCATGTTTGTCATATACTTTAAAGATGTAGACGCCGTTATTTCCGGCTACCGGAGCGCTTAACTGGTCTTTCTGTGCGAATGTAACCATTGCATCCAATTTCGGCTCAACACCGATACCGGCAATACGAGAAGTGGCAAAATTGATGAAACGTACAGAGTCTACCGATCCACCTGTTGCCTGTGCATAGGCTTCTATGGATGTCAGATTCTTGGATGTCAGATCCTGAACGATTTTTTCACCTTTTTTCTGTGCGATTAATTCGGCTTTCAACATCGGAGTTACAGAGGCCAATGAGCGGTATCCTTCCGGCAATGTTCCCAATACGGCAGCGATCACGAATTTATCGTCGCATTCGAAAATTTCGGAAATAGCCCCTTTCTGATTCTGGAATGCCCATCTGATGATCGGGCGAGAGTTCCTGATCGTACCCAGCATCTGGTCTCCGGCGGTAACTGTTGCATCCGGGTTGAGGCTGTAGCCTACTTCTTTTGCTGCGTCATCCAATTTGTCGATATCGTTATTCTTCGAGATGAATTGGTTCAATTCGTTATAGATGTTGCCATATGTTTTTGTACTCGGCGAAACTTCTACATCGATATCAGCAACTTTATATTTGTTTACGTTAGCCGTACGTTCCGTAACTTTAACGATATGCAATCCGTACATCGATTTTACGGTTGCCACTTTATTGACGGGAGTTGAGAAAATCGTTTTCTGGAAATCTTCATTGAGCCCTCTTAAAGCTGTTGCTTCTGTAAACCAACCCAATTCGCCTCCATTTTCGGCAGCCTGATCAACGGAGAATTCTTTTGCCAAGGCAGCAAAATCACCTCCTTTGTTCAATACATCCAACAGACTGTCCGCTTTAGCTTGCAAGGCCGCATCGGTATCTCCGGCCAGCATGATATGGCTTACTTTTACCGAATCGGGTGCAACGGTTTTATCCACGAGTTTTAAGAGACGATATCTGTTCTGTTGAAATAAAGGACCCTGTATGTCTCCTACATTGGCTGTTTGTACGAATGTTCTTGATTCGGCATCCAATGCATTTTCAGAAAAGAACGCATCGATATAAGGAACATCTGAGTTTTCGTTGACGATATCGGCCACTTTTTCGGATGCGGCCAATTCTTTTTTCAACTCTTCGATATCGGCATTTGCCTTGTCGTAGTCTTCTTGGCTGGGATTGATATCTACTGTGATGTATTTAAGCACTTTGCTCTCTTTTTGTCTGAATAATTCTTTGCGTTGTTTGTACAACTTCTCGATGTCGCTGTTGCTTACTTCGATGGTAGAATCGGGTATGGAGGCATACGATTGCATGGTGTAAGCGATGTCGGCACTTACGGCAGAGGCGTCAAACGCGTCTTTTGCATCCAGCTTATTGGCCGATATCGCTTTGCTTAACAAAGTCGTGTATTTTTGTTCCAAACGTTGCCGTTTGATATTCTTTTCCCAGAACAACCAGAAGTTACGAGCCTGCGACAACTGTGCTTGTTGGTCGGGCGATCCGTTTGCTATATTCTGATCTTCAATGTTTTTTAAAAAGTTCAGAAGAGCCGTTTTGTCGAATGTCCCGGTCTGCGGATTTTGGAACATCGGCATCTGTTGAATGACCGGAGAGATGTTTTCTCCCTGTACCATATCGAACAATTCTTCGGCAGAAACACCTAAACCCAACTTGGATGTTTCTTCGTTCAAAACGATGTCTTGCACCATTTCGTCAAATACAGCCTGACGGATCTGAATTTGATATTCTTCAGGCAGGCTGGCAGAACCGGTTTGCATTTTATACATTTCCGTCATTTCGTCAACCTTGCTCTGATAATCCTGAATTTTAATAACTTCTCCGTTCACCTCTGCAATCTTTTCCTGCGATTGTCTGAAATAGGTAGAACCGGAATTCAAAAAGTCTCCAATAATAAAAGCAAATAAAGCCAGTCCCACAATCGTTACCAGCAATCCTGCCTTGCTTCTGATTTTTTCCAGCGTAGCCATTTATCTGTTTTTTTAAGTTTATTATTTTCCATTTAAGCGCACGAAGATACAAAAAAAAGAGATTATTATGTCGTTTTAGCTTTTTTTTTCATTCACTCAACACTTTCATCCGTACCAATTCGATCTTTGTGGCTGTCATTTTTATGATTTTAAATGAATATTTATCGATTACGACCGTTTCATTCAATTTCGGGAATTTCTCGTAAAAATGTAGAATGAAACCGGCTATTGTCACATAATCGTCCGATTCGGGAAGCCCTATGGCAAATTTTTCATTTAATGAGTCGATCTCTACCCGCCCGGAAAGCAGGTATTCATCTTCTGCTATTTTTCGTGCAATATGAGAGCGCGTATCGTGTTCGTCTTCTATTTCGCCGAAAATTTCTTCTACGATATCTTCCAATGTTACAATGCCCGAGGTGCCTCCGAATTCGTCGACTACCACAGCCAGGCTTTTTTTCTCCTGCATCAGCAGCCGCATGAGTTTGCTGGCCGCCATGGTTTCCGGAACAATCGGCACTTTTCGGATAAAAAGTGTCCAGTCTTCCGGATTCTTGAACATTTCGGAAGAGTGGATATAGCCGACAATATCATCGATGTTTTCATTGTATATCAATATTTTTGAAAGACCGGTTTCGATGAATTTTAACCGTAGTTCTTCGGCGGTTGCCGTTTGGTCGCTGGCCACTATTTCTGTTCGAGGAACGATACAGTCGCGTAAGCGGACATTCGAAAAATCAAGTGCATTCTGGAATATTTTTACCTCTGTATCTATTTCCGAATTTTGCGGTGCATGGTCGATACTTTGCTGGATGAAATAATCGAGATCGACCTTCCCCAATGCTTGTTGTGTTGAATCGGTAATATTTTTTGCACCAGCTATTTTCAATAAAAAGAATGAGAGTAAGGAGGCGAACTTGGAGATCGGATATAGTATGATGTATATGACAAATAACGGAACGGCAAACAGGGTCAGTGAGAAATTGGGATTCAATTTGAAAATGGTTTTCGGAATGAATTCTCCGGTAAACAGGATGAGAACCGTTGATACAATCGACTGGCACAATACTATAAGAGCTTGATTTTCGACGATGTAGGCAATATAGGGCTCCAATAATATGGCCATTTGCAGACCGTAGACCACCAAAGCGATATTGTTTCCTACTAACATCGTGGAAATATATTGGTTGGGATTGTTGTAAAAGAATTCCAAAATCTTGCTTGTCAGACTTTTTTCTTTTTTGTCCAATTCGAAGCGCAGTTTATTGGATGAGATAAAGGCTATTTCCATTCCCGAGAAAAAAGCCGAGAAGACCAATGATATTATAATGTACGTTAATGTATTCACCTGTTATTTATCTGCCTATGTTTGTAAACGATTCTTTTTCCTCTTTCTTCAGTGCCCGGTCCGCAGTCGTGGCTGTAGCTTCTTTTCTCGACGGAACAGCGGGCGAGTGCTGGGGCTTTTTGGCAACGGAGTCTGCCCTTATGGCAGGTATGGTGTCCGTATCCGATTCTTCGACCGGGATTTCTGCGGTGGAATTGAATATTTGATAACTGCTCATGTCGTCAGTCGAGTTGAATCCGATACCCGTAATCACTTTGTCTTCATTTTCTGTAATCCGGATAAAACGGTCGGAATAGACCCGTCTTTCCTGGCGATCCCAAAAAAGCTCGGAGGTCTCGAATCGTTTCCCTTCTAAACTTTCTATTTTAACATTCCCGACTAATTTCCACAAGCCTTTTTTTTCATAATTATAAGCAGTATCTGCTTTGATACTGGCTTCCGTTTGAAACAGCGTGTCGAATTTCTCAACGTAGATCCCGTTTGGAAAGAACCAATAGGGTTCTTTTGCTTTTTCGTAAATCAACCATTCTTTGGCCTTTAACCTGTAACGGGTCAAGCCGGAATCGGAGATTAAAGTCGTTATATCCGTACTCCTCATCGTATAACTTTTTTCAGGATCAAAGGTAATCGGGACAACCTCTTTTACCTCTTTCCGACAAGCGGCCATAAATGAAAGAAGCATAACAACGAGTGGAATACTCGCTGTTATGCTCTGTTTTTTTATTCCGGAAAAAATGTTCCGAAGAGGTATCATTTTATCGGATTGTTACTGATTCGCCGATCCAACCGCCAATTCTGAACGATTTGCCTTTTTCCAATTCGGGGTGCATGAATATTTCTTCGGTGGACGGTAAATGTGCACGGTAAGAATTGGCCATTTTGGCTGCTTCGTCGGCAATGTTTGAATCTATTTGTCTTGCTTTTTCAAATTTGTCGATGGCAGCATAATAAACGGTTTTTGCTAAAACGGCATCATTCGGGTAAATGCTTCTGGCCGATTTGGCGTACATGTTGCCGATAAGCATATACGGTGCTCCATAATTCTGATTGGTTTCAACGGCTTTCAAGCAGTATTGTCTTGCTTTCGACATATTGTTCTGTTCGTGTAACAGCACGGCGATCAGATAATAATCCTCCGCTTTTGAAACTGCGTCTGTTTCCATGTTGGCTGCTTCTTCGAAGTATTGGATGGCTTTGTCGAAATCTTTTGCCTTTACAGCTTGTTTGGCAATACCTAAGGCGGCATCTGCACTCGGCTCCAATTGATAAGCATAAGCGGCAGCTGCATAGAACGCTTCTATTTCCTGACAACGTACGCGACGCAACAACGATACGATTTCTTTCAATGCGCCCAAATCATTTTTTGCGCTTTCCACCTTGTCTGCATACATATTTTGCAATGTTTCGCAATCGGCAGCTCCACTACCGGCAAAACCGCCATCAATAGCCGATTTATAAGTGATCAGGTTCTTTTCTTCTTTATCGTCGTTGGCGGCTTGGGCTGCTTTCAACTGCGTGTCGATAATTTTTGAGCATTTCAGATAATCGTCTAAATAGGTCTGTTTGAAATTCGGGTCTGCAAGCAATTGCCGGTGTGATCCCATCATGAATAGAGAAACACCCATCGCTTCTGTTTTTTCGCCGAATTCGTCGATGACCTCTTTCAACCAACCGTAATACACTTTCGGATCAGCATTTTCACCCAGTAAGCGGATATAATCGGCTGCTTTACGAGCGGTGATCCAATCTTTTCCATACCGGCGGTCGTTGCCGAAATACTTGATACGTGTGTCATAAACTTTCATCAGATCCTCGATCAGCGCGGCTTTTTTTGTCGCATCTTTTTCGGTGTTGATCTTCCAGTCCATAATTCGTACACCATACAGATAAATGTCTTTATGTGCTCCCGGGCATTCTGCATAAGCCTGTTTCCAGAAGTCATAAGCATCTTTAAAGTTCCCCGCTTTTGCGTAAGGAACGAAAAGGCTGATATTGGTGATACACCGTACACTATCCTCTCCGGATCCGAACGGAGTTCCAGTATCTACTCCTTTTTGCGCATAAGCTCCCAACGACATGATTGAAGCGCCGAGAGCGAACAATAACACTTTTATTTTCATTTTTTTGTTTATTAGAGTTAACTACTTAATCTAATTTATTTTTAAAGAACCAGAATTCATTAAACGTATAATTCACTGTGAAACGGAAGTATTGTTCATCAATTAAATTGGTCTTGACTTCCGGCCTCTTCTTCAGGTACTCAAACGAGAGATTCACCAAAGAGCGATTGTCGATCAGCGGTAATCCGAAACCGATGCTCACTCCCATTTCCTTATATCCGTCGCCGTTAGGGTTTGTTGACGTGCGGTTCATCTGGAGATAAGAAGAACCGTAGTTTAAACCTGCGCGATAGCGGACCCGTTTAAAAAACGCCTTATTTTGATGTTCGGGTATAAACTCTCCGCCGAGAGCAACCTTGTAACGGTTTCTAAAATATCCCATCTCTCCAAAGTAAGGCATTTTTTTCCAATTTTCATAAGAAAAATCGGCTGATAACGTTAATTTGTTTTGTTTCACATATGATAAGCCTATGCCATAAGTGGCCGGAAGTCGGAAAGATTTTCCACTAACTGTGTCAGATTGAGTGATTTCTCCTGATCCCGATCCGTTGAATTTCCGTATAATCTCGTAAGATTTTACATGCAGGTCTTTTTCGGGTGTATAGGCTAAACCGACGGTGAACGACTCCGTTTTGCTGAACGGATGGGTGTATTGTAGGCCGAAATTCATGCGGATGTCTCTCACGCGCATTTCCTGACTCCGGTTGGTATTGAAAGCTCCGGTTCCTCCTCCGCTCATCGTTATTGTCTGTGCGTGTGTCAGGTTGCCGAATAGATAGCCGACGTTGGCGCCAACCGCCAGTCTCTTTTTCCACAAATCGAACGATAAACCGGCGTATGCTTCGCTCAGACTTCCGGAACCGTTGTAGTTTTCGTCGAATGTAACGCCGTTTTCTTTACGCAATCCTCCGAATTTATATCCTACATGTGAATAGGGAAGCAGCCCCGCGCTCATCGCTATCCGGCGGTGAAGGGGAAATTGCATGGCAAAATATTCGAGATTTCCGTTGATGTCATGTTGCCGGCTGGTTCCGTCGTCAAACCATGAAAGCTGTCCTGCGATACCGAAATCAAAAATAAATGTCATGGAATCCATGCAACTATAGGAAGCCGGATTCAACGGGTTTATCTGTTTGGGAGACCGTAATCCGTAACCGATTCCTCCCATTGCGCGACCTGCGCCAAACGAACGTTGTCCCAACTCTCCATAACCGAAGCGGGTATAGGGCGAATTGGTATTGTTTTGTGCCGCAGAGGGCCATAAAACAGATAAAAGAACGCTCGTTATCAATATAAATAATTTACAAATCTTCAACATTATATTCTAAGATTCTGTTTAATCCTGTCAACACTAAATTAATGTCTGCAAAGATGGAGTTTTTTAGCCGTCTTTCAAAATAAAACGAATGGCCGCCCGTTAAAAAAACCAAAAGATCCGGATATTTTTGCCGGAAAGTATCGATATAGTGGTCCATTTCAAAAACAATCCCATGCACGACGCCGGAGCGGATGGCTGTTTCGGTGTCTGTTCCGATCAACGGGGTATCTCCCTCTTCTGAAAGTAACGGAAGCTTCTTGGTGAATTGATGCAAGGCTCTGAAGCGGGTTGTCAAACCCGGAGAAATGTTGCCTCCCTTGTAAATGCCCGAAGCTTCTACAATATCGTAGGTTATGGCCGTTCCTGCATCGATGACCAATAGGTTACGCCCGGGTTGCAAATAATAGGATCCTACAGCAGCAGCTATCCGGTCTCTACCTAATGTGGCCGGGGTACGGTATGCGATTTTGATAGGTAGTGGAACGGTTTCGTCTAACCGAATAAGATAAGGTAATCGGTCTTTCAGAAAACGGAGTAGCGTCTCATCTTGGTCGATGACTGTCGAAAAAATGCCCCGTGTCAACGGAAATTGATCGAAAAGAGGCGCAATGATTGTTTCGTCAAGTTTCTCAAAGGAAAAAAAAGCTTCCTGCCGCATATTGTCATACACTGCAACTTTAGAGGAGGTGTTCCCTTGTTCTATGATCAGATTCACTTGGTTTGAAATTTTCTGCAAAGGAACACAAAAATGACGACATGGCAATTGCCGGCAGCCATTTTTACCGCAGATGCCTTGAAAAACACAAAAATAACTGTCATCCCCATCTTTGATGCCCTTGTGTTACCGCTTCTTGAATTTTCCGCCTTTCAGGTCACTCTGCACCATTCGCTTGTTGAGTATCTCTCGGATTCGTCAACGAAATAGGTGCGACTGTCAGTCTTGCGACGCTTCATGTCAATATAGGCGCTGAAACAGTTCTTGATTTCTACACCGAAGATTTCGGAAAGAACGTCTGCCAATTCCTCTACACCGGTTTCACCATCTCAATTTTCTCATGTGGAAGAAAATTGAGTGGACAGATAGCACCCTTTCTGATGATACACGTATAATTTTATAGGAAAGCTGCCACCCTTTAACCCTCTCCTCTCGTTTAAATCGTATTTTACCGTAACCATGTCGCTAATATTACTTGCACTAAATTTGCACCGCAAACATGCAAAATAAGGCGAAATAAGGCGGAATTTACGTAGTTAAATAGTAAAAATGCCACAAAAAAAGGCAACTGCATTGAATGCAATTGCCTGATTTTCAATTGGAGCGGTAGGCGAGGCTCGAACTCGTGACCCTCAGCTTGGGAAGCTGATGCTCTACCAACTGAGCTACTACCGCATTGACGTTGCAAAAATATATATTTCTTTTTGTTTTTTACTATCTTTGAATCGAAAAATAAATCAAAAAAACAGGATCATGGAGAAATTGACGATTGTAAAAGTCGGGGGGAAGATTGTGGAAGAAGCTGATTCGCTGACACGCTTGCTGAGTGACTTTTCGAATATAAAAGGATATAAGCTGTTGGTACACGGAGGAGGACGTTCGGCGACAAAAATAGCCGAACGCCTTGGTATAGAGAGTAAAATGGTGGATGGTAGGCGAATAACGGATGCCGAGACCTTAAAAGTCGTTACCATGGTTTATGGAGGATTGGTCAATAAAAACATTGTGGCCGGACTGCAGGCTTTGGGCGTGAATGCGTTAGGGCTTACGGGAGCTGATATGAACCTGATCCAATCGGACAAACGTCCGGTGGTGGAAGTCGATTATGGATTTGTGGGAGATGTGAAAAAAGTACATGTGGATGTACTGTCGGCTTTGATCCGTCAGGGCATTGTTCCGGTCCTGGCCCCCCTGACGCACGATGGAGAAGGCCATTTGCTGAATACGAATGCCGACACGATTGCCGGTGAAACTGCCAAGGCCTTGGCTACGGCTTTTGAGGTGGAGTTGATCTATTGTTTTGAGAAAAGAGGCGTTCTGCAAGACGAGAACGATGAGGAAAGTTTGATCAAGCAGATTCGTCGGATTGATTTCGAGCGCCTTGTTGCCGATAAGATCATTATCGGGGGCATGATCCCGAAAATCGAAAATGCACTCCAGGCGATAGAAGCCGGAGTCGGCCAGGTCGTGATAACTCGCGCATCCGAATTGCTTTCCGGAGTCGGTACGCGTATCGGGTGAGGTCTGCCGGATATGTTTTGTTGTTTTTACAACTATATAGCATTATAATTAAGAATGGAACAAAATCATTTATACGAAAAGGACCGTCTTCGCATCGGAAAATACCAACCGATGATTTGGGGACTGGTGATATGGGGAGGATTGTTTGCGCTCTTGCAGATCCATTTCCGTTACCACCTTTATTATATAGAGCAAAGTCAGTTGTTTTTATTTTCAAAAGCCCATTGGTGTGAAACGGTAGCTCATCCCGGAGGATTTGCCCGATGGATCGGCGAATTTCTGGTGCAGTTCTTCGTATTGCCTTATGCCGGAGCTGCCATTGTCGCGCTCTTACTGGTTGCTGTAAGCGCCGGTGTGATGGCGGTCGCGAAGCGCTTTTGTGTTTCTTCCTGTTTCTTTTTGCTTTACCTGTTACCTGCGGTGACCTTGTTGTGGATGCATTTTGACTTCAACTACCGTACACAGGGTACTGTCGCTTATCTGTTGATGCTGGTTTTCCTGGCTGCTTATGTAAGGATTCCTGCATTTCGGTGGCGTTTACGCATCGGAGGGGTTATTACGCCGGTGTTGTTTTGGTTGGGAGGTCCGATCGTCCATCTTTTTGCCTTGTCGGCCTTACTCTTCGAGTGGTCTAAAAAAGAAAGAGGATGGTATACGTCTTTCTTTTTCTTGTTTTTGTCTATCCTGTTGTCTCTTGCTTGTGTTTATGGAAGCATTTCCGGAGAATTCCGGTGGATATTGCTGCCCGACTTGTATTATCATGACGCATTGCATCCTAAGCCGGCTATTTATGGCTCGTGGGGGATTTTGCCTGTTATACTCCTGGTTTCCCATTTTTTGCAGCAAAAGAGCGTTTCTGATAAACGGACGGTAAGATGGCTTGCCGGTATCGTTCAAGTGTGTTTATTTGTGGGATTTATCGGATGGAGCGTGATCCGTTTTGGTGATTCAAAGTCGCTGAAACTGAAAAGATTGGATTACTATGCTCGTACCGGGCAATGGGACCGGACGATTGAAGCCTGTCAAGGTGAACTGACGAATTTCCTTTATTTGTGCCACTTGAATATGGCGTTGGCACATAAAGGGATGCTGGCCGATCGGATGTTTGCTTATGATCAGCGAGGTATCAATGGTTTACTTGTACAAGCGAACAAGTCGGAAAATGTCTCCTGTCTGCTAAGTGATGCTTATTTTGCGATGGGAGCGACTGCCTTGTCGCAAGAAATGGCTTTCGAGGGGTATGTCTGTGCCATGGATAACGGAAATCCCCGTATGTTGAAACGGTTGGTACAAACAAACTTGATTTATGGGGCATACCCGGTTGCCGAAAAATACATTTCCTTATTGGAAAAAACATTTGCCTATCGTGGCTGGGCGAAATCGCAACGGAAATTCCTTTATAATGACGAGGCGGTTGAGAAAGATCCGGTATTGGGTGTGAGACGCAAGGCTTTGCCTATCCATAATACCTTGGCGCAATTGGATGGGCTGACTGTTGATTTAGAACGGTTTAGCATGGCGAACCCGACTTTTCAAGCACCGATTCAATATGCGGGAGCCATCTATTTGTTGTCGAAAGATTTGGAACGGTTTAAGGGATTGATCGAACGCTTTTATGGGACGGATGCCCTGCCGGTTTTACCGCTCCACTTTCAGGAAGCTGTTGTTATCCTGGCTGAAAATAATCCGGAATATTGGAGCCGTTTTCAACTCTCGGAAACACTTATTACCCGTTTCACGGCCTATAAACAACTGGTATTGGCCAATCGCAACAATAACGCGTTGGCCGGATTGGCGTATCGGTCGTACGGAAACAGTTATTGGTTTTATTATATGTTTAAATGACCCTGAAAATGAAAGATATACAAAAAAAGATCGGAATAGGGCTGCTGGCCATGTGTCTGCCTGCTTGTTCCGGATCGGTAAAAAACGATCGGTTGATGCAGGAGATACCACCTCTTTTTCCGGATTATGTAGGGGTGACTATTCCGGTCAATGTAGCCCCTTTGAATTTTGAACTGGCTGATTCGTCCGCTCAGAAAGTGTGTGTTACTTTTGTTTCGGAATCGGGCAGGTTTGAAGTCCGATCGAATGATCGGCAGGTGGATATTCCATACTCCAAATGGCGGAAATTGTTGCAAGGGGCTGTCGGAAAGTCGTTGTCGGTGACTGTTTCGGCAAAGAAAGGGGAGGAGTGGATCGGATATGCCCCTTTTGAAATAAAGGTAGCCCCGGAGCCGGTGGATAGTTACTTGGCGTATCGTCTGATACCTCCCGGATATGAATTGTGGAATAAAATGGGAATCTATCAACGTAATGTAGAAGATTATACGCAGACTGCCATTATGGAAAACCGGCTCACCGGAAATAATTGCATGAATTGCCATTCGTTTTGTATGCAACAGCCGGATAAAATGCTGTTCCACATGCGTGAAAAATTTGCCGGAACTTATCTGATCGATGGCGATTGGGTGGAAAAATTGAATACGAAAACGCCTGAAACGATCTCTGCGTTGGTATATCCGTCTTGGCATCCTTCGGGAAATTTTGTGGCCTTTTCGGTCAACGAAACCAAGCAGGGTTTTCACCTGAATGACGCAAATCGTGTTGAAGTATATGATGGACAGTCGGATGTGGTGGTTTATGATGTGAAAAAGCATGAAATCATCACTGCTTCACAGCTTTTTGCGAAAGAGGCTTTTGAAACGTTCCCTACCTTTTCGCCCGATGGAAAGAAGCTTTATTTTTGTACAGCCGAAGCTCGTCCGATTCCACGTGAGTATTCGGAAATAAAATACCATCTTTGCGCCGTTTCGTTCGATCCTGCTACACGGACATTCGGCCAACGGGTCGATACGCTTTATAATGCACGCAAAAACGGGAAAAGCGCTTCTTTTCCGCGTATTTCTCCGGATGGACGTTTTTTGATGTATACGTTGTCCGGATATGGGAATTTTTCCATTTGGCATAAAGATGCCGATCTTTATTTAATGGATTTACAGACTGGGACAAACCGCCCGATAACAGAGGTGAACAGTTCGGATGTGGAGAGTTATCACTCTTGGAGCAGCAATAGCCGGTGGTTCGTTTTCAGCAGCCGCCGTATTGATGGCCTCTATACCCGTCCGTTTATAGCCTATATGGATCATCAAGGCAATGTCGGCAAACCGTTTTTGCTGCCTCAGAAAGAGACGGACTTCTACCGTGATTTCATGTATTCGTACAATATTCCGGAATTTGTAACCGGGAAAGTGAAAATCCCGAAACGGACATTATCGCTGAAAGCTAAAACCGAAAAAGGAACGGATGTTACATTTATGAAATAAGAAATAGGGGAAGTGTGAAAAAATCGACACTTCCCCTATTTCTTTATTTTATCGGAACGGCTTTATCAACGTGTTCCACCTGCCCACCAGACCGATTCTGTATATACATACTGTCCGTCTCCGTAGGCTTGCTGTACATTCGGATTGGCTGTCGTATCGTCGTTTCCGTACGGGCAGCGCAACGGGAATTTTTTCGGGTTTTGCAAACCGTATATATCCTGTTTCAGCGCTTTCATACGACGAACGTCATTGTAACATTCGGTCGATTCGCCATTTGCACCGCTAAATGCAATGTATTTCTGAATCATCGTTTCTTTTAATGGATTTGCATTGAACAAAGGTACGATGTTCGTATCGAAATAGGCTTTGGCTTCGTCGGCTGTTACCGCTTTCGTCTGTACATCAAATCCGTTCCAATAAGTTGATGCCAAGGCAGCCGACGTGTTGATTTCAGCGTTGGCGATACCTGCAATAACCGCTTCTTTCAATACTTCCAATGCTTCTGCATTTTTATTGAGGTGTATAAGTGCTTCTGCTTTGAGGAACAATAATTCATGATAGCTCAGTAAATGGGTTGGAGCCGTTTGGGCAGCAACGTATAAAGAGGTTGTATACAATGATTTTCCTTGTTCTAAATCTGCATGTTTTGCCAATTTCAGCACCGGATCGGTAGCCGATGAGATAACAGTTTGACTTTTCGGATCCATGAACATACGTCCGATACGCGGGTCTTTACGTTCTACTAATTTATCGAACAAACTTTTGCTAGCTGCAATACCTTCACGGGCCCAGAAGAATCCGAATAACGGATTGATATTGACACCGGTGTTATACATATTATAGCTACATTGTTCGGAAGCTGACGTATACGATTTAGCTATACAGTCCAGTACTGTTTGCATGGCGGCATTTCTGTCTGCTGTACGCAACATCGTACGCATCGTATAACGGGCTTTCAATCCGTATGCCGTTTTTAACCAGCTTGCTGCATTTCCTTTATAGATCAAATCCTGATCACCCATACCTAATTTATCTCCTTTTTGCAGGTCGGCGATTGCTGCCTCTAAATAGGCCATGATGTCTTTGTAAATCAATTCTTGCTTATCTATCTTAGGAGTCATGCTTACTTTATAATCGCAGGCTTCTGTCCAAGGTACATCGCCGTACATATCGGTCAAGACAGCCAAGTTATAGGCCGCTAATATTTCGGCAATACCGCGTGTTACATAATTTCCCTCCTGCGGACCGCCTTCCGAACATTTGGCAATGGCTATTTTAGCATCTTTCAATGTGGTGTAAAGGTTTCCCCATACGTTGTTGAACGTTGCTGCCATCTGAGGTTCTCCTGTTCTGTTTTCTGCCCGATACAGCTGATTGTCACAACCGATCTGGTGCTCTACATATATTCCAAGATAGGTGTTGAAGTCTCCTCCGACGACACTGAATGCCGTAGAGGTCATTACATCCGTGAGGATCAGTTTGGCCGGAACTTCGGTCACATGGTTGATATCTTTGTTGACCTCATCCATTGAGTCCTCCGAGCAAGAAACCAACGAAGCGGCGATTATCGTTGTTGCTATTAATTTTTTAGATAAATATTGTACTTTCATAAATTTTACTCTTTTTAGAATTTCACGTTAATGCCAAAACCATAGCTTGAACTTCCCGGTAAGGAGAAGCGTTCAAAACCACCACCCATGTTGTTGTTTCCTTGGGTTGATTCGGGATCTAATCCTTTTAATTCCGACCATACGAGGATATTACGGGCAAAAGCGTTTACATTTACATCGATGCCATTCTTAGACCAAATCGGATAACTGATAGATAATTCGCGCAATTTGACGAAGCCGTTGTTTAAAACATCTGCTTCGGATACGCTGGTCATTGCATCAAAGTAATCCAATGCTGCCTCTCCGGGGATTTTGATATCGTTAGGCGAATAGCTGCCGTCTGCATTTTGTTTTACAGCCGGTAATTCGAATAAGAATCCTTCGCTTTGACGAAAATCGGCTGATTTCTGTGTCGTTCCGTAGAAGTTCATTACACCTGCCGTTCCGCAATACATCTGTCCGCCGCTTTTCCAGTCGAAAGTAGCAGCAATACGGAATTTATAGATCTCAAAAGCGGTATTGAAGCCTAACAGGAAGTCGGGAGAAACGGTTCCGATCACTTTTTCTTCTCCGATTTGCGGGAATCCGTTTTGGTCTACAACGATATCTCCGTTTTCATTACGCAAGAAAGAAGAACCGTAAATGACCGGGAATTTGTCTCCGATTCCGGCACGGACCTGCGGATCAACAAAACCTCCTAAGAAAATACTGTTTACACCGTCGGCCAGTTTGTCGACATAGTTGTCGATTTTAGAGAAGTTGAAAGCCAGATCCCATTTGAAGTTTTTCGTGTTGATCGGGTTGATACCGAGTGTAACTTCGTGGGCGTTCGTGTGGATGGCTCCTCCGTTGGTCATTAAACTTCCTGAACCGGTAGAACCAGCCAAAGGAACTTCGAAGATCTGATCTGTTACATTCTGACGAGAATAGGTATAGTTCAAAGAGAACAAACCATCGAAGAATGTCAAATCTGCACCGATTTCATAAGAACGGGTATTCTGCGGTTTCAAATTCGGATCGTATATGATCGAATTTTGTGTGAAAGCGGTGATTCCTCCCATCGGATACTGGATCGGTGTTCCGCTATAGAAACCTCCTCCATAGGCCGGCGTTCTGTAATATGTGTCATAATATGTTCCGGCTTGTCCGACTTCAGCGTATGAAGCACGTAGCTTACCATAGGTCAGGACTTCGTTTTTCAGCGGCTGCAATTCTGTGAATATCCAGCCCAATGAAACGGACGGATAGAAGAATGAACGGTTGTTGCGAGGCATAGAAGAAACTTTGTCATTACGTCCGGTTACGTTCAGGTACAGCATGTTAGCATAAGCTAAAGAAAGGCTTCCGAAGTTTCCTACCGTCCGTTTTTTTCGCAAAGATTCACTGGCTGTGAATGTACTAGCGTTGTCGATATGGTTCCAACCTGGGATGTTATAATCTGCACCATAAGATTCATAGAATTTACGTTGCGATTGTACAAACTCGTTTCCGATAACGGCATCGAAAACCAATTTCTCATTAATATTCCATGAGTAGGATGCTGTAAATAACGAGTTAAGTTCCAGTACGGTATATCCGTAGTGGTCGATTTGTCCCTTTTTGTTAGAGTGTCCGTATCCCCACGAATCTGTGTAATCCGTTGTGTAGGAATCTGCTCCTATTTGATATTTTACGTTTAATTTATGGTTTTCCGTATTGAATTTTGTTTCATAATTCAAATAGGTATTTCCGAAGAAGCGTTGCGAACGTTCAAGGAACTCGTTGTTTTTAACCGCCCAATAAGCTCCGTCGAAACCACCAGTCGAACGGTAGGTGTTTTGTTTGTAGGGATCTCCTTCCACGTGAGAGGGGATACCGGCGAGATCGTAGCTTGCCGGAGCACCGTATACGGTTGCCACGATTCCGTTATTTGCTGAAGATTGTTTATTCAGCTTGGAGGTAACAAAACTTCCGGAGAACCCGGTTGTCCAGTTTGCATGTAACTTTGCCTCACCCGTCAGTTTAGCATTGTAGCGGTCTAAACCTGTGCTGGGAACAATACCCTCTTGAGTCGTATTTCCTAAAGAGAAAGAATAGCTTCCTTTGTCGAACATTTGCGCAATATTCACCGAGTTGCTCCAAGTTGTTCCTACATTGAAGAAATCTTTGATGTTGTTATATGCCTGCGGTACGGCCCAGGGGTCTAATCCTGCTGCAGCCCGTTGAGGAACATAATACATACCCTCTTTTTTCCCGAACTTCTGTGTATATGCATTGTCTGTATTTCCTCCGTATTTCGGGTCGTTGGCCAAATCGCTGATTTTAGGACCCCAAGTCAATGAACTGGTTGGATTGTAAGTACCCATTCCCTGTGCGAAAGTTGTCTGATATTCGGGTAATGTCGATACTTTATCGAAAGAGAGATTGCTGTTGATAGTGATCTGGGGTTTCCCTTTGGAGGCCCCTTTTCCACTTTTTGTCGTAATGACGATAACACCGTTGGAAGCCCTTAAACCATAGAGGGCTGCTGCTGCTTGTCCTTTCAGGATGTTTACGCTTTCGATGTCGTTCGGATCGATATCCAGCGAACGGGAAGCGAAGTCTGTTCCGGTAACCGAGCTCGATGTACTGATATCGGCCGTAGAGGCGATCGGCATACCGTCGACTACATACAAAGGAGTATTGTCTCCAGTGAAAGAACGGGATCCGCGAATCGTGATTTTAGAAGATGCTCCCGGCATACCGGAAGAGGGCATGATTTCGACACCGGAAACTTTTCCTTGTAAAGCTCCGGCAAGGTTTGTGCTTGCCGCTTTCGTCAATTCATCCGATTTTACATCTTGAACGGCATATCCCAATGCCTTTTTGGCTTTCGAAATACCCATTGCCGTAACAACCACTTCGTCCAAATCTTGCGTGTTGGCTTGTAAAATTACATGTACGGTTGAACTGACTGCTACATCTTGCGTTTTCATTCCGACAAAAGAAATCGATAATGTTTGGGCAGAAGCAGGTACATCTAAAGAAAATGCACCGTCAAAATCTGTTACTGTTCCGATTGTAGTTCCTTTGACTACAACGGCTGCTCCAATAACCGGTTCATTGTCTTCCGACGAAATCACAGTACCTGTGATCTTTGTCGTTTGAGCATAAACCGTACCTACACCTATAAGTAGGCAAAATAAAAGGAATGTTAACCTTTTCATAGACACTCTTTGTTTTACTGTAAATATTAATTAGACACAATTGTGCAAAATTTACCAGAATCCCGTTTGGGGGATTTGTATGTGCAAAAATAATGCTATTTTATATAATAATGATATATTATTGTCCTTTTTTTTGAAGAAAAGATTATTTTTGTTTTGGCAGGAAATGTAGACGTTTTATTTCGTTAAAATCGGTAAAAAGAAGAAAGACGCCCATCAAAACAACTCTTTTGGTGGGCGTCTTTCCTTTTTATTGTTGAATCTTTTATTTTAGAGAGGCATTGATTGCATCTAAGATTTTTTTCGAATTGGCATCGGAGGGATTAAGCGTAAGCGCTTGTTCTAAATATTCTTTTGCTTTTTTCATTTGGGTGTCTGCCTTTGTTTTTGCTGCCGCATATTTATCGGGATCAGACGTTGCGATTGGGGTTGCGTCTGTCAGTATTTTTGCTCCTGAATTATAAAACATCGCTCCCAAACTGTACAGCGCGTTGCCTTTGTACGTTTTGTTCCCTACAATCAGCACCTGTTTAAATATTTCTTCGGCCTCTTCAAACTTGCCGGCTTTCTGCGCAGCCTGTCCTTTTTTTATGCAGTAGGCGTATAATAGTTTTTCAAGGTTCGTGTTTTGGGCATTTGCTTTTAATCCGCTTTCGACAACAGCTGTGAAGTCGGCCGTTTTCTCCTGATTACGCAATGCCATCGCCTTTCCTACATAGGCATCGTCTGTCTTGTAATTTTTCTGGATTGCCATATCGTAAAATTTTACGGCGTTATCCATTTGTTTTGCGTTGAAAGCGGCAAAAGCACAATTGAAGATTCTGCTTACATCTTCATAATTGGTTTGTTTCAGGTATTCGCTGTATTTGGCAACGACTTCTGGATAATTTTTTGCAGCCATTGCTGCATCTCCCTCTTCACGCAGTTTGTCTGTATTTGCATCTTGTGCAAACAGATTTCCAACACTTAAGCATACCGCTAATACTAAGATCAATTTTTTCATGATAAATAAAGACTATTTTTAATGTTATTTTTTTGTTTGATCTTCTAAGATAAGACAGATGATAGAAGATACAAAGGATTTTTATCTTTTTTTGAATTTATAAAAATACGTTTGCATATAAAAAAGCGTTCTTTTATAATTCGCAAAACGAAAAGTACAAGTTTTTAAAACGAAAAGTAAAAAATATCGCACACACGATGAAAACAAGGCTTCAAACAATGTTTAAAGCCTTGTTTTTATGAAATTTTAGTGCAAAAAACATTAAAAGATTTGTGCAATACATTAGAAACAACTATCTTTATACAGTATTCAGGAGGTATTGCCATATCAACATCGTTGCTATCTTTTTAATCAAATAAAGTTCGCTGCAGGCGTTCTTTGTTATTATTGTTTTACTTTACTAACGTAGGTCAGAGAACTACTAACAATCCGGGGATAAAAATCCCCGGCCGATATTTCACTTTTTATGGTTCTCTAAATTCTGGATCAATGTATGGTGAATCTAAGATTTTATTATACGTAGACATGGTGAACTCTGAAAACATGCCGTTGCGATCAATAAAATCAACTCGGCTTTTGAGATATGCCAACTCTTCGTCCGTTAACGAAATGTCGATAGTTTCTGTAATAGCCTCCGAGTCAGTAAAACCTACATTTAACTGGCCTCCACCTAATTCTTTGACTACAATTCTTCTTTGATCATTCTCGGATATTGCAATTCCATTTGCTATTGAAATTTTCAACTCCATGTTTTTTCGCGTGTCATACTGTGGTAATACAGTATTGAGTATTAATACTCTGTCTTTTAATGTTAGTTTCATTTTTTTATTGTTTTTAGCTGTCAATCGAATTACATACCCAATGATTGTTGGTCTTATCGTAGACGATAAACATTAATCCACTGTTAAACAGTCCTATTGAAGATATAATATTCTCCTTAAAGACGTTTTTTATTCTACCTTTTATTGTAATATTTCCAGTTGATATTTTCCTGATTATAAACAATTGTCCATCTTCAGCGACAGAAGGCAAAGTCAACGAGATATCACTCTCTGCAATAACATGTATTATTGTATCCATAATGCTTAGAGTTTGACTATTTTGGACTCTTCTTATGCGAGGTCGAATGCCACAAATAGAACCTCTTTTGATAAATAGAGCGTTGTTTCCAGTATGTTGGTATCCAGAGTCATCATAGTTAATAGACCCATAAACATCAAAATAAATACCGATATTGCCAGATGTCATATTGTCTACCTGTCGATCTATTTCTATCCTCATTGGTCCAGCCATGGAATTCCCTAAAGAAGCCGGAAAAACATCTGAACCAATTAACAATCTCGATCTGTTTCCATCCTTAAAACGAAGCAGATTTCCGGATAAAAACAATTCATTTCCGGAAGTCGTTGATACCATACTGGATTGATTAAAGCTAAATCCCCCTAAAATGCCATTCCCATTCTGAAAAACTTTAAAGGGTGCGTGCGATGGGTTTGTGTTACCGGCCCAAATCCTCACTGAAGTATCAGCCGTGCCATTGCCGGAAAAGCCGGCCAGTTTATCTCCGTTTTGATTAGAGATAAATATAGCCCCGCGACTTTCAACGTTCCCGTCCTTGTCTACTCTAAATGTAGGATCAGAAGGAGGATGTCCATTGGCTCCAGAGTTTCCCCCAGACCATATTCGGATATTTCCAGAACCGGCCATACCACCCGTGCCTCCGAAACTGATAGCGCCGGTCGTAATCAATCCCCCGTTTATTTCCGTCTCCGTATTATCATATTTTGAAGCTAATACCCATTGCAATCCATTATACCGATAAATATTCACTCCGTCCACCCATAGGTCGTTTGTTTTCATACCCCAAAGCGGTGCACTCGTGCTGTAGAATACTTTAGCCTTTCCTCCAGCAACATTCGATGCATCTTCGGCGGCCGATAAGGCATCTGAAGCTTTTTCGTCTAATACACTTAAGTCCGGTTTATCTACAATATTATTGTATCCGGACGTACCTTGCTTAAACGTAATTTTTCCACCAATTTCGCCCAATCCTAAATTAAAATAGCATTTCCCGTCTGTCGATATAATCCTGTCAACAGTTATACGTCCGGGTAATATTTCCGTAAATCCATAGGTTGCGGCAAAACTACGTGTTCCGTCAAACTGGCTTCCCAACAATCCGACAAGAAAATAATAATAACTACTTTCATCCATTTCATGCGGCGTCTCCGATAACAAGAACTGCCCGCTTCCACTATTTTTTTCGCATTTGGCATACAAATACATTGATCCAAAATCACCCAAAGGCGGACTTGTATAAGCTTGTAAATCCCAAAATTTGTATTCGCTCGCCGAATGTTTACCTTTGATATCGGAAATACCTAATGTCATATGCTGCAAAATTGTTTCAGGGACATGAAATACACCACCAGCAGCTTCATAAATAAAATTAGGATCAACGGCTTTCGGATTCGTCTTGTTGTCCACGAAGCGGAATTGCAAGTTTTCGTTTCCTACGAGAAGAGACATCGTCCTTACCCATACTGGATCAACTCCTTTTGAATAATCATCAAAGGCTTTTTCTAACATTTCCTGTGCCTCAATGGCATCCCGCCAGCGACGCTTAGTATAATTCAACGACTCTTGATAACGTACTTCGTTTTTTATCTCGTTGCTATTGATCTTTCCCAGTTCGGATGAAACGAACCCGGCTACAGGCGTGTTTGACAGTTCTATTTCAGGGCTGTACGGGCGGTTGATATAATCTTTGATACCGACGATCCGGATCAGGGCGCCGTCAGGTTGAAACTGTGTGTCACTGAAGAATATGTAACTACCCGGTAATAATTTACCTCCGATCTCAAACCATTTATTTTTAGACCAGATACCATCTAGTTCGCCTTTGAACGTAAACGTTTCCTCTTCATGTTCGTACATGTAACGTGCCATTTCCCGAAACATGTCCCATGAGGCACCGGTTTTGGTGGCATCATCTGAGACATAGGCATCAGGTAGTGAGATATTAAATACAGAATACTTATCGCCGATTGCCGGACAACGGTTTGAATTCGGTATCACGATTCCGTTTTTTCGTACAGGAACTAATTTGAATTTTCTTTCTACATGTATATAACCGGTTAAATCATTCTGTGTCTGTTCTATTTCAAATTCCTCGCCTGTCAGAATACCACTTTGGAATATAATAATCGCTTTTTCTTCAGGGAGACGACAATCTGAATAATTCAAAGATTCCGGGATAGAAGAATCAGTAATGTCATACAGGTTGTTTTCCGCATCGACTACAATCACCCCGCTGACAGTTCCGATCCTTGAAGGGTAAATGTGAGAAGCGTCATAACTGTCCTCGTTGTTGTTCAAAAGAGGTCGGTCCGCCCGAACGATATATGTTCCATCTTCATCTGTCCGATAGCGTCTTCCTTGGTATTCAAGCTCTTTGGATTTAGGTAGTAGCAATGTCGTACTACCGTAATTTGCAGGATTGATATTTCGATCTCCTCCTTCAGCGTAAAGAATTGAAACCGGCCTTTTATCCCCATGATTTTGCCGGCCTACACCTGTCTTAAAACCATTTCCGCGCCCATACGAGAGAGGTAGAGGGTCGTTCTTAAAACGCTCCACTTTACCGAAATTTATTGTTTTGTCTATGGCTTCATATTCGGTATCCCATTCGTCAGCGAAACGAGAAAGAACGTCCAAGCAGAACTCATGACTGAAAGCAAGTGTCTTTTCCGGTAAATCTACACACGTACCGATTGTCCATCCACTGTCCAAAAGATTCATGTTGTCGATCAAAAGCTGTAGAAAAAAACGAGGCTTGCCGGTAAGTGAAAATTTTAATTTGTAAGGTTTTGCGGACAGATGCTTATACTTAGTCTCTCTAAGCAATTCCAGATAGCTCCCTAATTCAAGTATATATTCTAGATTGCGGATTCCGTGCTTAGTGAAATTCTCAGGACGCCAAAGCGTATAACGTTGCCCTTGAAATTCGATATAACTATATAATGGGACATCCACATGCTCTGAAAGGGAATAATAAAGGAACACTTTATCTCTCTGTCGAATGGCACGATAGCGATAACTATTATCGTCAACATCAATATCAAGGACAATTTCACCTTTAGGGCTATATATTATCATAGTATGTATTATTTTATCTATTCTATATTTGTTTTATAGGAATTACATTGAACGTATTTCCATAAGCCTTGTAAGACGCTGTACCGCCAAATGGCATAACCCAGACGATTCGTTTGTCTTTATATGTAGACGAAATATACTCCCAGCCGGACACTATGTTTATCAAGCTTAATCCCGCCTTGTCCTTACACTTATTGATTTCGTTTATATGATTGAATACAAGTATAAGTTCTCCTAATGCCGGCAGATACCCTCCGTTGACAACACAATAATACATGGCTTCGTGATTCAAGTTATACAACCCGAAATGCGAAACAATCAAATCAGTTGTACTCTTGCCTCTGAAATCGTTTTTAGCTGAGTCTACATAAGAAAAAAAAGTTAACCCAGTAACATACCCATCCCCACCACGCAGACCGGATGTCTGATCGAGAATTGCAAACATATGAGATCCGCTTTTCAAAACGACCTCTTTTTGTTCGTTATTCCAATTCACGTTCCAGTTTTCTTTTTTATATAGCATATTCTTACTTTTTCTGTAAATATATACGCCATCAACAGAAGATGAAAGCGGGATACCTTTTTCTATGAATCCAAAACATCTACCTCTTAACATCACTCACCCTCCATAATTTTTATTGAGTATTTGTTTTGTTTATACGCCCAAATACTAATTTCATACGCCTTCCCGGCCGTAAATTGAACAGACAGTCCGGACATTGAACTGAAAACATCAGAGGCAGGTAGTGATTGCGTAAATGAAGCAGACGGGGTACATCTTATCATCAGCTCCCGTCCCTCAGGTAAAGCCTCGGATAGTGATAAAACAGAAGCCGCAGAAAGAGACGCATTAATACTCCGTTTCGACACCGGCAAATCAGCCAACGTCGCAACATCGTTTGAGCCGGATAAGAAATCCAAATAGCCCTTATATCCATTATCAAAATCATTTGCAGATAGGCCTTTTCCCTCTATTTTATCGACTTTTTCAGATAAATCTATTTCGGCAAGTTTATTTTTATCAGTGGTTGTATAATCGTTTGTAGATAGACCTTTACCGGGCTCTTTATCCACTTTTGCCGAAAGGGAATATGCATCTTTGGCTGCCCGCGCCTTGTTTATCTGCTCCTTGAAAGATACCGACGCGCGTATAAAATCTTTTATATTTAAATCCGTGACGGTATTGAGTGCGGTTACTGCTCCTTGATACGTGATTTTAGATTGCAATAACAATTCTCTATCTGCCGGCGGGACATTGGTTTCAAGCTCGGCAGATGACGACAATAAAACAGGTTGTTCGGAAATCGCAAAGTCTTTAAACAACGATTTTTCGAGCTTGTTGTCATTCAAGACCTTGCCTTGAGCTGCCGATAATCCCTTACGAGGCTTAAATACATTCAGACCATTTTCAAATAAATGATGATTGTAAAATAACGAGCCGCTATATGTTATACCTGTTTCATTTGTTATTATCTCTATAGTTGTATCATTTTCTATGTTTTTCGCGCCTGTACCAAAAGTAAAAATAGAATCAATAGAAATACCTAAATTGTTCCAATAATCAGATGTAGTGCCTAATAATATACATGAGTTTCCATTTGAATCTTTTCCTAAACGAACCTCTCGCTCAAAACCAAGTGCTAAAATGGAACCTTTAACCCACGCCTTATTTCCAGAATATGTATAACCGCTCACATATACTCTGCCATTCATGCCAGTACCGTAATCGTAAATATTCAAATCTACACTCCACATTGTATTTACAAATTGTTCTGGTAATGTTATTTTTACCAGACCTGTTGCCGGCGAGGCATTAAAAAATCTTACAGGAACGAGACGGAAAGAATTAAAATTCTGAATGTCCTTAATAGAATTTGGTTTTATTATATTTTCCACAAACGTACCCTCCGCGCTGTTGGCAGAAGAAGGTTGAAACACGTATTGCTTCCCGGCATGCAGTCCGGCGGGATTTACAAGGACATTTCCGGCGCCATCACCTGAAGCGCCTTTCTCTCCGCGAGGAATACCTAAATTCAACTTGTATTTCGGGGCTCCATCTGTGTTCATGCCGTTTTCGGACAACGAAGCTGTTACTGAAGCCCCCGGTGCCAACGTTGTAATAGTCCCTGTTTCGAGAATAGGATTCTTTCCGTTATCTCCCTTGGGTAATGTTAAATTCAGATTATAAACAGGATTACCATTAGCATTCGTTCCGTTAGCAACAACCGAAGCCTCAGCCATTTCGCCCGACTTCACAATTCCTTTCTGAATAACAGGAGGTTTACATTTATCCGCTGCCGTATTTGCCTTATCCGCTGCCGTATTCGCAGATGAAGCAGCTTGGTTTGCTGAATTTACGGCAACCGATGCTGACGACGCAGCAGTATTGGCCATATTAATAGCTTCCACAAGTCCTTCCGACGCTGTTTTAAGCCATGTTAGGCTAACTTTCACACTTTTGTTTAAGGAATCGACACCGATTGTGTATAACCCGGCCAGTGTTTGCGCAAGAGGCAGTTCTGATATTTTTATTTTTTTATCCGACATGATTTAAATCAATTTTACAATCTTCATTTTCAGTTATAATAAAACTTCCGTTTTCAGAAGAAAGAAAGTATATTGTACCGTTCAGTCTGAATACAGTAAAAACTAATGTTAAGTTAAACTGTACGATAATATTATTATGTAGAGAAACGATTTTGAATACATCCGATTTTTTATAGTAGCACGGGATTGTGCGTCCAACTGCTGGAATATATAATTTCCGCTCCCCCGGCTGGATAAGGGCTCCAAAAAAGCTATCATAACAACTCCAAAAAGCCGATATTGAAACAGCTTTGAAATAACATTTAAATGTCACTTCTTTGGAAGAAAAGACGAGGTGTTCCACATCGTATATCACTCCATCTGAAGTGCTTATTTTTCGAGATAGATTTTTCTTTACATCAGCAGCTTTAAAAATATCGTCTTTTGCTCTCTCTACAACTACCCCATAATCAGCGAATGACACATTATCCAACTCGTAACCGCTATCATGTATGAACACTCCTGGATCAGGAAGAGCTAAAGCCGGTCGAGTTGGAGCGTCCTGAGTGAATTTGAGAGAAAATTCCTCTAACCCGGAAAGAATCCGATTATAAGTTTGACCAACAAGTCTGATATTCCATTCTCTTTGTAGTATAGGTATATATAATGTATGATATCCCGGAGCAGAAAGAAAGACGATCAAATCTTCTCCTCCCTTTTTCGACAAAAAAGGTATTGTAATTTCTTTCGATTGCAACTTTGGAGATGATAAGTCAACTTCTATTCCGTCTTCCTCTGCCCAATCATTTTTTTCAGGTTCTACAAGGCCAGGAAAAGATAAAAGATCTTTATATCCTCCTTTTAGCACCCAGGCACCAAAACGATTCAGAGTGCTAACACCGTCAATATAGCAGTTGTCATTTCTCATCTTCTCAGGATCAATCCTTTGTTTAATAGTTCATAAAAACAATTTCGTAAAGAACAAACATCTTTTTCAATCGCCTCCAACCTGTCCGTATTTGCGGCAATCCGATTAAGTACGCCAAGAGCATCTACTAACAATGTATTTATGCTTGTTACCCCTTGACACGTCTTATCTGCATAGATCAAAAGAGCATGAAAACTGCCATTTATTTCGTTGGCGCTATCCTGACTCATCGATGCAACGCCTTTGGCAACAGCCGTTCGGGAAGACATGTTACCAACGGTGGCTCCCGTTACTTTCTCAAGATCCTCCAACTCTCGTGCGGCGTCTTCGATGATCTTGTTGTATTGCTCCCGGAGCGAGGCGATGTTGTCCGCGGTGAATCCTGTTCCGCTCGCTTCTGCGAATGATTCGTACCATTTCCTTAGTGGTTCTTCAAGTGTACGTAGCTTGACACCTTGCAGTACAGCTCTGTTTAACATTTCCTGAAAGTCGTCTGCGAAATCCTTTGCAGACCGTTTGCCCTCCGAAAAACCTCGAATGATACTGTCTGTAATTGAATCGACAGTGGTACCCGTGAAAGCCTCTTTCATTTCCTTGTTCAGATCATCCATCATGGAGGACACTTCCGCGCCTTCTTCTTTTAAGGCTTTCAGTTGTTCAAAGAGCGTTCTGGCAGCATCTGTTAATTTATCCTGCGTATAAAGCGATTCAATCTCTTCATACGTCTTTCCCGCCAGCGAACCGTAATCATTCCAAGTTTTCGCTTTTCGAAACCAGGTGCCATGCTTGTAGTGTGTTGCCGCGATATATTCTTCGCCCATCAGCTTCGCCCAGAGCGCTTCGTATTCCGAAGCGATGGTGGTGACTTGCCCGGAAAGTTCTGTCTTCAAGCGGTCGAAGTATCGGAGGGAGGTTTCGCCGATCTGCTGTTGAATCCGGAGCCGTTCACGAAGGATACTGTTATATTCTAGTTCTTTTATTTCTGTTTCCAGAAGCTGTTGCCGATATTCGGCCAATATCCGTTTGTTTTCCTCGATCCGTTTTTTGAACGATGAGATAATACCAGTTACGCCATAAAGTATACTGGTTGCACCTCCGATCAGGTCACCATTGGCAGCGCGTCCAATTCCCCCAGCTATATCTCCGACACCGGAAACAAGATCGGAGACAGTGGAAAGAGTACTGCCAAGGGAGTCATCAAACAGTTCTGCCATTTCTGCAGTCATAGATAAACCATCGGCAATTTTCAAACATTCGTCGGCAATACGGGACGCTTTATCCGAATTCGACAATGTTTTCCAGCTGTCCAACAGCCCTAAAATCCCATCTCGTGCATCTTCCGACTTACTTGTTATCTGTCCGATATTCTTACGTAGACGGTCGAGATCAGATGTATCCAGCTCTCCGAATCGTTCCGTTCGGCTCTTGTTTCGGGCTTCCCGCTCAAGTTCCTGGCGTCTACGGGTCGAGATAACCACAATTTCATCAAGAAGCTTTTTTGATGTTTCGAGCGCAACTCTACCAACTCGTTCGGAGATACGCTCCAGTTCTTTGACATTACGCTCAATCTCAACGTTCAGCTTTTCACGGATTTTGTCGTTAGTGGCCAAGGCGTGCGCCTCTTTCAGTTTAGCAATCACCTTTTCGTAATAACGGATGGACCCAAGCAGTCCGTCTTCTTCTTTGGCCATTTTGCTGCTCAGCGTATTGCTTTGACGTAACATCATGCGACGCGAGGCGTACCGCTGTGCCTCCAACCTGTTCACTTCTGCCAGGGCTTCCGCTTCCGCGCGGAGGTCCGCTTTGTTGGAATTAGTAAGGCCATTCTGTGCCTTGATGATCTCGTATTTCTCTTTTGCGATAGCCTGTTCCTTGGTAAAGAGTTCATCCGTCAAACGGATGGCATCTTTCAATGCCTTCGAGCGTTCCGCCTCCGGCGAGTTCATATCGTAGGCCTTATCTCTAAACTCACCTATACGAGCTTCTATGCGTGAGCGTTCGACCAAGAGGTTACGTTCTGCCACATCCAAGGCGTTACGCCGTTTTTGTAGTTCGACCGATTCTTTAATCTTCTCGTTTGTTTCGGCTATCCATTCGGAGGCTTTCTGTCCGGCATCTTCGACACCTGTAACCCCCTGTAGCCAGGCGTTAGCAAAATCGGCGGCACCTTCTTTGAAATCACCTTGCAGTATCTTCCAGACGGCTTCAGCCGCCTTGCCCAGAGATTTAAATCGGTTTACAACCTGCCCCTCGATAAAGTCTACAAGGTCGGTCAACGCCTCTTTAGGCCTAGTAAATGCCTTGTAAAGCCATTCACCTGCCTTATCCACTACATCCAACAAACTACCAAGTACTTGTTTGAAAGCTGCCGTAGCAACTGCCAGGGAATTTTCACCCTCCTCCGTTCTGTGAAACCATGATGAGACTACCGCAAGCCCGGTGGCAATAGTGGCCAAGACCATGCCGAGCGGCGTGGCGATGAATGCAAGTGCCGCCTTGGTCATTTTGCCGATGGAGGTTGCCGTCTGTCCGATCGGTCCGGGACACGCCTCTATTTGGTTTTGGAACTGCTTTAAGCCGGAGACGGCACCTGTAGTCCCTTTTTCCAAGCTTTCGAGTTCCTCTTTTAAAGATTGAATCTTTCCTTTGAGTTCCTGACCGGTTACTGATTCGCGTTCAGTAGCGGACATTTTACGCCAAGCCTCTTCCATTTTGGCGAGTGAGGCACGAAGTGATTCAATACTCCCCTCTGCCATCCGATCCTGCTTGATCGAATCTTGAAGAACGCTGATATTTTCCTGTATGCCATTACGAAGATCGGTTTCCTGTATGGACAATTTGGCTTTAGCTTCTGCATATTGAACAGTAGTGATCGCTCCACGGGCAAAACTTTCATCTAAAGCTTTGCCGGCGGCATCTAGCTGTCGTAGGCTATTAATGTCCTCTTGAATACTGATTGCAAGTTCCCGGTTTCCCCGGCTCATAGAAGTAAAAGCCTCGTTGCTGTCGGCGATCAGGCGCTGGTAGGTGGAAGCAGACTCGTTACGCAAGCCTGCGATCCCCAGCTTTGTTTTTTCCACCTCTTCGGGCAGGTTACCACGAAACTCAAAAGTCACATATATTGGTTCATCATTCATGCCAGTCCTAAAAATTCCAGTTCTTCCTCTTCCGTTTGGATAATATCTTCTTTCTCTTCCTTTTTTCGTATTCTGCCCTGATCGGTTATCATCGTAAGGACAACCGACCAGGGGATGCGTCTCATAACGTCATCATAGGTAAACGCACCTGTAGAGATCAGCGCGTAGATGCGTCCGAAAGGGCTATGGGGAGGTTCGTATTCCTCTTTTAACTCCCTTTCTCCGTTTTTCGGCTCTCCGTCGGTGCCATCATGTTCATCGTGGCGATCGAGGAGATAATATTCATAAAAGCCTCCGGAGAGGATAAAAGCAGGATAACCTGTGTTAATTCCGCCATTCCCTGCATTGTCATGTGACTTCGAATATACCACGCAAGAGGTCGTACAAACAACCTTGATAAGAAGCCACTTCGCATCAATCCTTCAGCTATGACCCGTGATACCCGTTTGGCATTTTTTGAAACACATTCCAATGTTGTTCCCAGATCGCCCGCCTTCAATTCCTTTAAATCCAAGTCCATCCGGCAGAAAATGGAAGACATCCTGCATAGAGTCTCGCCAGTCGGGAAAGGAACATCGTAAGGTATCGTATTAGCTCCGAAAATCCGAAAGAGACGGGGTGCAGGCAAGTTGACAGTAAGCCTTCGATCCAGTAGCGCATCGGCGGCATGGGCTTCTATTTTCCTATCTTTCATCCGCCAACATCTTTAAGTGTATAAATCTCATACGGACCATCCTCCACGCCGACAGGAGACAAACAGGAAGCTGTCACCTCAATTTGAGCAATCTCCGTGTTCGTCAGATTCCATATAAACCGGGCCAAGACTTTTGCTCGTGGAATATCAATTACTGTATTGTAGCGCGAAATCACGCGAATCGCTTTTTCGACTTGAACAGTTGATCGCGGAGCTTTATATTTATCGACATTATAAGTCTTTCCATCGATAGAAACGTCCTCCTTCTTGACCTTCCCGCCGAACATAGAGACTAATACTTCGTTGTCCCATTCCATGAAATTCAGTTTTATCTGCTTCAACCCGGATGCTGTCACAACAATTTCCTCCGGAACATCCGGCTCCTCCTCGGAGAAAAATTCCTGCGTTTGATCCGCTTCCGTATTGAACGAAGCAGTCCCTTTCAGCGTCTTTGCCAACTGTTTCAACTCGACAGGCATTCCTCCCGCCGGATTCACCTCACCAAACAGAGCCTTTTTCAGCCCTATAGATCGTGTCTTTTTTTCCATATTTTGATTTTAATAATGATTGTTATGATAATTCCTGTCAGAGAGCCGATAAAAAACCATTTTAATTTTGACCAAAAAGGTAACAATACCGGCGTTTCTTTTATCTCTGCCTGATGCTTTTCCTTATGTGTAAGTTCCTCCTGTAGATCGTATACGAGTCGTTGCAGGCTGTCGCAAGAAGCAGATGCGATCACGTCGCCGCCAACCTGCGTCACGGTCAATGTCGCCTGCCCGGATTTCTTTGTATAACCAGCTCCGAGAGGCAAACTACGGAGGCTCGATGCCGGTATCCGTATCTCCGCCCGGCTCGGCGGTATTGTCGCGAGCCGGGCGGACACCTTTCTGTTCAGAAATGTTTCCCCGTTGCGGGTAGTAGTACTTTCTTTTGTACTCCTGCACGATAGGGCGAGCAGGGCAGCGGTCGTAAATAGGGCATACAACGATTTTAGCCACACACCCCTCCAACCGCGCCATCCTTTCCTGAAAGCCTCTGATCTCATCGAATAATTCTATTATTAATTGATTGTCTTTTTCAGCCATATGGCGGGACACATCATCCTTATCCAGCTTGCTTTTTTTCCGCAAGACCGGCAAGCCGACAATCCAGTTCAATATAACCAGCAGGCCGCCGCCGGCACCGAGATAATCGAACAATGCTCCCCAGTCCATTTCTTTATTATGCCTTCTTTTTCTTAAATAGAGACACGACAAAATCGATCAATCCCGTATCGGCGATTCCATTAGCCGCCAGTCCCGACCCTAAACCATACAGTAGAGCGATATACCAATCCAATCCGGAAAGGAAACCAATCCCTTTCCACCAGCCGAACATACAGATGGCAACGCCAACGGCCCAGGATAGGATTTGTGTAACCAAAGGGGGGAGTTTCGGGATCATCGCCTTGATCGTTTCAACCACTATCGGAACGATAGCCACGATCGCCGCCAAAGAGCCGAAAACGGCCGAATATTCGATTTCCGCGGGTTCTACAACAAATTAGACTATCTAAGCAGGGGGCGAGCTTTCGAAGTCTGGAAGAATATAGACGGAACGAAGGCAAGCCATACCAGTATAAATAGTTGGCTTCAGGCAAAGGGATATAAGAAAATGTCTCCCAAGCGTTATAGGGAATTTTTCAATGAGACATGCAAAGACGAAGGTGTGTATGAATTATGTATCGGTTGGGAAAAAGGATCCGGACACGCGACAATCCTTCAAAGGTTCTCTAACGGAGAACTGAGGTATATCGAACCTCAATGCGACAACTCAAAAGGGTCAAAATATGAATGGAAAGATATTGACTTCCTATGTAAAAATGGAGCTGCAAAATCTCACGACTGTAGAGGAGTAATGAGAATAGATAACAAATTATTCAATATCGACTACCTCGATATCTTCGACAAATAATTCGATGATAGAAAGAGCTTTGGGACCGGCTATTTCCAATACGGAACCGTGATTGAATTGATAGACAAACGGAAATCCTGTCGTAAAATCATCCGGAAACTTGTAGACGAAATAATCCGCTCCTTCATAACTACCGAGGTGTTCGAAAGAATCTCCGTACTGATTTATCAAATTACGGGCAGCGTTTTTTACTTGTTCCGGAACTGTCATGAAATAAGTTTTCGCAAACATACAAAATATTTTAATATGGATACAAATAAAATCATAAAGAATATACTCAAAGGTATAAGGGTAGAGTTGGATGATGAGTTCGACAGGAATTTCGACCGAGAAGCCTTTTTCGACCGTCCATGGGCACCACACAGCCCGAACTACCATCCGACATCCGGAACTCTACTGACACGTACAAGCGCATTACGTAAAAGCCTTTTCCCTGGAAAAATAAACGGAAACGCGCTTTCATATGCCAGCAGCAAACCTTATGCGGCATTGCCATATCTTATTTTTCCTATCCAGGTTATCTAATCTATATGTGCATAAACATGCTGACATATCCACAGGCTTCTCGGAGTGATCTTTTTTAAAGGCAAAAGCCCCTCTCTTATTCTATTTATCAAAATAGAGGAGATTCTTTGTCCATATACTGCAAAAACGAAAAAGGGGAACTACGACACCCCGGCCGAAGCTCCCCCCATTTTTTCAT
>JBHCAZ010000006.1:0-3953 GCA_041798765.1 Parabacteroides sp. | reverse complement strand
TTACATATAAATACAGATAAAGTTTATCATTCTGTATACAATTGTATTTGTATACAATTGTATAATTAGATATATGAATACGATTGTATACATATTTTTCTTATAAAAAAGGATAACTGACAAAATGGCAGTTGCCATTTGATGAAATGATCTCCCCTTTTATCACAAGAAATAAATATACTCTAAGCGGAACGGGTATACCATTTTTATCGGATCAACAACTTAAGAAAATCTTGAAATGGGATTAATTCGAGTACCACTAAAATATACAGCCTCAAAAACCGGAACTGCTCATCCGAAACTCTCTGTACAAGTTTGAATCGAACTTTCGAGGATGGTTTGGCAACAAGCTGCTGTCACTGCAGTGACAAAGGCACGTCACAACTGTGACAAAGGGAGCGTTTTTTTAATCTTGCCGACTGCCATTTTGTCTGTCCGTTTTAGAAGCCGTCTATAGACGGAAAAGAAATCTTTTTTCTGTTCGAATTCGCCAAACGATATGCATGAAAATGTAAATATACCGAAGGCCCAAATGGGTAACGAACAAAAACAATCATTTCAAGATGAAATTGAGAGGATTTGGTATGCATAGATCCGTTTTTCGGCCATATTTCCGGATCAATCTACGTAAAGATGCAAATACGCGATTCTCGCGATAGTATAAAAAAGGATAACCGATAGTAAATAAGCAAGTTAAGACTGTTTATTACAATCATATAAGAATGTACTTTTTCCATTTATCAATTATAAACGACAAGACAAGCCATTCTATTGGGTTCTGATTCGGACAAAATGAACAGAGATCTCTCTTTTTTGTCTATTAAGTTTTTTAGTGCAAGATTTTATAAAGCAGCTCCCTTAGCAAATCGGCATCTGACACCGAACTGTTTTCAACACCTTTGGAGCGGGCATCGGTCATCCGTATTTCTGAAATAAGATTGAAAGCTTTCATGGCCGAATAGAAACGCATCCCGTCGCGATAGTCTCTAACCTGAAATGCACTTTTCAAGCCCAACGCTTTCATCAACCCAGTTTCTGAACGATCGTTGGAATAATAACAAATCAGCAGGTTGGAAAAATAGTTGAACAACACCGATAAGGTAACCTGAATCGGGTTGTTTTTTGCATTTTTCTCAAAATAATGGGCAATCAGGTTGGCTTTCAGAATGTCTCGATTGATAATGGCCTTTAGCAGTTCAAAATTATTGAAATCTCTACTTATGCCGATATTTTCTTCCACCAATTGGGGAGTGATCAGCTTAGCACCTTTCTCCGGCAATAAAAGGGATAATTTTTCCAACTCTTTATTCAAACGAGTTAAATCATTTCCAAGAAAATCGGAAAGCATCTGAGCAGCTTTCCCATCGATTTGTATCCCCTGTTCCTGTAAAAAGGAAGTGATAAACGCCGCCATTTTATAATCGGGTATCTTTTTGGATTCAAACAAAACGCCTGTTTTTTCAATGGCTGCGGCCAATGTTTTCCGCCGATCTAAGGTTTTATATTTATAATTAAGGACTAAAACAGTCGATAAGGGCGGATTCTTTGCATACCCGGCAAGTTGTTCGATGTCTCTGATCATCTGGGCTTCTCGCACGACGACAAGTTGTCTCTCGGCCATCATCGGATAACGTCTGGCCGCATTCAAAATATCCGCCACATCGGTATCTGCGCCATAGAGAATCAGTTGGTTGAAATCCCGCTCTTCTTCTCTTAGGACATGTCCGATCAACAAATCGGTAATTTTGTCCATAAAAAAAGGCTCATCTCCCATCAATGCGTAAACCGGAGCGAACTTCTTTGCCCGGATATTCCGACAGATCTCTTCGTATGTGTATTCCGTTTTTGCCATCTGCTTTTTTCTCTTTTACCAGCTGAAGCGGATGTGCCGAATCGTCTTTTTATCGTCTATAATCTGACGCAACGCCTCCACGCCTAACATCAAATGTTCTTTCACAAATTTCTTCGTCACTTCACGGTCACTTTCATCGGTTTTGATCCCATTATCTTCCATCGGTTTATCGGATATCATCAGCAGCGCACCGGTGGGTATTTTATTGGCAAATCCGGCAGTAAACAACGTCGCCGTTTCCATATCAATACCGGTAGCATGGGTTCGTTTCAGATAGTCTTTAAAGGCCATGTCATACTCCCAAACACGCCGGTTGGTCGTATAGATCGTTCCGGTCCAATAATCTCTTCCACAGTCGCGGATCGCAGAAGAAATCGCACGCATCATCGAAAAAGCCGGAAGCGAGGGTACTTCGGCCGGTAAATATTCGTTGGAAGTGCCTTCTCCCCGGATGGCGGCAATCGGCATCACATAGTCACCTAATGAATTCGAGCTTTTTAAACCTCCGCATTTACCAAGAAAAAGTACGGCTTTCGGCATAACGGCCGATAACAGGTCCATGATTGTTGCGGCATTGGCACTTCCCATTCCGAAATTTATGATCGTAATCCCATTGGCTGAAGCATTCGGCATTGAATTTTTCAGCCCCAAAACCGGGACATTGAACTGTTCGGCAAATAGTTCTACATACTTGGTGAAATTGGTCAGCAGTATGTATCTGGTAAAATCGACCAAAGGCCGGTCGGTATAACGTGGCAACCAATTTTCGACTATTTCTTGCTTTGTTTTCATAAAATCTCCATCCAAAGGTGTACTTTTGTATAATCAGTAAACAAATATACGACATGAATGGATTAAATTTACCCGAATTTACCCCTAAAATAATGGAAAAAGACGGTAAACGATCGATTTTCGATCGTATCAGGCGAAAATACGTAGCTTTAACTCCCGAAGAATGGGTTCGGCAACATTTTGTCTATTATTTAATAGCTGAAAAGAATTATCCGGAGAGTTGCATCGCAAACGAAGTGCAAATTAAATTGAACAGCACCGTCAAACGTTGCGACACAATCGTTTACAATCTGTTTGTCGAACCGTTGGCCATTGTCGAATACAAGGCTCCTCAAATACGTATCAACCGGACGATTTTCGATCAAATCGTTCGATATAATATGGAATTACGTGTCAAATACCTGATTGTCAGCAATGGTATGGATCATTATTGTTGCCGCATCGATTACGAAACACAATCTTATTCTTTTCTTGAAGAAATACCGAACTATCAGGCAATGATAAATGGTTAAATTTGCTGAGCATGAAAAAACGCTTCAATAAAAACGGAAAAAAGGAAATAAACGGTCTCCTATTGCATCTTATTAATCTTCAATTACATATCGAAGTAAATGCGATAAATTCTCAACAAGAGAATAAAAGTCTCTCCGTCTCTTCAAAATTTTTTACATAATAAACGCCCTGTAATCCTCATAGATCACAAGTGTGTCTGAAGCCTGTGGGTTTACTGGCTTGACTGCAACGTCATTCGACTTTTCCGAAAGTGTTGGTTGCGCTTCTTTTTTTTCATTAAAAAAGAGAGAATACCCCAAAATAATAGCGAAAAAAGACAAAATCAATGCTTTCATAAGATGCTTCATTTAAAGTGTATATATTGTATGATACATAATCAACGCATCATGTTACACGATTATTGTAAAAAAAGCCTTTTTTTCAGCAAATGAATGATCGTTTTCTTCTTTTTTGGGTTTTTTCGGGGCTTTTATAGCTTGGCTGGCAAACTGCATTCCTGCTTTCGGTAGCTCTTTGAACGTGCAAAAAACAACTTAAGGTTGATACTTCAGATAGCGGCTGATAGCCTCGGCAAACCCGTCTGCCCGACTAAAGTCGGACGCGACAAGCGCAACGTTCAATCCGTATTTTTCCGCACATTGTTTGGTATAGGGACCGAAACAGGCTATCGTAATTTGTTCGAAAAGGGAATCGGCAGTCTTACCTGCCTGCCTTATTCCGGCCATCAGGGCCTCTATTTCTCCTCCGCTGGTAAACGCTAACATGTAAATCCTGTTATTTTCCAAAGCCGCAATCA
>JBHCAZ010000005.1:0-3196 GCA_041798765.1 Parabacteroides sp. | reverse complement strand
GGACGGCAGATGGTATAGATTTTATTTTGTCTGTTTTGCAACGAAGCAGGGATTTTTCTTTTAAGAGAAATGAAGAAAATACCATCATATATGTAGAGTAGATATGTCTAATAAAAAAAGAAAAGCCTATGGAGTAAAAACGGAAAAATGATCTTGAAAAGTAAGTGTGAAAAGAATCTTAATATTAATCTTTAATTTTTTGAAATTATGAATAAAACGCTTTTGCCGGAGATGGATTCTAAAAAGCATTTGATACGGAAATCCCTTTTTAGAATTGCCGGAATTGCTTTTCTCTTTCTGCTGACAACATCTTTTCATTTGTCTGCCGGAAATGAAAATTTGCAAAGGATTACTTTGCAGGGGAATAACCTTTCAGTGAGAGAATATTTAAGTATCATTGAAAAACAAACGGATTTTCTCTTTATTTACGATTCGAGTGTGGACGTACACAGAAAACTTTCGCTTCGTATAGAAAACCAGTCGATCAAGGAGGTCCTCGATAATTTGTCGAATCTTTTGGATTTAAATTATTCTCAAAAAGGGACATATATTATTTTGGCAGAAGGAAAAACAGCGAAAGTTCCCGATAGGCCGGCCGTCCTTCAGAAGAAAAAAATAACAGGGGTTGTAGTGGATATAGCAGGCGATCCTATTATTGGAGCGAACGTTGTGGAAAAAGGGACGACAAACGGAATTATGACCGATATAGAAGGACGGTTTTCGTTGGATGTTGCACCTGGAGCCGTGATTCAGGTTTCCTATATCGGTTATCATGCGAAGGAGGTGAAAGTAGGAAACCAACCGGCATTATCCGTTCAATTGTTAGAGAATACCGAGACGTTGGACGAAGTGGTAGTTGTAGCTTATGGAACTGCAAAAAAGAAAGATTTAACGGGGGCTATTTCTGCCCTGGACACGAAGGTGATGAAAGGCCAGTCAGTCTCTTCTGTCACGAATTTATTGGAAGGTGCAGCACCGGGACTCCAAGTGTCTCAAGTGGATGGGCAACCCGGATTGGACATGGGTATCCGGGTAAGAGGGTTAGGCAGCGCCAGCGCGAATAACTCGAATGCATTGGTTGTAATAGACGGTGTTCCTTGCGATTATGCAAATGCCCTGTCGAGTGTGAACCCGAAAGACGTGGCAAACATTACCGTTTTAAAAGATGCTGCTTCGACAGCCCTTTATGGATCAAGAGGTGCCAATGGAGTTGTATTGGTGACGACAAATAAAGGAAAAACGGGAAAACCCAAGATCTCTTTTGAAGGGCGTTGGGGGATTACCCAAGTCGGTCCGGCACAATATAAGACGATCCGGAAAGCGAAAGATATGTATGAATTGGCATGGCTGAGTGTGTATAATTCTGTAAGATACGGAAATGAAAACGGAGTGGCCGAAAATTATTCGACACGTGTTTCTAATCCGAATATGTCTCATGAAGAGGCCGCCCTATTTGCCAGCCAACATTTATTCGATTATAGTAGTTCGATGGTCGATTTCCAACGGAATGATTTGGGAAACTGGATGTTGTATTCTGTCCCGAATGCAAGGTATGTTTCCACCGGTTCAGGAGCCTATGCCAGCTCTACGATGTTGGATGCCTTTTTGGTAAATCCGGACGGATACCTGAACCCGGATGCGGTACAATTATTTGACGCAGGAGAATACAAAAACGAATTATTGAATAATGCATTCCGGCAAGAATATACGATCAGTACGAGTGGCGGAACGGATAAAATGCAATATTACCTTTCTTTGGGATATTTAGACAATCCTTCGTTTATAAAAGGATCCGAATTTGACCGGTACAATATCCGGACAGCCATCGATTCCGAGCTGTTCAATTGGTTGAAGGTCGGGACAAAAATGGCGTATACGTATCGAAATACACAACTGCAGGCGACCCGATGGGGACGCAATCCGGGAAATTCCCAACAAAATGTATTTCGGTACATCAATAACCAGTTGTCATTGATCCCTTTATTCGCACGCGATCAAAACGGGAATTTTATCTTTGACGCAAACGGCGAAAAGATGGTTCATACGGATGAAGGGCAATCCTACTCTCCGTTAGGACCTACGCGAACGGGCGTTTATCCGGGAAACAATATCAAGCAGATTATCGATATGGATGAAGACCGTACCGTGTCGAATGATATTTTAATCGACGGTTATTTTACGATTGACCTGACGAAACACCTCTCTTTTACAAACAACTTGTCTCTCAAAAAATATTTTGACAACAGGACCCGCTATATGAATTCGGTTAACGGACAGGTGAAAGGAGAAGGCGCTTTCGGAAAACGAGTGGAGCAGTACGGTTATTTGACCTCGCAGCAATTGTTGAATTATAATCGGAATTTTGGAGTGCATCATGTGGATGCCTTGCTCGGACATGAATACAATGCGTATGACTATGAAATTACAACCTACAGGTCTTCCGACGAGTTGATACCCGGTTTCATTACGTATAAAAATTTCGTAGGACGTTATCAGGGGGCTACTTACGATAATCCGAATGGCGGAAAAGAGAAGACACGGATGGAGGGGTATCTGTTCCGTGCAAATTACAACTATAAAGAAAAATACTATTTGTCGACCTCGCTACGGCGCGACGGATCTTCGAAGTTCAAGTATGCAAAAAATCGTTGGGGTACGTTTTGGTCGATAGGAGGAAGTTGGCGGGTTACATCCGAAGAATTTATGAAACCGATCGATCATTGGCTGAATAATTTGAAAATACGTACAAGTTATGGAGTGATCGGTAATCAAAATGGGGTCTCCAACTATTCCGGCTATCAGACATGGAGTTATAATGCAGTATTTGCACCGAGTTCGAATGGAGGAGGAGATCCCATCGGGTATAAATTAAGCAAAAACCAGTTTGTGAATGAAAATTTGACATGGGAAAAGGTGCATACATTCGATGTCGGATTAGATTTTCTTTTGTTTGACCGTTTAAGCGGTAGTATTGATTATTATAATAAAAATACGGTGAATGCCATTTGGGCGCAACCGATCGCAAATTCAAAAGGCCAGTCGGCTATCGCGGCAAACTCGGCAGCCATAAGGAATCGCGGGTTTGAAATCGATTTGACCTATGATATCATCAAGAAAAAAGATTTGTATTGGTCTTTCTCTGCCAACGGAGCGCGTTTTACAACCGTCTTGACAAATGTTCCGAAAGGAGTCGGTT
>JBHCAZ010000004.1:0-4235 GCA_041798765.1 Parabacteroides sp. | reverse complement strand
CATACCGCAGGTTTTCCTCGGCCTTTTCCATGTTCTTGCCGGAAGCGTCCAGTTTTTTCCGGGCCTCGTTTACCTTATAAGCCGACTGGTTGACTTGTAATTCGATTTTCTCGTGGGCATCTGCCAGTTCCAACGCTTTGATGCGGCTCTCGGCACGGGCCGCATTTCGTTTGTGTGTACCTTCCCACCACCCGGAGAGTGGTATTTTTACCATGACGCCGACATTGAACATCCCGGCGAATTCGTTTTTGAAACCTTGCATTCCATTGGGATTGGTTAATAGATAGTTGGCGGTGAGGGCCACATTGGGAAGCATGTCGGCCAACACGACCTGTTCTTTCCGCTTATAGATGCGGGCGGCAATATCCAAGCTTTTTAATTCGCTCCTGTTGAGAAATGCTTCGTTTACATCTGCCGTTATTTCAGTGGAAGAGCGTGCTATCCGGTCGATGTGTTCATCGGCCAAAACAAATGCCTCTTCCAAAGGAAGACCGCAAATCTGCGCTAATAACATGCGGGAAAGGGAAAGCCCATTATCTACTTTTGTTTGGGCTACCTCTGCTTCATTCAATTTTACTTTGACCGATAGTCCATCGGCTTGCGTTGCAATTCCGGCCGTAATCATGGCGGTCATGTCCACATCGGTTTGGCGGAGCAGGCCGACATAGGTGTCTGCTAATTTTTTCTTGTTTACCAAAGAAATGACTTGCCAATAGATTTCGTCGGTTTTGTAAAGAACCTCCTGCAATTGTTGTTCATTTATCGACTCGGCAAGTTCTTTGGCATAACGGGTAATCTGGTTGTAATGGATGATTTTCCCACCCATGAAAACGGGTTGTACCAGCGAAACATTCCCCAACCAGATATTTTGGATGTTCAAATGTTGTTTCTCGTTGATTCCCTCCATCAGTTTTGTAAATGGAGGAAGTTGAGCTAACGGCCCGATTGCACTTCCTAAAGAAGAGGTTAATGCCGGCATGTCCAACAGATTGATGTCTTTTTGATTACGCAAATAAATCCCTGTGGCAGACAGTTGTGGAAAATATTTGGTAAAAGCGGCTTTTTTTTCTTCTCCTGTAATCTTGATTTTTTCTTCCGAAATTTTCAGCTCTTTATTGTTCTGAATAGCTAACTGGCGGCATTCGTTCAGCGTCAAGATACGCTGGGAATTGGCGTTTACCGATAAGAGCAATAAGGCGATGAATACGGATAATTGTTTCTTTTTCATTGTATTTACCTTCTATTTTTATCTCAAAAACGTTACAAAAATACGGCATCCTTTTGTAATAGACATTGAATTAATTCAATATCGGACGAGCGGGTTGTCAGGAATGATTTTTATATACAATAAAAAAGGATATGCCGAATCATACGGTCCGGCATATCCTTTTTGTTGTATGAGAAACGTTGAACGCGATGAAGCCGTAGGTCATTTAGGACACAATGCTTTCTATCGGTTTCAAAAAAAGATACGGTTCTTTATTTTTGTAAGGCGGCAATTGCAGCGTTGTAATCCGGTTCATTCGTAATCTCGGAAACAAGCTCACTATAAACGATCTTTCCTTGTTCGTCGACGATCACAACACCACGAGCCAACAAACCTTTCAGCGGACCGTCGGTGATCAACATGCCGTATCCGTCTTCAAAACAAGAACAACGGAAAGCCGATAAGGGAATGACCCGGTCGATTCCTTCTGTGGTGCAGAAGCGTCCCTGGGCAAAAGGAAGGTCTTTGGATACGGCTAAGATTACCGTATTGGGCAAAGAGGCAGCCTCTTTGTTGAATCGTCTCACCGATGCTGCACATACGGCCGTATCTAAACTCGGAAAGACATTTAATACCACTTTCTGGCCTTTGAAATCGGAAAGACGAACTTCCGATAAATCGTTTTTTACGCCTTTGAAATCCGGTGCTTCTGTGCCTGCTGCCGGTATCATACCGTTTGTGTGTACGGTATTGCCTTTTAATGTTATTTCTGCCATTGTAATTTAATTTTTATGATTGTCAACATATGCCCGTAATCTGGTACGGTTGTTTTACAAAAAAACAAAGAGCCGGTTGAAATGTTTCTTTGTTTAACTATTTTTAAAGAGATCTTTCTTCTTGTTCCGCTGCAATCGTTTTTTATGTGTATCTTTGCTTTGATAAGCGTATGGAAAGAGATGGACGGAGTGATAATCGTTTTGTTGGCTGTGGTTTGTTTGTTTCAGGTGCTGTTGTGGCTGAAAGAATTCCGGAGAAAGGAGGCGATTTCGGAAGTGAAACGGATGTCGGAAGAAATACAACGTTCGTTTGAGCGGATCGAGAAAAATTTTCGTGAAGATTTCCGTTTGAATCGGGAAGAAAGCCGTGCTGTGGCTCGTGACAACCGAGACGAGCTGACGCGCTCTTTGGAAGAATTCGGCGAATCGTTCGGACGAAGTATTGCGTCTTTCAATGAATTGCAACGGGAAAAATTCGCTATGTTGAACGAACGGCAGCAATTGTTGGTTGATCATACCGAAAAACGATTGGAACAAATACGGGTTACCGTAGAAGAAAAATTGCAGAAAACGCTGGATGACCGTATCGGACAGTCTTTCCGGGTTCTTTCTCAACAGTTGGAAAGTGTACGGAAAGGATTGGGCGAACTGCAGACGTTGGCGCAGGATGTAGGCGGATTGAAGCGGGTGCTCAGTAATATCAAAACGCGGGGAAATATCGGCGAAATACAGCTCGGTATGTTGCTCGAACAGTTGTTGGCTCCTGAGCAATATGAGGCGAATGTACATATCGGTAAGCATGCAGATATGGTTGTGGAGTTTGCCGTGAAATTACCCGGAAGGGGTGATGCGGGATCTTTCATCTATCTGCCGATCGATGCCAAATTTCCGAAAGAGGCTTATGAACTTTTGTTGGATGCGTATGATCGGGCTGATGCGGTGGCAGCCGATATGGCTGGAAAGCAGTTGGAAAATGCAGTCAGAAAGATGGCAAAAGATATTGCCGAGAAGTACCTGACACCACCTGTCACGACTGATTTCGGAATCATGTTTCTGCCCTTTGAAAGTCTTTATGCTGAGATTGTACGCCGTTCGTCTCTTATAGAGGAGCTGCAACGAAAATACAAGGTGGTGGTAACGGGGCCTACGACATTGGCTGCTATTCTGAACAGTTTGCAAATCGGCTTCCGTACATTGGCAATTCAGAAACATTCGGGTGAAGTCTGGACCATTCTCGGAGCAGTCAAGAAAGAATTTGAAAAAATCGGCGGAATGCTCGAAAAGACGCGGAAGAATCTTCAGACGGCCGATGGCCAGTTGGAAGAAATATTAGGGGTACGTACGCGGGCGATTCAGCGGAAACTGAAAGAGGTCGATACCTTGAGCAGCCGTGATGCGCGAGCTATACTACCCGAAATAGGTAAGATGGAAGAGGACGAAGATGAGGAATCCTTGCATATATAAATACCATAAGGAATAAAAAAACGGATATGAAAAATTTGAGAAATGCTGTCGTGCGTAGTGTTTTTGCGATTCTTGTCGGATTGATTTTTATCGTATGGCCGGAACTGACCATGAACTATTTTGTCATGGCTATCGGCTTGTGTTTCATCCTGCCCGGAGCATTTGCTTTATTCGGTTTTTTTGCTCGGAAAAAAAACGAAGGAGAGCCCGATCCGATGTTCCCGTTGGAAGGAGCAGGCAGTATCTTTTTCGGTTTGCTGTTGTTCATTTTCCCGCATTTCTTTGCCGGTATATTTATGTATGTATTAGGAGCTGTTTTGCTTGTTGCAGGCCTCCAACAGATTATATGGTTGATTTTGGCGCGCAAATGGTGTAACGTTCCGTACGGTTTTTATCTGCTCCCGATCCTTATTTTTGTAACCGGTCTGATGATTTTGATTTACCCGTTTGAAGCAGCCTTGAATACGTTTGTGCTGTTTGGGGTTACCATGCTACTGTATGGCTTATATGAACTGCTTCTCCGGTTTAAATTCAGATGGAAAGAAGTGAAAGAGGGGATTCCGGCTGACCATGTCGACCATGTAGACACCCCCGAAGCGATTTCGGAAGGATCTTGAAAAAGGAGAAGCTGACAAATACAAGATTGCCTGACTAGTCCTAAATAACCGTTACAGTTATTGGACAAAAATACATCTTTTATCGTACAGCATGGCTAGCCATGCTGTACGATTTGTTTTTATAAGTTTTGATTTTGACATCTCTCTGCCGGTGCATAAACGCAGGCGTAT
>JBHCAZ010000003.1:0-7130 GCA_041798765.1 Parabacteroides sp. | reverse complement strand
AATGATCGAATAAGCATATCGACTATATTCCGTGCCTATTCTGTCGAAACTGATTTCTACCAGCTCTTCTCCGTTTAACGTAATATAGGGAACCTGTTGAGAATCGTTTCCGGTTTTAATCTGAAGTGTTTTAATTTGATTGTTGAAAATTTCGGTCCTGTATATATCCGTTGCATTCATCCGGAAAGAGGTGACCAATAACAACACCAGAAACAGAGCTTGTATACCTTTTTTCATCGTTTTATTTTTAACACTACAAAGTTAAAGAATTTTTTCTTTAATTATTTCCGGCAACCTGCTTTTAAGCATAAAAAAATAGTTACTTTTGCACAAGAATTATATATAAACAATTTGAATTGATCATGGCAAATGTGATTAAGATTAAAAAAGGTTTAGACATTAATCTGAAAGGCAAAGCGTCGGAATTGCTGTTAACTGTAGCTCAAAGTGACAGTTATGCAATCGTTCCCGATTTTTATGACGGGATCGTTCCGAAAGTTGTAGCGAAAGTAGGAGATAAGGTCCAAGCCGGTTCTGTATTAATGCTTGACAAGAACCATCCGGAGATCAAGTTCGTTTCGCCTGTAAGTGGCGAAGTCCTTGCCGTAAATCGAGGGGAAAAGCGTAAAGTGCTGAGCATCGTCGTGAAACCTTCCGGTCCGATCGATTATGTCGATTTCGGAAAGAAAAATGTGGCTTCCCTTAAAAGAGAAGAGGTAAAAGAGTCGCTTTTAAATGCCGGAATGTGGCCGTTTATCAAACAACGTCCGTATGATATCGTAGCCCGACCGAACGAGTTGCCGCGCGATATTTTTGTTTCTGCATTTTATTCAGCTCCGTTAGCTCCTTCTTTCGATTTTATACTGAAAGGACAAGAAGCCGATTTTCAAACAGGGTTGGAGGCTTTGAGTAAACTGACTACAGGTAAGGTTTATGTTGGTGTGCGAAAAGGTTCGTCTGTTTCGGCAAAAGGTGTTGAAATCATCGAAGTTGAAGGACCGCATCCGGCAGGGAATGTAGGTGTACAGATTAATCACATAAAACCGGTCAATAAAGGTGAAATAGTCTGGAGTGTGAATCCAGCCGATGTACTCATTATCGGCCGTCTTTTTAATAAAGGGATTGCCGATTTCAGCCGTATGGTCGTGCTGACAGGTTCGGAAATGACCGAGCGGGGGTATGTAAAGGCTATTGCCGGATGTTCGATTGAAAGCCTGATTGCAGGAAAAATATTGAAAGATGGCCCGTCTGTGCGTATCATCAGTGGAAATGTGCTGACCGGAACCAAAGTGCAGCCGACCGATTATTTAGGAGCGTATGATAACCAGATAACGGTCATTCCTGAAGGTGACCAAACGAACGATTTCCTTGGATGGGCCATGCCCGGATTCAATGAATACAGCGTCAACCGTTCATTTCCGACTTGGTTGATGGGAAGCCAAAAAGAATATGTGTTAGATGCTCGTATAAAAGGCGGAAAACGTGCGATGATCATGTCGAACGAATACGACAGCGTGTTCCCCATGGATATCATGCCGGAATACCTGCTGAAAGCCATAATTGCTTTCGATATCGATAAAATGGAAAATCTGGGTATTTATGAAGTGGCACCCGAGGATTTCGCGCTGTGCGAGTTTGTCGACACTTCCAAGATTGAAATACAGCAGATTGTCCGTAAAGGATTGAATCTTTTATATAAAGAAATGAATTAATAACATTAAAATTAGAATACAATTGAAAGCGTTAAGGAATTATCTCGACAAGATTACGCCTAACTTTGAGGAAGGCGGAAAGCTGGCGATGTTTCACTCTGTATTTGACGGTTTGGAGACCTTTTTATTTGTTCCGAACGAAACGTCCAGATCCGGAGTTCACATTCATGACGCAAGCAACTCAAAACGCACGATGACTGTTGTTATCATTGCTTTGTTGCCGGCTTTGCTTTTTGGCATGTATAATGTCGGTTACCAGCACAATCTGGCTGTTGGTGCAGATCCCGGTTTTTGCATGACCTTTATCTACGGTTTTTTAGCCGTATTGCCTAAAATTATCGTTTCATACGTTGTAGGTTTGGGCATTGAATTCACTGTAGCCCAATGGAAAAGGGAAGAGATTCAAGAAGGTTTTCTTGTTTCCGGTATCTTGATTCCGATGATTGTTCCAGTAGATACTCCCTTATGGATGATCGCAGTAGCTACAGCATTTGCTGTTGTTTTTGCCAAAGAAGTATTCGGAGGTACTGGATATAATGTCTTTAATGTGGCCTTGGTAACTCGTGCCTTTTTGTTCTTTGCCTATCCGGCAGCCATGTCGGGAGATCAGGTTTTTGTACGTACCGCCGATACGTTCGGAATAGGTGCAGGACAAGTAGTCGATAGTTTCTCTGGAGCAACTCCGTTAGGGCAGATCGCAATTGCCGGAAACGAACTGATCGGTTCTTTCCATTCGGTAGACGTGTTGGGTAATCCGATTTCGACATGGGATATGTTTATCGGGCTGATACCGGGATCAATCGGCGAGACTTCTGTACTTGCTATCCTGGTCGGTGCCGTTATTTTATTGATTACCGGCATTGCCAGTTGGAAAACAATGACTTCCGTTTTTGTAGGAGGAGCAGTAATGTCGTTGATTTTCAATCTTATCGGAACGACAGTAGCAATGACGATATCTCCGTTAGATCATCTGTTTTTAGGAGGTTTTGCATTCGGAGCAGTCTTTATGGCAACAGATCCGGTTACTTCAGCCCGTACGGAGACCGGCAAATATATCTATGGTTTTTTAGTCGGTGCAATGGCTATTATCATTCGTGCCTTGAACCCGGGGTATCCGGAAGGAATGATGTTGGCAATCCTGCTGATGAACATTTTTGCTCCGTTAATCGACTTTTATGTAGTAGAAGCGAATATTTCTCGCCGATTGAAACGTGTAACCAAACAATAAGTAAAGGAGTATGGCAAAATATAAATGTAAGATATGTGGCTATGTCCACGAAGGAGATAAATCGCCCGATGCATGTATCGTTTGTTCGGCTCCGGCTTCTGAATTCGAACTGGTAAAAGAGGGAAATGAAGGCAACCGGAAAAAAGGATTAGATCGTGACAGTAATGCGTATACGGTATTATATGCCTCGGTGATGGTTGTTTTGGTAGCTGTTTTATTGGCTTTTACCTCACAGTCTTTGCGTAGTTTTCAGCAGAAAAACGAAGAAAATGACAAGAGACAACAGATTTTACGTTCGATAAATGTCACGGTTGCTGCAAATGAGGCAGAGGCTAAATACAACGAACTGATAAAAGAAGCTTTTCTGGTGAATGAAGCAGGCGAGAAAGTCGAAGGAGATGCTTTTGCCGCCGATGTGGTCAAGAGTGCTTCCGAGAATAAATATCCGGTTTTTGTAGCACTGATAGACGGACAGCCACGCTATATCATGGCATTGCACGGAGCCGGTCTGTGGGGACCGATATGGGGATATATTTCTTTAGAAAACGATAAAAACACCGTTTATGGAGCTGACTTCAGCCATCAGGGAGAAACTCCGGGATTGGGAGCCGAAATAACAAAACCGGAATTCAGCAGTACCTTTAAAGGAAAAAAGGTCTTTATTGACGGATCATTCAAGTCGATTGCTGTGGTAAAACCCGGAAAGAGTGCTGCCGGACAGGATTATGTGGATGGAATCTCCGGAGGAACGATCACCAGTAAAGGTGTTGATAATATGTTGTTCAACTGTTTGAGCGGTTACGTTAAATTTTTAACCTCACAAAATTAATTTAGAAGAAAATGGGATTATTATCAAATAAGAATAAAGAGATTTTGTCCGGCCCGCTTAGCGTAAACATCCCCGTAGTTGTTCAGATGTTGGGTATTTGCTCGGCATTGGCTGTGACATCGAAGTTGGAGCCGGCTATCGTAATGGGAATCTCCGTTACGGCGGTCGTTGCTTTTGCAAACGTAATCATTTCTTTGATTCGGAATACGATTCCGAACCGTATCCGTATCATCGTCCAGTTAGTGGTTTGTGCCGCATTGGTGACCATTGTCAGCGAGGTATTGAAAGCCTTTGCATACGATGTAAACAAACAACTTTCCGTTTTTGTCGGATTGATCATTACAAACTGTATCCTGATGGGACGTTTGGAAGCTTTTGCATTAGGAAATGGTCCGTGGGAATCGTTCTTAGACGGTATAGGTAATGGATTGGGGTATGCTCTTATCCTAGTAATTGTCGGATTTTTCCGCGAATTATTTGGCTCTGGCACATTGCTTGGTATTCAGATTATTCCACAGGCATTTTATGATCTCGGTTATGTGAACAACGGTTTGGTCATTTTGCCGCCGATGGCACTGATTGCGATTGCTGTGATTATATGGGTTCATCGTTTGCGTAACAAGGAACTTCAGGAAAATTAATGCTAAATGATTAAAAAACTAATAGAATGGAACAATTATTAAGCACATTTGTCCGCTCGATTTTTGTAGACAACATGATTTTCGCATACTATTTAGGTATGTGTTCTTTCGTAGCCGTCTCCAAAAATGTAAAGACGGCTTTAGGTTTAGGAATTGCCGTTACTTTCGTATTGGCATGTACACTTCCGATCAATTATATGCTTGAAAATTATATCTTGAAAGAAGGTGCTATGAGTTGGTTAGGCGCTGATTTTGAGAATATAAATTTAAGTTTCCTCTCGTTTATCATCTTTATTGCGGTAATTGCCTCTTTCGTGCAGTTGGTTGAAATGGTCGTAGAAAAATTCTCACCCTCTTTATATGCTTCTCTTGGTATCTTTTTGCCTTTGATTGCTGTAAACTGTGCGATATTGGGAGGTTCGTTGTTCATGCAACAGAAAGCATTCCCGAATGTAGGTGTTGCAACCGCTTATGGGTTAGGTTCGGGTATCGGATGGTTGCTGGCTATTGTAGGTATGGCAGCCATTCGCGAAAAACTGGCCTATTCGGATGTACCCAAACCATTAAAAGGTCTTGGTATCACCTTTATTATTACAGGCTTGATGGGTATTGCATTCATGTGCTTCTCGGGTCTTAAGATTTAAGTATTAACGCATTAAAAAATAGATAGAAATGGTTTTATTAATGTCGGGCGGACTTACAATTGCGGCCAGTGCTGTGGTGTTTCTGGTAATTACCCTGATTCTGGTTGTCGCCCTTTTGTTCGCTAAAGCCAAATTAGTACCGTCGGGGAATGTAAAATTGGAGGTCAATGGCACAAAAGAGATTGAAACTCCTATTGGAGGAACACTCTTGGGAGCTTTGCAGAGTGGCAATATTTTCTTGTCTTCGGCTTGCGGTGGAGGTGGAAAATGCGGTCAATGCCGCGCACAGGTAATTGAAGGTGGAGGCGAAATCCTTCCTACGGAAAAGGGATTCTTTTCTCGTAAACAAATAAAAGACAACTGGCGGCTTGCCTGTCAGTGCAAAGTGAAAGAAAACATGACCGTTCAAGTACCCGATTCTGTATTCGGTGTAAAAGAATGGGAGTGCGAGGTGATCAGTAATAAGAATGTCGCTACTTTCATTAAAGAGTTCATCGTTGCCCTGCCTAAGGGAGAACACATGGATTTTATTCCGGGTTCATATGCGCAGATTAAAATTCCCGCATTCAACATGGATTATGATAAAGACATCGACAAGGCCTTGATCGGCGACGAATATTTGCCGGCCTGGAAGAATTTCGGTCTCTTTGGTTTGAAATGTAAAAACGATGATCCGACGATCCGTGCTTATTCAATGGCCAATTACCCGGCAGAAGGAGACCGCATCATGTTGACTGTACGTATTGCGACTCCTCCGTTCAAACCGAAACCTCAGGTTGGTTTCCAAGATGTTGCACCAGGTATCGCATCATCTTATATTTTTACGCTGAAACCGGGTGACAAAGTAATAATGAGCGGTCCTTACGGAGATTTCCATCCGATATTCGATTCGAATAGAGAAATGATGTGGATTGGTGGTGGTGCCGGTATGGCTCCTTTGCGTGCCCAAATCATGCACATGACAAAAACGTTGCGTACTACCGACCGGAAAATGTCTTATTTCTACGGTGCTCGTGCCTTGAATGAAGTATTCTATTTGGAAGATTTCTTGGCTATCGAGAAAGAGTTCCCGAACTTTACGTTCCATTTGGCACTCGACCGTCCGGATCCGGCTGCAGATGCCGCCGGCGTAAAATATACGGCAGGATTTGTGCATCAGGTTATTTATGAAACTTATTTGAAAGATCATGAAGCACCTGAAGATATCGAATACTACATGTGTGGTCCAGGCCCGATGTCGAAAGCGGTTGAGAACATGCTCGACAACTTGGGTGTTCCCCGCGAAATGTTACATTTCGACGATTTTGGTGGATAAAGCCTGAATAACGCATATGGATGAAGGGGGTGTACAAACGAAGTATTGTACACCCCCTTTTCTGTATATGGCAAATAATAAAAGGGCATTTTTTTATCGATCATTTGCACCGTTTTTTTGAAAAATGTATTTTTGTTTCCCGAAGAAAAAAAATAAAATGGATATAAAGCTGAAATTGTTTGCGATTGGACTATTGGCTGTCATGTGCCATAATCTCATATCTGCGCAGAACCGTTTGGAACAAAAGATTTTTTTTACAGCTCCACCTGCCTATTCACTCCGTTTTGTGGATGCTGCAAAGCAGTTGGATGTACCGGCCATCGGACTTCCTGTGATCACAACTGAAATAGATAGCTTTTCGATAGATATGAAAGCCTTTTTCAATCGGATACAACAATACGACTTTGTGATTTTCAGTAGCCGTAAAGCCATTGATGCGTTTATTTACCATCTCCCTACCGATACGATCCGCCGAATGTCAATTCTCCGGAATACGCCTTGCATAGCGATCGGCCAGGATAATGATTATTTGCAGGAAAAGACCGGCATAATACCCTGTCTTTTTGCATCGGAAGCAAGTCCGATGGGGATCGTAACTGCATTGAAGTCAAGAAATATTTCTGGAAAAAAAGTTGCAGTTTTAGCCCCTCAGGTGATCGATGTCGAAGAACCTTTTGTGGTTCCGCAATTTGTGGCGGCTTTAAAACAAGCTGGGATGGAAACCGACCGCATCAATGCGTACCGGACTTTCCCTCTTTATT
>JBHCAZ010000002.1:0-2956 GCA_041798765.1 Parabacteroides sp. | reverse complement strand
GTATTGAATGGTATTACCGACTGGGTGTATGAGGAGGAGTTTACGGTAACGAATCTGATGAGCTGGTCGCCCGACAGCGAAATCCTGGCTTTTGTCCGTTCGGATGAATCGGAGGTGCCCGAATTTTCCATGCAGATTTTCGGCGAAGAGGTATATCCCGGATATTATAATTATAAATATCCGAAAGCAGGCGAACGGAATTCCGTTGTTTCATTGCATGCCTATGATGTGACGACCAAAGATACGAAAACACTGAAAGTGCCGATCAGCGACGACAGTTACATTCCGCGTATCTCTTTTACGAAAAATGCCGATCAATTGGCGGTGATGACGCTTAATCGGCAGCAGAATATATTTAATATGTATTATGCCAATCCGAAAAGCGGGGTGTTTCGTTTGATTTTGCGCGATGAAAATAAAGCGTACGTCGACTCGGAATGGCTGAAGTCAATCGCTTTTTACAATAGTGGCTTTACCTATGTAAATGAACAGGACGGATATGCCCATCTGTATTTTTATTCGCCTATTGGTGTGATGGAACGTCAAATAACAAAAGGTAATTGGGATGTGACGGCTTTTTTAGGCTATGACGAAGCGACGAAAACGGCCTATTATGAATCTGCTGAAGAGAGTCCGCTCCGCCGGGCCGTTTATAAAACGGATGCCAAAGGCATCAAAACCAAACTTTCTACACAGGTAGGTAGCAATAGTGCTACGTTCAGCAGCAATTTTGCCTATTATGTAAATCGTTTTTCGAATGCGGAAACTCCGATGAAGATTACGGTCAACGAGACTAAATCGAATAAAATGTTGAGGGTGCTGCAGGATAATAGTGCCTTGGAGAACAAACTGACCGAATACAGATGGGCTAAAAAGGAATTTATCAAAATACATACGGCTTCGGATATCGAACTGAATGCCTGGATCGTTAAACCGGTGGATTTCGATGAATCGAAACAATATCCGGTGCTGATGTACCAATATAGCGGACCGAATTCACAGCAAGTGTTGGACCAATATGAGTTTGATTGGGAACAATATCTGGCGGCCAATGGAATTATTACGGTTTGTGTAGATGGACGTGGAACCGGTGCGCGTGGTGAAGCTTTCCGTAAATGTACCTATTTGCGTATGGGAGAGTTGGAGTCGAAAGACCAGGTGGAAGCAGCCCGGGCGTTAGGCGAACTGCCGTATATCGATAAAAAACGGATCGCAATCTGGGGGTGGAGTTTTGGCGGGTATAATACGCTGATGGCTATGAGTGTAGGAGATGGCGTTTTTAAAGCCGGGATTGCCGTGGCACCTCCTACCGATTGGAAATATTATGATACTGTTTATACAGAGCGTTTTATGCGGACTCCGAAAGAAAATTTCGAAGGATATGCCGCAACCTCTCCTATTCGTAAAGCGAAAGATCTGCAGGGGAAATTGCTGCTGATCCACGGAACAGCCGATGATAATGTACATTTTCAGCAGACAATGGACTATGCCGAAGCCTTGGTGCAGGCCGGCAAGCAATTTGAAATGCATCTGTACAAGGACCGGAATCACGGGATTTATGGGGGAAATACACGCTATCACCTCTATACGCGTATGTCTAATTTCTTATTTGATAATCTGTAAATTATGGCTGAACATATACGAAAACCGGATTGGTTGAAAATCCGGTTGGGAGGGAATGAGAAATTCACCCGGACGAAACGGATTGTCGAGTCGCATTGCCTGCATACCATCTGTACCAGCGGAAAATGTCCGAATATGGGCGAATGTTGGAGTAGAGGAACGGCTACCTTTATGATTGCAGGCGAAATTTGTACCCGCTCCTGCCGCTTTTGCAATACCTTGACGGGGCGCCCGCTTCCTTTAGATCCGAAAGAACCTGCCAATGTGGCGGAAAGTATCCGGTTAATGCAATTGAAGCATGCCGTTATTACCTCTGTAGACCGGGATGATTTGCCAGATTTGGGCGCACAGCATTGGGTGGAAACCATCCGCATGATCAAACAGGTGAATCCGGATACAACTGTGGAGGTATTGATCCCCGATTTTCAAGGACGATTGGAGTTGGTCGATCAAGTTATTGCCGCCCATCCCGAAATTATTTCACATAATATGGAAACGGTCAGGCGCATCACGCCGGAAGTACGCAGTACTGCCAAATATGAGGTCAGCTTGTCGGTTCTACGGCGGATCGCTGAGAAACAATGTATGGCAAAAACCGGTATTATGGTCGGTTTGGGAGAAACGGAAGAGGAAGTCTGGGAGTTGATGGACGATGTGTTGGCTGCCGGAGGAAGCGTCCTCACGATCGGCCAATATTTACAACCCAGTCGTAAGAACCTGCCTGTAAAAGCGTATATTACTCCCGAACAGTTCGAAAAATATAAAGTGGCTGCCCTTCAAAAAGGCTTTAAGAAGGTAGAAAGCGCCCCCTTGGTACGTTCTTCCTACCATGCAGAGAAACATGTCTGATCGGAAACGTTGAAAACCTTTTCTCCGGTCGAATTGTTAATTGTATGATAGACAAAAAACAATGGGAGGAGAAAAGATAAAGATATGGATGCAGCAGAAATGGGACAATCAGGCAATCGGATTGTTCCCTTTGCTGTTGTTTATGTTATTAGATAATTATGTATCTTATCAACAGGCTCTAATCATCGCTATTGCATCTTGTTTTTTTTATTTTTTGTTGAGTCGGCTATTCTGCAAAGAGTGTCATTTCCATTACCTGCTTATTCCGTCTGCCATCACGTTTGTTCTATATTTTTCTATTATTATCGTTTTTCGGAAAAATACCGTTTTTGCAGCCTACTCACCGTTATTTATCGAACTCTTGCTGGTGGTCGTCCTGGCCTTTTTCGGTTTCATGAAACATACGGTTCTACATCGTATCCGTAGCTCCGAAGACGTTCCGTACCGACGTATCTGGGCGCATAGCCGCTTGAATGAATCCTTT
>JBHCAZ010000001.1:0-27480 GCA_041798765.1 Parabacteroides sp. | reverse complement strand
TTGTCTCTTTTTATCTATCAATGGAGATATTTTATTCATGAAGAAAGTAATTACTTATGGTACTTATGATCTTCTTCATCAAGGTCATATTAATCTTCTTCGCAGAGCGAAAGAACTTGGAGACTATTTGATTGTCGGTGTCACAAGTGATAGTTTTGACCGGGGAAGAGGTAAACTCAATGTGCGCAATAACGTTCTTGAACGGGTGGAAGCAGTCCGAAAGACAGGATACGCAGATGAGATCATTATCGAGGACTATTTGGGCCAGAAGATCGATGATATTCAGAAATATGATGTGAATATATTCGCAATCGGTTCTGATTGGGAAGGCCATTTTGATTATCTTAACGAATACTGTGAGGTGGTCTATCTTCCTCGTACCCAGGGCGTGTCATCGACCATGCTTCGTGCAAAAAGTCAAGACGTGTTCAAAGTGGGGATTATTGGATCTGGCCGTATCGCAAATCGTTTTGTCCCGGAGACTAAAGTAGTCAATGGTGTTGAGGTGAATTCCGTGTTCGATCCAAATAAACTCAGTGCAGAGGCTTTTGCCGACAAGTTTGTGTTGAAAGCATATAGTGAAAACTATCAACAATTTCTGGACGGAATAGATGCCGTCTATGTTGCTTCTCCTCATTTGTCGCATTATTCGTATACGAAAGAGGCTTTAGAGGCTGGTAAACACGTACTGTGCGAAATTCCCTTTACTTTATCGGGTGTTCAGGCTAAAGAACTCTACGATTATGCAGAATCCCATAATCTGGTATTGCTTGAAGCAAGTAAGACCGCCTATTGTCCGGCTTTTTGCCATATTACAACGCTTGTAAAGAGTGGTTTAATAGGCGATGTAGTGGATGTACAGGCTTCTCTTTCAAAAATGGTCAAAGCACCTACGCGAGAGCTTGATGCAGCACAAGCCGGAGGGGCGATGAATGAACATGCTCCACTAACGCTTATGTCTATCATCAAACTATTGGGTAAAGACTATTCAAAGGTGGATTTTTATTCGAAGATTGAGAATGGAGTGGATGTTTATACAAAAATAAATATTTGCTATCAGCATGCTACTGCCTCAATCACATTGGGCATAGGTGTTAAAACGGAAGGAAATCTGATTGTTTCCGGGACCAAAGGATACATTTATGTTCCGGCACCTTGGTGGCTGACCGATTTTTTTGAGGTACGTTATGAAGATCAGACAAAGAATAAAAAGTACTTTTATAGTTATGATGGAGATGGCTTGCGTTATGAAATTCAAGAGTTCATCTCTATGATCGCGAATAATCGTAGAAGTTGCTACAAGTTGAGAAGGCGCGAGAGCATTGCTATTGCTGAAATTATAGAAAAATATAATCAAAAAGAAAACGTGACAATCATATGAACCAGAAAGTTGCAGTCGTGACAGGAGGGACCTCCGGTATGGGGTTTGGCGTCGCCAAGATGCTTTTAGATAAGGGTTATTATGTGTTTGCTACATATGTTGGTCCTGATGTTGCCGAACAGATTGAAAATTTTGAACCAATTAAGATCGACCAGACGAATCGTGAAGAGGTATATACGTTTATCAACTATGTGAAAAGTAAGACAAATCATGTAGATTGTCTTCATTGTAATGCAGGTATAAGTATCCGCAAATCGTTTACGGAATACACCGATAAGGATTGGGATATGATGATGGAGGTGGCTGTTAATTCGCATTACATCATGTGTCGCGAATTTTTTTCCATAATTCCGGCTGGTAGTCGTATTCTATTTACCGGATCTCAGATGGGGCTTAATCCTCATGCCATGATATTAGCGTATGGAGTAACAAAATCGGCCGTTCATGCACTTTGTAAGAACCTTGTTAAAGAGTTTGAAGGTACAGGTACCACAGTCAACACCGTTGTTCCCGGATTTGTGGAGACTCCTTGGCAGAAAGAGAAGCCGGAAGAAATTAAACAGAATATTTACAAGAAAACAGCCATTCATCGCTTTGCAACCGTTGATGAGATTGTAGACGCGTTTCGTTTTTGCATCGACAATTCATTTGTCAATGGTAGTTTAATAGAAGTGAATGGAGGCTACAGCTATAAATAATCCTATATGGCAGAAAAGCAAATGCGAGGTTTCCGTGCGAGATTAGATTACCTACTTAAGCATAATTATGTAATCAATAGAATCTTTAACTGGACGGTAAGTACGTTTATGAAGACGTGGGGGTATTTTGTACCTATGGATGAAAAGATGGTTATATTTAGCGGACATTCCAGAAAGTATAATGATAGTCCTCGCACTTTATACGAATACATGCTCGCTCATCCGGAAAAATTTGGTCGATTCAAGTGCGTATGGGCTTTGGAAGATCCGGACCATGCAGAGATCCCTGGAAATCCGATCAAAGTAAAAGCAGATACCCCTGCATATTTCAAATATACATTGAAAGCAAAGTACTGGGTGACATGCGTAAATATAGAGAGAGGTCTTCATTATAAGAAAAAAAACTGCCGTTATCTCAATACTTGGCATGGAACTGCCTTTAAACATATCGGTAATGATGCTGGTGTACGTAAAGATTATGATTTCAGCAACATGGATTATTTTTGCTATGCGAGCGAGTATGAGAAAAAAGTATATATGAATGCTTTCAGAACGCGTGAAGATGCCATGATCCCAACAGGTCTTCCTCGTAATGATGAACTTTATCGGGTTACTCCTGAAGAGATCATACATATCAAAAGAAAGTTAGGTATCCCGTTTGATAAGAAAGTCATTTTATATGCTCCTACGCGGCGTGAAAGTACCGATAAAGGAAAGACTTGTGCCCTCAGACCGCCTATTAACGCGAAGAAGTGGGAAACGGAACTAAAAGACGATTATATCGTTTTATTTCGTATGCATGCGTATACGAACAAATTGTTAGGCGTTGCGTTTAACGATACTATTCGAGATTATTCTTCATATCCAATTGTGAATGATCTTTTTAAAATTGCTGATATACTTATTTCCGACTATTCTGCTTCTATGTCCGATTATGCAATTTTAGAGCGACCGATCGTTTGTTTTACCTACGATTATGAACAATATCGGAAAGAAAGAGGTTTGTATCTTGATTATGCAAAAGATATGCCAAGTGGTATCTTGAGAACAGAGGAGGAGGTGCTTACATATATCAAGACGATGGATTACGCAAGGGAATGTGAGAAAACGCGTGTGATGATTAAGGAGAAACTGATACATATTGGCGGTCATGCAACAGAGATCTGTTTGGAAAAGTTATTTGAGAAGTAAATGAAAAATATTTTGATAGTCTCGGGGGTATTTCTCCCCGAACCGGTGACGACTGCTCATATGAATTATGATCTGGCATTAGAGTTGTCCAAAAATCATCATGTAACAGTCCTCAGGCCCATACCGACAAGGCCGGTTGGTAAAGTCTATAGCCATTTCGAGACCGATTACCCATTTAAGTGTATTACGGTGGAAAGTTATACCTGTCCAGCTTCTAAACTCATAGGACGCTTAAGAGAAAGTATCAGTTTTGGTAGAGCATGTGCTTCGTACATCAAAGCTCATCGAAATGAAATTGATGTTGTATATAATGCTTCATGGCAATTGTTCGGTTATAAGATTGTAGCTAAAGCGTGTAAAAAGATGGGAATCCCTTATGTGATTCCAATTCAGGATATTTACCCTGAATCGCTTTTTACGAACAAGAACTATCCGAAATTGGTCGTGAAACTGATTACCTCCATACTATTGCCATTAGATAAGTATTATCAGAAAAATGCCTATAAAGTTCGAACAATCTCAAACGAGATGGCCGACTATCTTTCTCGGACACGGGGGATTCCACGAGAGCACTATATGGTTCTTGATAATTGGCAGAATGATGAGGATTTTACATACGAACCCATAGGAAGTGAAAAGGTTATTTTTGGTTATGTGGGGAGTGTGAATGGCCATTCAAATACTGAATTAATCATTGAAGCTTTTGCAAAAGCAAACATGCCGGGTAGTGAACTTCGAATATATGGTGGTGGAAATCATAAAGAAGCCTGTGTAAAGTTAGTGAGAGATTACGGTCTGAAAAATGTTGTTTTTGACGTGGTTGATAAGAAGCAGGTTCCAGAGGTTCAATCCAAGGTGAGTGTTCTTGTATTAGCCCTGCCAATAGGGAATGGAGGCTTATGTTTACCATCTAAAATGACAAGTTATATGCTTTCCGGCCGTCCTGTTTTAGCAAGTGTTGAAAAGAGTGCAACGACAAGATATATTCAGGATGCCGATTGTGGAATTTCCGTTGATCCGGACAATATAGATGCATTGGCTGAAGGATTTCGTAGATTTGCATCAATGGATATTGAGGAGTTGAACCGGCTGGGGTATAATAGTCGAAAATTTGCAGAAAATCAATTGACGCGAGCATCCAACTTGCCAAAGGTAATGGATGCTTTGCTTTGCGCTAAATAATATGGAGAAATTGTTGTTTACGGGTGGTACCGGTTTCTTAGGCAAGCATGTAATGCCACCTTTGAAAGAAACGTATGAGGTGGTAACCTGCGGTATTACGCCCGATGATATGATTCAAGCTAATTTGGCAAAGGAAATTCCGGATCTCGACCAGCATTATGATGTCGTTTTGCATGCCTGTGGTAAAGCCCATAGTGTGCCGAAAACCGAAGTTGAGAAGCAGGCCTTTTTTGATGTAAATTATCAAGGAACGGTCAACCTGTGTACCGCTTTAGAGAAGGTTGGAACTCCAAAAGCGCTTGTGTTTATCAGTACAGTAGCAGTATATGGTTGCGAATTTGGAACGTTGATTACGGAAGAACATCCGCTTGATGGCGACACTCCATATGCAAAGAGTAAGATTATGGCTGAAGAATATCTGACTGATTGGTGTAAAAAAAACGATGTTGTGTTGGGTATTCTTCGTCCTTCGCTGCTTGCCGGTAAAAATGCGCCGGGAAACCTTGGCGCTATGGTAAATGCGGTGAAAAAGGGGTTTTATATGAACATTGCAGGAGGTAAGGTTGTGAAGTCGATCCTGATGGCAGAAGATATTGCACGTATTATGCCGGCTTTGATTGAAAAAGGAGGGACATATAATGTCTGTGATACCTATCAACCATCGTTCGGTCAGATCAGCGAGTCTGTAGCGAAACAGTTAGGGAAACGTAAGCCTGTCAGCATACCTCTGTGGATGGCAAAGTGCATGGCTCTTGTTGGCGACTGTTTAGGCTCAAAAGCGCCAATTAACAGTTATAAATTGGAGAAAATGACCAAAAGCCTCACTTTTAGTAACGAAAAAGCATGTAAAGAACTTAAATGGAAGCCTTTAGATGTATTGACAAATTATAAGGTATGATATTGAATATGATGCGCCATGATATGATTTACTGTATTGTTTTCGTTTTGCTGTTTATTACGGAACTACTCTATTTTAAGATTGCAGACAAGTATAATATCATTGATAAGCCGAATTTACGGAGCAGCCATACCCGAGTCGTTTTACGTGGAGGCGGCATCTTGTTCCTTTTGGGAGCATGGGTCGATGTGTTATTTTGGGGAATGCGCTATCCTTGGTTTATGATTGGGCTTACAGCGATAGCAGGTATAAGTTTTGTCGACGACATGCGTGCCGTTCCAAATAAAATTCGCTTGGCTGTCCACTTTATATCCATGTTTTTTCTTTTTCAAGAATTCGGAATACTGGCTCTTGATTGGTGGTGGATGGTTATTCTTGTCCTAATTATTTGTGTAGGAATCATCAATGCCTACAATTTTATGGACGGTATCAATGGAATAACCGGAGGATATAGTCTGGCAGTATTGATCCCTCTTTGGTATTTGAACCGGTCGATGCATTTTGTGGATGAGCATGTGATTCTTGTCACGATAATCAGTGTCGGCGTCTTTTGTTTCTTTAATTTCCGAACGAAAGCAAAATGTTTTGCGGGGGATGTCGGATCTGTAGGGATTGCTTTTATCATCCTCTTCTTGTTGGGAAAATTGATTTTGTTTACCGAAAATCCGGTGTATATTCTTTTTCTTGTCGTATACGGGATTGATAGTGTCTTGACAATCATTCATCGTATCTTATTACATGAAAATTTAGGCGAAGCACATCGGAAACATGTGTATCAACTGATGGCCAATGAATTGAAAATACCTCATGTCGCCGTTGCTCTGATCTATATGTTTTTGCAAGTAACGATTTCGTTCGGGCTTGTATATGTGCAGAATATCTGCCAATGGATTTATTTTGTCGCGATTGTATTTCTTTTGTCAAGTAGTTATGTGATCTTTGTCAAGAAATATTATCATTTACATGCTGAATATTTAAAGAATAGAATGAAAAATATTAATGTTTAAATCTTATTATTAACTTTGTACGCCAAAAGAAAAAGTAGTTGGAATGGAAACAATGAGGAGAAAAAGTAGCTTTACCGCAAATATTTGGAAATCGATGGCGGTAGGTCTGATTTTGTTTTGTACCGCATGCGGTACGCCGGAAAAAGTGGTATACCTGCAGGATGCGTTACCGATGACGCAATTGGAAATCGAACAACAGTATGAAGTGTTTATTCATCCGGACGATTTGTTGGCCATTATGGTAAACAGTAAGGATCCGGAACTTGCTTTGCCGTTTAATATGCCGACAATTTCTTATCAAATAGGTGGACAGGCTTTACAGCAACGGGTATTGGGTTATTTGGTTGATGCGCAGGGAGATATTGATTTTCCGATCTTGGGAAAGATACATGCTGCGGGATTGAGCCGGATGCAATTGAAAGAATTAGTCAAGAAACGGCTGATCGAAGAGGACCTGATCAAGGATCCGATCGTGACAATCCAATTTTTGAACTATAAAGTTTCGGTGATCGGCGAGGTAAACCGGCCAGGATCTTTTAATATTTCGGGAGACCGTATTACCCTGCTGGAGGCCTTGAGTATGGCCGGTGATTTGACCATTTACGGCCGGCGTGACCGGGTGGCTGTGATTCGCGAAAAAGATGGGAAACGCACGATCTTGATGCACGACCTCCGTTCTTCCGATATTTTCCTCTCTCCTTGTTATTATCTGCAGCAGAACGATATCGTATATGTCGAGCCAAATAAGGCAAAAGCCGGACAGAGTGAGATAAACCAAAATAATTCGGTGGGAGTCTGGTTGTCGGCTACATCGGCTTTGGTCTCGGTAATTTCTTTAATCGTTACATTGGCTAAATAAACGAAGATGAAGACAGAACAGGATAATCTCTTCACAGAGCTTCAGGAGGATGAGCTGAATATCAGTGATTTGCTGCAAATGGGTTGGGCAAACCGTTATTGGTTTTTGGCTTCGGTTATGATTTGTTTGGCAGGGGCGTTTCTTTACTTACATTGGACACCTCGGGTATATACCCGTACTGCATCGGTTTTGATCAAGGACGACTCGAAAGGGGGAGGTGGTGCCAGTGAGGCGGCAGCTTTCGATGAGTTGAATTTGTTTAACGTGAAACGAAATGTAGACAACGAAGTGCTTATTTTCCGTTCGAAGCGAATCATGCAGGAGGTTGCACGTCGTTTGCATTTAGATGTGAGTTATCAGGTGAAACAAGGCCTTCGTACGGAAGAATTATATACCCATTCACCGGTCTTAGTCTCTTTTCCGGAGGCCGAAGAAAATCAACGTTTTTATTTGACGGTCATGCCGATTTCGGATAAAGAGGTACAACTTTCGAATTTTGCGGTGATTTCGGCAAGTGGAGAAGAAGTGGCAAGTGGGGAACCGATGACGGTTGCACTGAATGATACGGTTGCTACACCGATCGGGAAAATAGTGGCGATTCCTTCGCTGTATTTCGGAGAGAATGCCGTGAATCAGTCGATTATGGTACGTAAATCGAATTTGGAGCAGGTGGCAGTCCTCTATCAAGCGAAACTTTCAGCTTCGTTGGCAACTAAAACGGCTACAATCATCAATTTGTCGTTGTCGGATGTATCGATTGCCCGGGCAGAGGATGTTTTGAATACATTGATCGCTATTTATAATGAAGATGCTATCAATGATAAAAACCAGATTACGGTGAATACCTCCAATTTTATCAATGACCGTTTGATTATCATTGAGAAAGAGTTGGGAAATGTAGATGCCAGTATCGAAACGTTCAAACGTGAAAATCAACTGACAGATATTACGTCGGAAACCGGAATGTACTTACAGAATACTAGCCAGTTCCGTCAAGAGGGGCTGAGTTTGGATAATCAATTGAGTTTGGCGCAGTATATTAAACAATATCTGACCGACCCTGCAAAGGCATCGGACCTGATTCCCGCAAATACAGGAATCTCGGATGCGAGCGTAGAGGGGCAGATCGGTGAGTATAACGAGATGTTGCTGAAACGGGATAAACTCATAGCGAACAGTAGTAGTAAAAACCCGGTGGTGATGGATTTGAATAATTCGCTGAGCGCCATGAAACAGACTATTATCCGCTCGGTGGATAACTTGATAGTAGGCTTGAATATCAAAATACGCAATGTGCGTGCACAAGAAGCACAGACAACCCGACGGATTTCGGCTGTTCCGACACAACAGAAGTATGTGCTGTCAGTAGAGAGGCAACAGAAAATCAAAGAGGAACTGTATTTGTATCTGTTGAATAAACGGGAGGAGAACGCTCTTTCGCAGGCTATTACGGAGAGTAATGCACGTATTGTGGATCCGGCTTCAGGCAGTAATCAGCCAGTAGCACCCCGATCGATGTTGGTGCTTATGGGAGCCTTTTTGTTAGGGTGTGCTATCCCAGCCGGTGTTTTGTACTTTATCAATATAACGGATACAAAAGTTCGTACCCGTAAGGAGGTTGAACGTGCGACAACGGTACCGTTCTTAGGTGAAATTCCGGAATCGCAGACAGATAGCGAACATGAAATCGTGGTGAAAGAGAGTGGGCGCGATCCGGTATCGGAGGCTTTCCGTATATTGCGTACGAATATGGATTTTATGCGGGTAAAACAGAAAGACTTGAAAACCATTATGTTCACCTCTTTCAATCCGGGTTCGGGAAAAACATTTGTTTCTGTCAATTTAGCCATGAGTTTGGCGTTGATGCAGAAAAAAGTAGTGTTGGTGGATTTGGATATCCGAAAAGGGACATTAGGTACTTACTTTAAAAAGTCTCATCATGGGGTTACCAACTTCTTATCCGGCAATATAGAACATGTGAACGAGATCTTGACAAAAACGGATTTGTCGGAATATTTGGATGTGATTTTTTCCGGTCCGGTTCCACCTAATCCGGCCGAACTGTTATTGAGCGATCGTTTGGAATTGATGATGGAGGAACTGCGTAAACAGTACGACTATGTTATTTTAGATAATGTTCCGGCAGGCGTTGTGGCAGATGCTACGATTGTCAATCGTGTGGCCGATTTAACGGTTTATGTAATTCGTGCTGGAAATATGGACCGCCGTCTGTTGCCAGAAGTAGAAAAACTGTATCGTCAGGAGAAATTCCGTAATATGTGCCTGGTGTTGAATGGTACAGATTATAGTAATTCGACATATGGTCGCTATGGTTACGGCTATGGTTACGGCTATGGTTACGGAAATGAAGAAGGAGAGAAAAAACGCCGCAAACATCGAATCTTGAAAAAGAAAGAGGCTTAAAGAGATGAGTTGGTTTGCTTCTTTATTTTCAAAAAGGAAGAACATACGGGAAACAATGTTATTGGAGGGGATGACGGATATTCATTCGCATCTCCTTCCCGGAGTGGATGACGGTGTGCGGGATGAAGAGGAGATGCTTGCTGTCCTTGCAGTGATGGAACAAACGGGTGTGCGGCAACTTTTTTTGACACCCCACATCATGGCTGATCTTCCGGGCAATCATCCAGCTTTTTTGCAGGAACGTTTGAAACAAGTAGAAGAACGGATTCCGGAAAGTCTCAAAGTTCGCCTGGCAGGAGAATACATGCTGGATGTTTCTTTTATGAAGCATTTGGATGGTGAAATGCTGACCTTTGACGGAAAGCATGTGTTGGTGGAGACCTCGTACCTGTCGTCTCCTCCGGGGTATATAGAGATGCTGTACGAATTGGTGTTGAATGGATATGTGCCGGTATTAGCGCATCCTGAACGCTATTTGTATTTGGATAAGAAAGAGTTCGCAGACTTGAAAGAGAAAGGCTGTACTTTCCAACTGAATTTATTTTCTCTTTGCGGAATGTACGGTTCCAAACCCAAGGCGAATGCCCTTTGGTTGCTTGATGAAGGTTTTTACGACTTTCTCGGTTCGGATGTACATCGGCGATCGGCTTACGAAAGGGGGCTTTCCCAATTGGAAATAACAGAAAAGAACATATCGGTGTTGCAAAAATTGCTTGCGAATAATAACCGATTATTTACGTCAGGAGTGTAAAGTGAGGATTTTTTCTACAGTCATTGTGGCATATTCTACATTTTTACAAAAAGAGAATAAAATAAGCTTGTCTTTTTAGTGTTTTTAAAATCAGATGATTACGAAAAAAAAAGAACGGGTAAGTATACAGATGGCATACCTTTTGTCTTTTCTTATGTGAAATTCGATAGTATCCTTCCCGAGATATTGTTTTCTGATTTGAAAAATTAGAAAAAGCTTATCGATTATAGATTGGTCCGTTCAGCCTGTGAAGGTTGGACGGATTTTTTTTGACAGGGAAAAAGAACTGGATTGCCGAAAAATATTGTACTTTTGAACTTCGAAAAAAGGAGATATGGCGGAAAAAACAAAAAATACGGGACGTAATAAAACAAAGACGATTTTGGTTCCAGACATGGGGCGTATACAGCCGCAAGCGCGTGAGTTGGAAGAGGCTGTGTTGGGAGCCTTGATGTTGGAAAGAGATGCCTATGCTATGATTGCGGAAATCTTAAAACCGGAATGCTTTTACGAAAAAGCACATGAAAAGATTTTTATGGCAATCGTAGATCTGGCTGTCAGCCAGCGCCCGGTGGATTTGTTGACTGTGACGGAACAGTTGAAGAAACGGGGCGAATTAGATGATGTAGGTGGTCCTTTTTATCTTTCGCAACTTACCAGTAAGGTGGCGAGTAGTGCCCATATTGAGTATCATGCCCGTATCATCGCTCAAAAATATTTGGCGCGCGAATTAATCTCTTTCGCGGCGGTTGTCCAGGATAAAGCATTTGACGAGACGATCGATGTGGAAGATTTGATGCAAGAATCGGAAGGCAAGTTGTTTGAGATTTCGCAGCGCAATGTGAAAAAAGATGTAACTCAGATCAATCCGGTCATCAAGGAGGCTATGCAATTGCTGGAAATAGCTGCCAATAAAAAAGAAGGATTGAGTGGATTGCATACGGGCTTTACCGATTTGGATAAAATTACTTCCGGATGGCAAAATTCGGACTTGATTATTATTGCTGCTCGTCCGGCCATGGGAAAAACGGCCTTTGTTCTTTCTATGGCGAAAAAAATGGCTGTCGATTTTCAGACTCCGGTAGCCCTCTTCTCGCTTGAAATGAGTAATGTGCAGTTGGTAAACCGCTTGATTGTCAACGTGTGCGAAATACCCGGAGAAAAAATAAAAAGCGGACGTCTTGCCAATCATGAATGGCAACAATTGGATACCAAGATAAAGAGTTTATACGATGCACCGATTTTTGTAGATGATACACCGAGTCTTTCGGTCTTTGAGTTGCGAACAAAAGCACGACGTTTAGTGCGCGAACATGATGTGAAATGTATCATTATCGACTATTTGCAATTGATGAATGCCAGTGGCATGAGTTTTGGAAGCCGCGAACAGGAAATCAGTACCATTTCCCGTTCTTTAAAAGGGTTGGCTAAAGAATTGAATATTCCGATTATTGCACTTTCTCAGTTGAACCGCGGGGTAGAAGGGCGTCAGGGAATCGAAGGCAAGAGGCCTCAACTTGCCGACCTGCGCGAATCGGGGGCGATCGAGCAGGATGCCGATATGGTTTGCTTTATTCATCGACCTGAATACTATAAATTTACGCAAGATGAGGCCGGAAACGATTTGCGCGGTATTGCCGAAATTATTATTGCCAAGCACCGAAACGGAGCTGTGGGCGATGTGCGTCTTCGTTTCAAAAGCGAATTTGCCCGGTTTATGAATTTAGATGAAGATCAATTCATCATTGAACATACATCGAAGATGAATAATCCGGATTATGCTCCGATAACCCCTCCGGAGGCGGATTTCCTACGCAAAGAGAATGGTCCAGTTCCTTATTGAAACATGTAGGAACCGCATTGGAATGTAATAATGAATATGGAACTGTTTCTACCTGCTGTTCTTGTCCGGACGCATCTCGGTGAATTGATTTCCTTAGGCGTCGCTTTCTCTTGGACGATCAGCGCCCTTTTTTTTGAATATGCCGGCAAACGGATGGGAAGCCTGTCGTTGAATACGATTCGGCTGGGGATGGCGATTCTCATGTTGGGGCTGACCTTGTTGTTCTTTACAGGCGAATTTGCCCCATGGAATGCCGGAAAAGAGGCTTGGCTCTGGTTGGCCGTTTCCGGTTTTATAGGTTATGTTTTAGGCGATTATTGTCTCTTTTCTACCTATTTGCTGATTGGATCGAGGTTCGGACAACTGTTTATGACATTGGCGCTTCCTACAGCTGCTGTTTTCGGTATGTTGATTTTAGGAGAACAGATGGATGCACAAGCGGTTGCCGGCATGTTGATCACATTTTTCGGATTAGCCCTGTCTATTTTCGGACGCGGAGAGGGGAAAGGCAAACATGAAAAATTACGGTTGACCTTACCTCTAAAAGGCGTTTTGTTCGGAATCGGAGCCGGAGTAGGACAGGGATTGGGACTTGTTTTTAGCAAATTAGGTATGGGGTATTTTATGGAACATGTGGATGCTACTGATGCGACAGCGGTTTTTATGGTTCCATTTGCTTCGACCCAGATTCGTGCAATTGTCGGAATAACTGGATTTCTCCTGATCCTTTTCTTGAGCCGGAGAATGCAGTTGTTACGTTCGGCGGTAAAAGATCGGAAAGCGATGTGGGCAGCAACAGGAGGGTCTGTTTTCGGGCCCTATTTAGGCGTATCGTTTTCTTTAATGGCTGTACAGTATACAGAGGCGGGCATTGCTTCTACATTGATGGCATTAACTCCCATCATCATTCTGGCGCCTTCGTATTTCATCTTTAAACAGATGATTTCTTTAAAAGAAATCATCGGGGCGATTATCAGTGTATTTGGGGTATCGCTTTTCTTTCTCTAAAACCGGATATTAGTGGACACTAATGAGATAGATCTAAAAGAGATATTTGAAGATAGAATAAAAATAGAGGAATTATTAGAGCATAAAAAAGAGAGCTACATTTCTGTAACTCTCTTATTTTCAAGTGGTGCCACCAGGAATCGAACCGGGGACACAAGGATTTTCAGTCCTTTGCTCTACCAACTGAGCTATGGCACCGCTGTCTTTTTCTTCAACGGGTGCAAAGATACATGCTTTTTTCGAATATACAACAAAAATCTCTTTTTTTATTCTGCTTGTAGTAAAACAAATTCTTTACATACGAACTTCATTTATTTGAACTAATTGGAAGTCATTCGTTTGATAATACTGTAAGCATTGACAATCCCTAATTCTCCAGCTTTACTCAAATCGGCAATTCCTCGATTGGTATCTCCCATCGAAAGACGTGCCAAACCCCGATTGAAGTAGGCTTCGGCAAATTCGGGATCACGCAAGATGGCATCGTTATAATCTTGAATGGCTGCCCGAAAATCCCGTTGGGCACAACGCAGGTTTCCGCGATTGAAATAGGCGTATACAAAACCCGGATTCAAACGAATAACCATATCGTAATCACGTGTAATCATTTCGTGTTCATACGCCCTTTTGTTGTCTTTCAATGCCATAGAAGTCGGATCATTAGCTGAAAGGTTGGGAGATGAGACGGTCGATTTTTTTCCGATTTGTATTGTTGTCCCGATCATCGAAAGCTCTTCCTGCGTATCTGTATTTTGCGACAGATTGTAGTCCAATTGTTTATAGCGGACTACAGCTCTGTTAAAATAGGCCATGGCAAAATCCGGATTCAACTCGATAACCTTATTATAATCTTTGATGGCTTCCGAGAAGTCCTGTATCAACATAAAATCAAGCGCTCGTCCAAAATAGGCATTGACATCGGCCGAATCCTGCATGATTTTTGCCGAATAGTTGTCGATTGAAGAAAAATGTTGTTGTACCTGATTTTCCGTAAGGGCCGCCTCTTCATTGGTCAGTCGCAATTTATGCGTCAATAACATACGCGAGTTGTATGCTTCGACCATTTTGTCGTAATAGATCAGTTTTTTGACCGGATCGGCTTTTTCGTAAAAAGTCAGAATAAACATCGGTTCGATGTCTACACGTACATTCCTGTCTTGTACTCTACCTCGTATTTCACTGTGATACTTCGTTTTACGTTCTTCTTCTTTATCATAAACAACCAATCGGTTGAATTTGTCGATATTTTTATCCGATTCTTCTCTGACTTTATCTTCTTTAGATGTTTGACTGGATGTTCCCGCTGTATTTCCGCCGCCAACAAGCGATCGTCCCTTTCGTTTTTCCTGTTCCAGATTAAAAGCCGTCCAATAGTCGCGGTCGGCTCCGGCCTCATCTCTTATTTTACGTTTTGCTTCCGAACGATTATAATAGCCAGCTACAAAATTAGGATAACGTTGCAAGACCATATTGAGGTCTTGTATGGCACCTCTATAATCTCCGGTTTCAAATCGTAATGACGAGCGATTGTAATAGGCTATATAGTTTTCCGGCTCCATTTCGATGACCATATCAAAATCTTCGATAGCCCGGTTGCTGTCTCCCACCTGGGCGCGTAACAGGCCTCGGTTAAAACGGGCGATCAAGTTTCGGCTGTCCATGCTTACAACTTGATCATAGTCGGCCATTGCCCCGCGAAGGTCATTCATTTGATAGCGGACCAATCCTCTGTTAATATAATAGCCGCTTTCGCGCGTATTCAACCGGATGGCCTCGTTCAGATCGGACAATGCTTCTTGAAAATGATCGTTCCGATAAAGCAAAAGAGCCCGGTTTCCATAGGCTGGAGCGTAATAGGGATCCATTGCTATCGCTTTGTTATAATCAGCCAGGGCTTTTGCGGTATCGCCTTTTTCCGAGTACATGGCCGCACGGGTCATATAATTCATCGAGTAGTTCGGATAGGTGGCGATCAGGACATCGAACACCTTTTCGGCGGCTGCGTAGTCTTTTTTTTGGATAGTAGCAACCGCTTTGTTTACCAATATTTTCCGGTCACCGGCCTTGAACTCCAATCCTTTATCATAATCGGCAATGGCCGCATCATAAGCTTCCATACTTTGGCGAGCGATTCCGCGGGCATAATACGCCTGTACCAAGAAAGGATTTCTTTCTATGCATAACGTACAATCCTCTTCTGCACCCTTATAATCTTCCAAATTAATTTTGGCCACTGCACGAAGAAAATAAGGTTCGGCCAACCATGGTTTGGATTTTATAACCTGATTGAAATATTGGATAGAGAGAACATAATCTTCGAAATACAATGCATTCCGGCCGATCGATAAAACCCGGTCGGTATTGATCTGAGCAGCCAGTACTAAACAGCAGCATTGCAATAGAATTAAGAATATTGCCTTTTTCATTGACTTATATAATGTTCGACATTGATTGCCGACAAAAATAAAGAAATAATCTCATCCATAGAAAGGCATTTTCTCAAAAAGGATCGTATATATGTTAAATTATATGTTGATCCTCCTGAAATACCCCTTCTAAGGTTTGTCGAATACACCCGGAAAGTCACTATATCTCTTACTCATGCCACAGTCCATAAAAATATAAAAAAGGAAAAAGACAGAAAAAGAATCCTTGAAAAGTATTTGTTTTTTTGAAAGAAAATCTGTTCTTTTGTCATTATTAAGTATCTTTTATGTCTAATTTAAATGTCTAAAATTATGAAACAGCTCATAGGAAGTCTTTTGTTTGTTGTGATGTTGCTGGCTGCTTCTCCGGTGAAATCGCAGATTCGTTTTGGAGTAAAAGGAGGTGTTAACATCGCTTCCGTAAAGTTCAATAAAGATATTGTTTCTACGGAAAATATCACGGGTTATCACCTTGGACCGATGTTGGAATTTATCGCTCCAGTTGCAGGAGTAGGCATAGATCTGGCTGTCCTTTATTCAACGAAAGGGGTTTCGTTGAAGCCATTGAAAGAAGAAATGCTTTCGTTTGAGAAAGAAATCGTAAACCGTTATATTGACGTTCCGGTTAATCTGAAGTGGAAGTTCGGGATTCCCGTCATAAAGGGATATTTGGCAGCTGGACCTTATGTCAGCTTTAGGGTTGGTGGCAATAAACTTTCACGAATATACGATGATGTGCAGCAACAATTGAAAGCTAAATCTTTTGCTGCAGGAGTGAATGTAGGAGGCGGTATTGAATTATTCAATTCTTTGCAACTCGGATTAACCTACGGTATCGGATTAACGGACGATTATAGTGCCGGTTCCTTGAATGCTAAAAACCGTATTTGGTCTATCACGGCTGCTTATCTGTTTTAACATTGAAGTACGCAGAAGTCATCCTGCCTCTTTCGTTGGCAAATAGGTATACGTATCGTATTCCGCCTGATTTGGAGCCGAGAATTTTTATCGGCTCCTGTGTTATTGTCCAGTTTGGGGTAAAGCGCTTCTATACCGCTATTGTATGGGCTATACATACGAAAGATGAGTCGAAGAATACTTATGAAATAAAGGAAATCTACGCCCTTTTAGATCCTATTCCGGTGCTGCGTCAGTTGCAATTGCGTTTTTGGGAATGGCTCTCTTTTTATTATTGTTGTAGGTTGGGGGATGTGTATAATGCCGCTGTACCTTCCGGTTTGAAATTGGAGAGTGAAACGGCTGTTATGTACAATGAAAATTTCGAAGCTGACTCTATGTTACGTCCAGCCGAACAGTCTGTGTTAGAAGCTTTTTCCGGTCAAACAAAATTGACCATTTCGGAATTGGAGAAAAAAACCGGATTACGGAATGTAATGCCTGTTATCTCTTCGCTCATGGCCTTAGGGGCTGTTGAGGTTTGTGAAGAATTAAAACATGGATTCAAACCTAAAACACAGACCTATATTCGTCTATCTATAGCTTTCCATGCCGAAGAACAATTATCTGCTGCTTTCAATAGTTTAAAACGGGCACATAAGCAAATGGCCCTTCTGAGTTTCTTTTTAGAGGAAATCCAGATGCAGGAGACACAGATGGCACAAGAAATTTCTAAAAAAGAATTGTTGAAGCGGAGCGGGTGTTCAGCCACGGTTTTAGATGAGTTGCTCAAGCGCGGTATTTTGGAATCCTATGAAAAAGAAGTTGAACGTTTGCAACCGATGGAGGTTGTCGCCCATGTGCTGAATTGTCTCTCGGAAGAGCAACAGAGCGCTTTGAGGCAAATACAAGATGTATTCCGAATCAAAGATGTATGTTTACTCCACGGCATTACATCCAGCGGAAAAACAGAAATCTATATCCATTTGATTGACGAGATATTGCAGAAAGGAAAACAGGTTTTATACTTATTACCCGAAATAGCCCTTACAACTCAGATTACGAAGCGTTTATCCTATTTTTTCGGAGATAGAATGTTAGTATATCATTCCCGGTTTTCGGATAGTGAACGTGTCGAGATCTGGAATCGGATTTTGCGAGGGAATGACCCGTTGTTGGTTGTGGGCGTACGGTCTTCCCTTTTCCTGCCGTTTGGCAATATCGGTTTGATCATTGTGGATGAAGAACACGACCATTCGTATAAACAGCAAGATCCGGCCCCACGATATCATGCACGCAATGCAGCGATTGTTTTGGCGGGAATGCACGGGGCTAAAACGCTCTTGGGGTCCGCGACTCCCTCTATCGACAGTTATTACAACGCTCTTGCCGGCAAATATGGACTGGTGGATTTATCGGTCCGTTACGGAGAGGTTAGGGTACCTGAAATATTAACGGTTGATATTCGCGAATTGAAGCGGAAAAAAAGGATGAATAATGCATTGTTTTCTCCGCTTATGATCGAAAAGATAGACGAGGCCTTGAAAGAGGGAGAGCAAGCGATTCTTTTTCAGAATCGTCGGGGATTTGCACCGGTATTAGAATGTAATAACTGCGGTTGGGTACCTCATTGTGTAAATTGCGATGTCAGCCTGACATATCACAAGCAACGGCATGAATTGACATGTCATTATTGCGGATATAGGGTGCGGGTTCCGAAATCGTGCCCGACATGTGGAGAGCCTGAGGCCGAATTACGTTCGATAGGTTTTGGCACTGAAAAAGTAGAAGAAGAAATCAAAGCACTGTTTCCGGCCGCCCGGGTCGGCCGGCTGGATTTTGATACAGCGCATACCCGTACGGCATTCGAGCGCATTCTTTCTGATTTTGAACAAGGCAATACCGATATTTTGATCGGAACCCAGATGGTCTCCAAAGGATTGGATTTTGCCAATGTAAGTGTCGTGGGTATCTTGAATGCGGATAGTTTAATGAACATTCCTGATTTTCGGGCACATGAACGTGCTTTTCAGTTGCTTGTCCAGGTCAGCGGACGGTCCGGACGCCGGAATAAACGGGGAACGGTCGTATTACAGACCTTTTCTTCCGAACACCCTATTATCCGATTGGCTGTCAGATCGGACTACAAAGAAATGGCTCGCCTGCAGTTGGAAGAAAGAAAGCTCTTTCGATATCCGCCTTATTTTCGAATCATAGAGGTCGTTTTACGGAGTCGGAAAGAGGATGTTGTGCATCAGATTTCGTTTATTTATGCCGATAAATTACGAAACCATTTGAACGAAAGAATCTTAGGGCCTGTAGTCCCACCGATTGCCCGTATTCAGGCGTGGTATATTCGTAAAATTATATTGAAAATAGAAATAACGGTTGCCATTGCTCCGGTACGCACCCTTTTAGATCGCGTATCCGAAGAGATGGAACACCTATCGAACTTCCGGCAAGTGGCCGTGCATTACGATGTCGACCCGGTCTGAATAACCGGTTGTTTTTTTGCCTTTAGATCAGGATAGCTGATCCGGGTATGATACATTATTTTCAGTTTTTCTACAATTACATTTTTTATTGTTTCTACATCTTTAAATGTCAGAGGCGCGTTTTTCATCAATCCGTCTGCTATTTGTTCGTCAATGATCCGGTTGACTAATTGACGGATATTTTCTTCTGTATGTTCGCTCAGGCTGCGCGATGCAGCTTCTACCGAGTCGGCCATCATCAGAATGGCTGTTTCTTTGGTGAAAGGATTCGGGCCCGGATAGGTGAAAAGATCTTCATTTATCTCTTTTTCAGGATATTTGTTTTTATACGAGTTGTAGAAATATTTGGCCTTTCCGCGTCCGTGATGTGTCCGTATAAAATTGATGACCGCATTCGGTATGCTTGCCTTTTCTGCAATTTTAACTCCATCATTCACATGGCTGATGATGATTTTGGCACTTTCATCCAGCGTCAATTGATTATGAGGATTGATACTTCCTTGATTTTCTGTAAAAAAAGCCGGATTGGCCATTTTACCGATATCATGGTACAGGGCTCCGGTACGCACTAATTGCACATCTGCTCCGATAGCGGCTGCGGCATTGGAGGCTAAAATGGAAATTTGCAGCGAGTGCTGGAATGTTCCGGGACAGGTCTCCGACAGTTTTTTCAATAGAGGAGTATTGATATTCGAAAGCTCTATCAAGGTGATACTGGAGACATAACCGAATGTCTTTTCCAGTATGTATACCAATATGTAGGAGAACATCAAAAGAATGAAATTTATCCCGAAATAAAGGATCATCATCCAATTTATCTTTTGAATATCGGCCTCTTGATATATTGAAAGACTGATATAAGAAAGTACGTAGGACATGAAAATAAAAAATGCACACCGGATCAACTGAGAGCGTTCGTATAGTTCCCGCAAACTGAAAGTGACCACCATACCCGCAATGATCTGCAATAAAAGAAATTCGAACGGGAAAGGTGCCATCAGCGAACAAAGCATCACGATGATCAAATGGACGAAAAGAGCCGTCCGGGAGTCGAAAAACGTACGTACAACAATTGGAACAATGGCAAACGGCAAGATGTAAATATTGAATAATCCATACGTGACACAAAGTTCCGTAATGATACAGCAGACGAAAATACACAATACCATAAACAGCGTATTTCGGCGGTTATGGAGAATCTTGATCCGGAAAGACCATAAGTAGATCCAAAAGCAGAAGAAGAGGCCGAACACGAGGACAAACTGCCCGCCCAGAATCATACTCTGCCGCTGACTGCCCCCCGATTTGCTTTCGTGTACGATTTTCAACGATCTTAATACGTTATAGGTTTGAGTGTCAATGATCTCCCCTCTGTCAACCAATCGCTCTCCCGCTTGTACCATACCCTTGGATAGCGGAATGTTGTTGATGATTTCTTCTTTAACTTTTTCCGACATGGAAGCGTCGTAGGTCACGTTTTCAGATAGATAGTTGTTGACATTACAAGATTTCAGCTCGGTCTTGTTTACCCTTGGGGGGCAATTATCTATAATAAACTCGTAGGCGCTTTTGACTGTAAAAAACTGGCTGGAGGGGGTCAGTTCCGCCAGATTATTTGTCAGTACGTTGACCTCCGGAAATGACGATTTTTTAAACGACTCCATGTCCTGGGCGGAAATGATACCGCTTTTGTACATCCTGTGCAGACTTTGTTCGATGTATTGCATGCATGTTGGAGTCGCTCTGTTTTTCAATGTTTTCCGGTAATCTTCGCGCAGTTTTTCGATTGCAACCGTTTCGGCGTCTTCATCGACCCGATAATAAGGCGCAAAATTCTTCAGAGCAGAATCTCGTTCGGCCGACAGTTCTGCATCTGTTTTATAAATAGGGAAATCACCTGGAGCCGTTAATAATCCGTACCTCCAAGGCTTTCCTTCATAAAACTGGTAACGGAATTTGCCTTCCCGAGGGAAAAAATAGGCGATAAGCATTGCAGCGATAATAAAGTATACGCTGGGATGAACATTATAATTGTTTACTTTCATACAGATACCACGCTTTTTTTGAATCCGTGAGACTGAAAAATATAGAAGTTCGGATTCCGGTTCGATTTCATGCCGAAATGTACGTAAAAATATTCATCGAACGAAAAAAAAGCCTATTTTTGCCAAAATATTGATAGAAAATAGATGAAATTATGTCTCAAAGGAAAGTCAGAGTTCGATTTGCACCCAGTCCTACAGGCGCTTTGCATATAGGCGGCGTGCGTACAGCCTTATATAATTATTTATTTGCGAAACAAAACGGGGGAGATTTGATCCTTCGTATTGAAGATACCGATTCGCAGCGTTTTGTTCCCGGGGCAGAAGCCTATATCATCGAGGCACTCACCTGGTTGGGTATTCATTTTGATGAAGGGGTGAGTTTCGGAGGAACGTATGGCCCTTACCGTCAAAGTGAACGCCGCGAAATTTACAAAAAATATGTAAACGACCTTTTGGAAAGCGGACATGCATATATGGCGTTCGATACGCCGGAAGAGTTGGAAATGAAACGGAAAGAGGTTGCGAATTTTCAATACGATGCATCGACACGCATGCAGATGCGTAACTCGCTGACTTTGCCGGAAGATGAAGTGAAAGCGCTGATTGCTGCCGGTAATCAATACGTTGTCCGGGTGAAAATAGAACCGGATGAGGATGTACGTGTAAACGACCTGATCCGTGGGGAAGTAGTCATCAATTCGTCGGTATTGGATGATAAAGTCCTTTATAAATCGGCCGATCAATTACCTACTTACCATTTGGCGAATATTGTAGACGACCATTTGATGGAGGTGACCCATGTCATCCGTGGTGAGGAATGGTTGCCGAGCGCACCTTTGCATGTGTTGCTGTACCGTTATTTCGGTTGGACGGATACGATGCCTCATTTTGCTCATTTATCCTTGCTGTTGAAGCCGGAAGGAAACGGGAAGCTGAGCAAACGGGATGGCGACCGCTTGGGATTCCCTGTATTTCCGTTGGAATGGCACGACCCGAAGAGCGGAGAGATCTCGTCCGGTTATCGTGAAAGCGGGTATCTGCCGGAAGCTGTTGTTAATTTCCTTGCCTTATTAGGGTGGAATCCGGGGAATGATCAAGAGGTGATGAGCATGGACGATCTGGTTAAAGTTTTCGATCTGACCCGTTGCAGCAAGAGCGGAGCGAAATTCGACTATGAAAAGGGAAAATGGTTCAACCATCATTATATTCAGGCTATGGATAGCCATAAAGCAGCCCAACTGTTTATTCCGATACTTGAAGAACACGGTGTTAAAGCCGACTTTGCTTATGTCGAAAAAGTGGTTGCCATGATGAAAGACCGGGTGTCTTTTATTCGCGAATTATGGGATTTATGTTCGTTTTTCTTTATCGCTCCGGCCGAATATGACGAAAAAACGCGTAAAAAACGTTGGAAAGAAGACAGTGCAGCACAATTGACGGAGATGATTGATATACTACAGGCTCGTGAGCCATTTGATATCGAAGGTACTGAAAATGAAGTGAAGGCGTGGATCGAAAGTAAAGGGTATCATCTGGGGAATATCATGAATGCCACGCGTTTAGCGCTTGTGGGAGAGGGGAAAGGCCCGCATATTTTCGATATTACGGAAGCCTTGGGAAAGGAAGAATCCATTCGTCGTATTCGTAGAGCAATAGAGGTCCTTCGTTGATGTATAGCTTTTTCATACATGTATACGGCCTTATTGTTGCTCTGATTTCTCCTTTTCACAAGAAGGCGCGCATGATGCGTCTTGGGCAATGGAAGACGAACCGTATCCTACGGGAAAAAATAGACCGGAACGCACGATACATATGGTTTCATGCCTCTTCGTTAGGAGAGTTTGAACAAGGCCGTCCGATGATGGAAAAAATCAGGGAACGCTATCCTGAATATAAAATTCTGTTGACGTTTTTCTCGCCTTCGGGTTATGAAGTGCGTAAAAATTACAACGGAGCAGATGTCATTTGCTATCTCCCGTTCGATACGCCATATCGGGTACATAAATTCTTGAACTTGGCCAATCCGGCAGTGGCCATATTCATTAAATACGAATTTTGGGGCAATTATTTGTTGGAACTGAAAAGAAGAGGTATTCCTACATATATCATTTCGGCGGTATTTCGGCCGGATCAACTGTTTTTCCGTTGGTATGGAGGACTATACCGCCGGTTTCTGTTTTGTTTCGATCATTTGTTTGTACAAGATGAACGCTCGCGCAGCTTGTTGCATGCGATTGGGATCAAGGCCGTTTCGGTATGTGGAGATACGCGTTTCGATCGCGTTTTGGATATCTGTAAGCAGGCACGCGAATTACCTGTTATCGAACGTTTTGTCAAAAAGGAGGGAAGTCATAGGCTGACTTTAATAGCCGGCAGTTCGTGGCCGCGCGATGAGGAGAAGCTGATCCCTTATTTTAATGCACATCCGGAATTGAAGCTGATTATCGCTCCGCATGAAATTCATCGCGAGCATTTGATGTATATCGAGTCGTTGTTGAAACGGCCCTCGGTCCGTTTGTCGGACGTTATGCAGGATCAAACGCTGATGGCGGGCAAATCTTGCCTGATAGTCGATAGTTTCGGGCTCTTGTCGTCGATTTACCGTTATGGAGAAATAGCCTATATTGGCGGAGGCTTCGGAGTGGGCATACATAATACATTAGAAGCGGCCGTATATGGTGTTCCTGTTTTATTCGGGCCCAAATACAAGAAATTCAAAGAGGCTTCCGATCTGATCGAATGCGGAGGCGGATTCTCAGTCTCTTCTGAAGAGCAGTTGCACCAGAAGTTGGATGAATGGCTGGCTTCCGAACAGCGATTGCAGGTAGCCGGCAATGCGGCGGGGCAATTTGTCGGGCAGCGTGTCGGAGCGACAAACCGGATTTTACAGCGGATCAGCTTGTAAAACCCGGTCTTTCAGAGCTTATTCTTTCTTTATTTCTCTTCGGCAAACATCGGATCCCAGGCCGGCAGGCGGATCGGTTTGGTTTGCAAAATCTCTTTCACGCGTGGCGTAATATATTTTTTATGGACGACCAAGCGGAACATGTATTCATCGAACCATTTGTCCGTCATGATCAGATGGCCGTTGTTGGCTCCCGGCCCCCAGCTGTTTTCCACCATCCATTTTTTAGGTTTCCCGTTGCTGTCTATATCTACGGCCATTAAGGTCATGGCATGCGAAGAGCCGCTTGAAAACGTCTGGATACGTTCAGTCTTGTTCATGCCGAAAGTGGTTCCCATCAAGGAGCCGTAGTCGTAGAAGTCGACATCAAGGAGCCCGCGTTCGCGATCGAAAAATTTACCGACGTCGCACGAAAAATACATCATGGTACTATCTTTGATGGAAGCGATGGCCATTTGCTTGATATCTTCTATCGGCAGGTTGACGTATGTCCAGTTATACCCGTCGTACGCATGCCGGTCGTAGTCGATTTCATACAGCGTGTAGTAACTGCGGCTCGGATCGTTCATCAGCATGACATAATTGTTTTTCAAATCCTCTCCGATATATTCTTTGAAAAAACTGAGCGGCGTATATTCTTTCGTTTCGACCGGTTTTCCGGAGGCGTCTTTGCGTGTCCAGGTAAAGCTGGTGGGCGGTTCACCCAAATTTAAAACCAGCATACGGTAAACCGTTCCTAACATCTTGGTCTTTTCCTTATTCAATACTTCCAGCGTTGTGCCTTTCACACCCGACAGTTTTCGTAGTTGCAGACCATATTCTTTCAGTTTCAGAGTAATCAGGTTGGCCATACGTCCGGTATTTTCACTGCTGTGGGTTTCGCCCATGATTTCGGCAGGGACGACACCGTATTTTGTCAGGATATCGGCTACACCGGTATATTGTCCGCCATCGCTTAAAGCGTGTTGGAATAGCCATTCCACCATTTTGTCGTCCATAGGTTGCAGGCGTGTATCGATGATACCCTGCAGAAACAAGTTGGCCTTTTCCAACTGATCCCAAAAGAAGGAATAATTTTGTGAAAATTGAAAATTACCCATGTTATACCGGGCGATCGCCTGTGCCCTGAATACATTCAATCCGGTGAATAACCAACAACGTCCGGACGATTTTTGGTTGGTAATGCCTTTGCTTTCTACTTTATGCGAAAAATAGGTGTCAAAGTTGTTCTTATTGTCGGCATTGACGGCCAGCCGGTTAATGTCGTTGTTGCTGATGGCATTGTGAATGGCCTTGTCGGCTGCGGTTCCCTGATAAGCCTGTTTGATTTCTTTCAGCATTTCGGGCGTTATACCTCCCTGCGGCTGTTGTCCGTAGGTTTGTAGCGACAGTCCGCAGGTCAATGCCACCAACCAGAATAGTTTTTTTTGTTTCATGATACGATATATTTAGATGTCTTTTTTACAAAGATAATCATTTGACGGTAACCATATCGATTTTGGGGCCTCTACCATTTCTAAAGGAACGGCTTCTATCGATTTTGGAAGATATTTCCGGTCTGTCTATTTTCAACAGATTTACTACTTCTCAAAAAAAGGTCGGGATACATCTGATCCACCATTGCTCGAAATATGACAATAAAATAGAGATCTTGATAGATTTTTTAATAGATATAGAAGCGTATCGTGATAAAACGTTATTTTTGTACAGATAATGACGCACACGATTATCCAACTTTTAATTCATTTTACTAATATGATAAATGTACTGACATCTTTGCGCTTCATCTTTGCCATGATGGTTTTTGGGGCGCATTGTTATGTAATCGATCGTTTTTTTGACATACATTTCTTTAAGGAAGGATTCGTCGGGGTCAGTTTCTTTTTTGTGCTGAGCGGCTTTATCATTGCATATAACTACCAACAGAAGTTGAAAGAGAACAAAATCGATAGGAAAAGTTTCTGGATTGCACGTTTTGCACGTGTGTACCCTTTGCATTGGCTGACGTTGTTGGTTGCAGCTATTTTAGGAAACTACGTTGTGGCATCCGGTAAAATGGATTGGCTGGCGCATTTCCTGGCCTCTTTAACCCTCACAAATGCCTATATACCCAAAGCGGATTATTTCTTTTCTTTTAACAGTCCTTCATGGAGCCTATGCAGTGAACAGTTGTTTTATTTCTGTTTTCCCTTTCTTATACCGTTGGCAAAAAATTACAAACGGTTGCTTTATGTCTTTTTTGTCATGGCCCTAATCGTTGTTATCGGTATGTACTTAACTCCACCGGAAAAGATAAAGGAATATTGGTATGTTAACCCGATAACCCGTTTTCCTGATTTCATAGCAGGCATGTTATTGTTCCGATTGTATGAATACCTGAAAGGCAAGGAGATTACGGCATTGCAAGGCAATATGATGGAAATCGTATCTGTAATCGTATTTATGGTTTTCTATATGTATGCTTCAGAAATACCCAAAGTGTACCGCTACTCCTGTTACTACTGGTTGCCTGTTGCTATGGTGCTTGTCAGTTTTGCATTGCAGAAAGGCATTCTTTCAAGATTGCTAAATAACCGTTTGATGATAACGGGGGAGAAATAAGCTACAGCTTCTATCTGATACATCTCTTTGTATTGCTGACTTATGCGGAATGGCAAAAGAACACAGAATTAAAGATAGAATGGTATTACTCCATGCCTGTACTGTTTGTCATAATCACGCTGCTGAGCCTGTTGTCATACCGTTATTTTGAAAAACCAATGAATAAGAAAATCAAATTATTACTCAACAAATAAAAATGGAACAACTTTTAAAAAAAATCCTCGAATAGAAGTCGTGGATGCCCTTCGCGGCTTTGCTGTAATGGCTATTATTTTGGTTCATAATCTGGAACACTTTATTTTTCCTGTATATCCTACAGATTCTCCGGGGTGGCTTAATGCGTTGGATCAAGGAGTATTCAATGGTATTTTCAGCCTTTTTGCAGGAAAGGCATATGCTATATTTGCTTTGCTGTTCGGATTCACATTCTACATTCAGTCCAGTAATCAAAAGAAGCAGGGAAAGGATTTCGGCTATCGCTTCCTGTGGCGTATGGTATTATTGATCGGTTTTGCAACATTGAATGCTGCCTTTTTTCCTGCCGGAGATGTACTTTTGTTGTTTGCTGTAGTAAGCCTTGTTCTTTTCCTGACACGTAACTGGAGTGATAAGGCAATTATAGTGATGTCCATTATCTTTTTGCTGCAACCGGTTGAATGGTACCATTATATTGCGAGCCTGATTAATCCGGCACACCAGTTGCCAGACCTCAAAGTCGGAGAAATGTATACAGAGGTGGCAGCATATACCAAAGCCGGAAATTTCGGAGAGTTCCTATTGGGAAATATCACACTGGGGCAGAAGGCAAGTTTGTTTTGGGCTATCAATGCCGGCCGGTTTTTTCAGACTGCCGGGCTGTTTCTACTCGG